>CAZDTD010000669.1:0-1002 GCA_964507995.1 uncultured Pirellulales bacterium | reverse complement strand
TGGGGCGTCGCTCTCTTGCCCAGATTATGCTATTGGCGCAAAGCGATAAATCTCAGGGGTTTGGGGACGGCGTCCCCAAGTGCCGCCGGAAGTACGCAAAAACCGGATGAACCGAAAATAATGATTCCTGACCATGGCAGATATGAAGAGAAAACGCGTGTTCGTCAGTGTGAATGACCCGAGTGCCGACGTGCACTGCGGCAACTTGATCTCTGCGCTCAAGAAGCTCGACGCCGGGATCGAGTTCGTCGGGATCGGCGGGCCCAAGATGGCGGCTGCCGGCTGCGAGGTCATCGAGAGCACCGTCGGCCGGGCGGTCATGACGTATACCGCCATTGCCCACGTCGGGCACTTCTACAAGCTCGTGCGACGGGTCCGGCGGTATCTCCAGGAGCACCCGGTCGATCTGATGATCGTGTGCGATTCGCCTTCGTTCAATTTCCACGTCGCCAAGGCCGCCCGTCGAGCCGGCGTCAAGACGTTGTTCTACGTCGCGCCGCAGCTCTGGGCCTGGGGCGGGTGGCGGATTCGCAAGCTCCGCCGGCTCTGCGACAAGCTGTGCTGCATTCTGCCTTTCGAGGAGCCGTGGTTCCGCCAGCGGGGCGTGGATACGACGTTTGTCGGCAATCCGCTCCTGGACCGGCTGCCGAGCGACCTGTCGAGCTTTCGCAAGGACTACTCGCATTTCGAACCCAATCGAGCGCAGATCGCCTTGATGCCGGGCTCGAGACTTGCGGAAATCGGGTCGCTCTGGAAGCCCATGCAGGAGATCGCGACGCGATTGAAGCAGAAATATCCTGGTGCGAATTTCGTCGCGGTCGCGGCCAGCGACGAGCGCAGGCGGCTGCTCGAACAGACGCAGATCCCCGACTTTCAGTGCGAGTACTCCGTCGATACGGTCCGTGACACCGCCCGCCGGGTGGATTTCGCGATTGTCGCCAGCGGCAGCGCGACGCTGGAGGTCGCCTCCTCCGGCTGTCCCATGGTGATCATGTACCAGAC
>CAZDTD010000668.1:0-1002 GCA_964507995.1 uncultured Pirellulales bacterium | reverse complement strand
CTTCCAAGCTGGCTACGCGGGTTCGATCCCCGCCACCCGCTTTTTTGCTGCGCGTATTATCGACGCGTGACATGCGTCTCTTGACTGCGATCTTCCGTTCAGAGGGACAGGCCGGTCATGGCCAGGCGGAACGGAGGCGGTGGACTTCGAGGGATTCGACCTTCACGGGTCCGCCCGTTGCGAGGACTTGCAGGGATTTGTTGCCTTGTGGCCCGGCCACGGCCATCGGCATGTAGACCTGCCCCTCGTTGGCGAAGATCTCAATCGACGTGCGGTCCACGAGCAGTTCCAGCCGGAGCGTGCCGTCGGTCGGCGAGAGCGACGCCGTCTTATCCAGGCACGCCAGGTTGCCTGTCGTCGTGTCCCACGCGACCTCGGTCCCGTGGACCACGAGCCCGCACTTCGTCGCCCCTTGCGGCCGCAACGTCGCCCGCACATGCAGCAATTCGCCTTCGACCTCGCCGACCGGGTCGCTGCCCGCCGACACCGTGACATCGTTCCACGCCAGTCTCGACTCGCGCAGCCGCTCGATCTCCCGCACCGGCTTCGCGAACATGCGCAGGCCTTCGCCCGTCTTCCGCAGCGTCAGCTCGACCGGAAACAGCATCATCTGGTTGAATGGCATGCCGGGGGCCTCCACCCGCCCCCAGGCGATCTGCACCCGTCGGCCGTCGGCCGCCGGCACGTCGCTATACGTCTGCGACGCGTAGAAGCAGTTGCCGTAGCTGAACCGGTGCTTGCCCGATTCCGGCGTGAACGCCCGCCCGTCGAATGCGCCGATCATATAGTCGCCGTCCGCCGCATACAGTACCCACCGCCGCTCGCCGGAGCCGCCCTCGACCGCCAGCTCGAAGATTTCCGGGCACTCGAAAAAACCCTCGATCCGGCTCGCAAACTCCCACGCCCGCAGGTCGCGCGACGTATAAAACGCAATCGCTCGTTTGCCATCCGTCTCATCGTACAGCGCCATCACCCAGTGCCGTCCCGGCCCGTACCAGATCA
>CAZDTD010000667.1:0-1012 GCA_964507995.1 uncultured Pirellulales bacterium | reverse complement strand
TCCAGGGGATTTTGGCCTCGGCGCCGAGGGCGCGTGCCGCGAGGACGTCGTACGGATCGTGAAAATACCATCGGCCCGCGCTGATCGAGAGGTAATTCTCATAGGCCGCCTGGAGCCGGTGAATCAGCCTGTCGATTGCCGCTTCGGGCTCCCGGATGACCGGGCCGCGAGCGGGGACGAGGATGTCCGGCTTCTGCTCGGCCACCTTTCTCAGACTGGCGATGAGATCGCCGATCCTGCCTGCGTATCCGTGGTAACCGCCGATGTGAGCCTGCGACACGGCGTCTTGAAGACTGTAGAGATCCAGCAGTCGGCCATCCCCATAGATCAGGTCGCCGACGAAGCCGTAGTTGAGGCCATCGACTTCCACAAAATAAGAGACCGCCCCTCGCGTGTAGCCCGGGGTGTCCAGGACACGCACCGCGAGATCCTGCCAGGCGATCTGTTCGCCTCCGCACGCTTCGCGATCCACTCGGATGGGCGTGACGAGCACGCGGGTGCTCTGCTGGGCGTAGTCGTGGAATCGCTTGTCCCAGAAGGCCGACCAGAAACTCTCGACCTGTGAGAACTGCTCCGCCTCGCCGGCGGGGACCACGGATTCGGCCCCGCCCTCGACGAGGGACCGGCCTGCCCAGGCGACGTCCCGCCGGCTGTGGGTGAACAGCACCATCTCCGCGGTCTTCCAGGCATGCGCCGGATCGCCGTAGACCACGAGTCTGCGGCCGTCCCGTTCGATGGCGACGCCGTTGATTGCGCCGCGAGCGATGCTCACGTGGGGACTCAGCGACTCTGTGACAGCCGCCCGAGACATGCCGGGGGCGGCCACGATCGTGAGAAACCCGCACAAACACGCGATGGCCCAGGATCGCAAGGGGGACGCGTTGGTCTTCTGTGATAGACGCATAATCCGATTCCCCACTTCAAATTTCACGCTTCGGAAGGTCTCAGTCGTTGACGGCTCCCGGCGTCGGAATGGTCGCGTGCCAGTTGTTCGGGTCGTTGCCGTACCGGG
>CAZDTD010000666.1:0-1017 GCA_964507995.1 uncultured Pirellulales bacterium | reverse complement strand
CATGATGAAGACGACGTTTGCGACGGAAGTGCAGCTTCTCAGCGATATCGCCAAGGCGTTCGCGGAGTCGCTGAACCTGGAAGAGACCCTCAAGAGCATCCTGACCCTGCTCGATACGCATCTGCGGCTCCAGCGGGGAACGATCACGCTGCTGGACCCGGACACCGAGACGATCAATATCAAGGTGGCCCATGGGCTCAGCGAACGGTCGAAGAGCCAGGGCAGCTACAAGGTCGGCGAAGGGATCACCGGGCGGGTCGTCCAGTCGGGCGAGGCGATCGTTGTGCCGGATATCTCGAAAGATCCACGGTTTCTGCATCGGACCAAGGCCCGGGAGACGGGCAGCGGCAGGAAGATTGCCTTCTTTTGCGTCCCGATCAAGCTGGAGGGACGCACGGTCGGGGCCCTGAGCGTGGATCGCCAGGCCGGACGCGGCGACGACTTCGATGCGAGCCTGCGGTTGCTCAACATCATCTCCACGATGGTGGCCCAAGCGGTCAAATTGAACAAGTTGGTCGAGTCCGAGCGGGCACTGCTCCGCGACGAGAACGTGCGATTGCGGGGCGAGCTCAAGTCGCGGTTCAAGATGCAGAACATGGTCGGCACGAGCAACGCGATGCAGGAGGTCTACCGGCTGATCGAGCAGGTGGCCGACAGCAACGCAACCGTGCTCATCCGCGGCGAGAGCGGCACCGGCAAGGATCTCGTCGCCCACGCCGTGCACTACAACAGCCTGCGGGCGGACAAGCCGTTCATCAAGGTCAACTGTACGGCGCTGCCTGAAACCCTGCTCGAAAGCGAGTTGTTCGGCCATGAGAAGGGCGCCTTCACCGGGGCCATCGAGCGAAAGCTCGGCCGGTTCGAGCGAGCCAACGGCGGCACCATCTTCCTCGACGAAATCGGCGACTTTCCCCCGAGCCTGCAGATTAAGTTGCTGCGGGTGATCCAGTTCCGCGAGTTCGAGCGACTCGGCGGCAGCGAGACGATCAAAGCCAATGTCCGCGTGATTGTTGCGAC
>CAZDTD010000665.1:0-1020 GCA_964507995.1 uncultured Pirellulales bacterium | reverse complement strand
TCGCCGAGATCGGCGTGGCCGTGGTGATTCTCGTCTCGGGCATCGCCATCGGCTCGGGCGGCGCGATCCTGGCCCTCAAGGACCGCATCATCCCCAAGATCAAACTGCTGCCTCCCGACTTTGGACCGGGTCCGGAACCCAATTTCCTCGTGGAGCGTTGGACGCAGGACTACGGTCTGTCCGATAAACAGGCCAAACAGGTGAAAGAGACGCTCACCGAGCAGTGGGCGGGCACGCGGGATCTCTGGCAGAAGTTCATGCAGGCCGAGCAAACGCAACGACAGAAGTTCGCGGAGGCCATGAAAAAGACCCTGACTCCCGAGCAATACGCCAGATGGGAGAGCGATCTGAAGAAGCGGTTCGAGCGTTTCCGGGGTATGCGCCCGTTCGAGGGTCGCCCAGGTGGACGTGGCGGACCGCGAGGCGACCGGCCGCGAGACTGGCGAATGGACCCGAACGCCCCTCGCGGCGGCTGGCAACCGAAAGATCCCAACGACCGGCCTGGCGACCGGCCGCCGGAACGGTTCGGAGGTCCGGACAGCCTGCGACAGGAGGGACCGCCGGGACCCTTCATGGGACCACAGGATGCAAGACCGCCCGAGTTCGACCCCAACGAACAGACGTAGACCCTCCTTGCGTCAGACACACAGCGACCACATTATGAGACCTGGCTGAGAATCTCGCAATTCCATGAGACCGCCAGTCGGCCTTGGCAGGGTCGGCAAGCCCGATTCCAGAGGTCCCGTCCCAAGAGACTGTGGAGGAACCACACCCGATTGGCCGAAAAGAACTGGATAGGCGCACGACCTCGCCGAGGACCCAGCCGGTCCTGCGTGGTCGTGGCCGGCGCTGTCAACGCGACCGTAAGAATCGAGTCGATAGGAGCTGCGAACGCGATGATTCTCAAGAACCTCTTCGTCTATCCGAAACTGCCCGCAAACCTCGACAAGCTGCACAAGCTCGCATCCAACCTCTGGTGCACCTGGAATTACGAGGCGATCCGGCTGTTCTATCGCATCG
>CAZDTD010000664.1:0-1020 GCA_964507995.1 uncultured Pirellulales bacterium | reverse complement strand
CCGAACATCTGGATGGCCCCGCCGTAGACGGCGGAGAAGGCCGGGACCATGTCCTGCTGCTGCCAGTGCCAGGTGAGGTAGCCGTCCAGCCACTTGACGTAGGGCTCGGCGTTGCACTCGGTCGTGAGCATCCGGTCGGCGGGCTTGGCCGCGCGGATGGCGTCGAGCATCTTCCAGTAGCCTTCGGTCCACCAGTGGCCGCCGCCGAGGGGGTGGTCGTGCGAAGCGTCGAAACACAGTCGCGGCGCCGCGGCTGCGATCTGGTCGATGTAGACTCCGCTGACGCCGTACTCGTTGAAAAGGCGAAGCACGATGTCACTGACCCGGCCCTGCCACAGGGGCATGGCCGGGCACATGACCGCCAGCGTGACGCTGTTGCCGTCGGTCTCTTTGCTGCCGTAGCTCTCGGTGCAGGGATTGCCTCCTTCTTCCTTCGTTGCGGCGGGCAGGGCGGTCTGGGTGAACTGCCAATCCTCGCCGCTCTTGTCGTGGGTATCCCACAGCCGCCCGTTGATATAGGGCATGGGGTGGACGCCCGCGGCCTTCAACTCCGCGACGCCTTCGCCAAATCCATCCTTCACCGGGAAGTAGTGGGGGTAGTCGTTGTCGAAGGGGATCTGGTGCCAGTTGTACCAATGGAAACCGGTGGGCACGCCGATCGCCTGGGCGAAGCCCTTGACCTGCGGGACACAATCGGAGGCGGCGCCTCCCGTCATGACCCACGCCGGCAGCTCGCGCATCCACTTGGGCGTATCCTCCCGGCCGTCGGCTCCGAGCACAGGCCACCATTTCGCCTCCTGCATGACCCAGTCGCGGTAGATCATCGCGGCGTCGAACCAGTCTCCTCGCAGCAGTTGCCACTTTGCCCGGCCAGACAAATCGAAGCCTGTGCCCGGCTTGCCCATGTTTGGGACCGGATGGTCGAACGTGAAGGCGACCGCGTGCTGGGTGGGCCGGCCCTCCGCGAAGAGGTCCTTCGTGGAACCGAAGGGATCGTGCATGCCCACGTAGAGCCCGGTG
>CAZDTD010000663.1:0-1024 GCA_964507995.1 uncultured Pirellulales bacterium | reverse complement strand
ACCTTGGCCTCTACCGATAGCGAAGTGAATACCATGCGATACCAAGCCATTCGTGCAGTGCAACCGTGCTTGTGAGCAGGGCCCCTGCCGAAGGGGTGACATTGGCCGGAAAACCAATGTGAGGAGAATAGGTGTAGTTGACCGGCACGGCTATGACGACGTCGCGGGGAAAGTGCTTCTTGAACGCGCGCTCCGAGCGAAGCATATGTACGGCTGAGGTCACGACGCCAATTCGCCGGTCGCGCCCCGGCCCAAGCAACTCGGCGAGACGGGCGGCATTCTCCATCGTGTTCTGAGACTGTGTTTCGGTCAGGATCTGGCGTTCCGGGACACCCATGGTCACAGCCACCGCCTTCATCGCCTCAGCGTCAGGCAATTCGCTCGGTCCCCCACAGAGTGCAAGCAGGCCCGCGTCGCTGTTCCTGAACACCCTGACACCGTTGTACACACGGGAATAGGAAGGCCCGCTCAACTCCGCTTCGCGGCGAGGTCCGCCCTGTGGATAGAAGTCGCCTCCCAGGATGGCGACGATATCCAGGCTCTGGAGCATATCCTCCGGCGGCACAGTATACTGCCGCTCCAGAGAGTGGGTCAGCCAGTTGGCCGCGGGCCTCAGACTGAACACCACCAGGACCAGCGTACCCGCAAGGACGAACCACCACGCTGACCTCTGGCAGACCCCGCGACGCTTCCACCGGGATGCGAGCAGGCCGAGCGTCAGAAGCGCCACCACCCAGATGATCGGGGTCGCAAGAGGTTTGAGCATGAACATAAGGCAGGCTGCCCCTCAGACTCCTACCGCCTCGACTCCCCAATGCAGTAAAGATGCCTGACTGTGCGGACAAACAACCGGTCGCCTACGGGGGCGACAGAGGCATAGACGGATTCACCCAGGCTGTTCTTCGCCAGTTCTCGGAACTGGCGGTCGGCAGCGACGACTGTCGTCAGTCCCGACTCATTCGTGAAGAAGACCTTGCCCGCCGCCGAGACGACAGAAGAGAAATACCTGCCCTTGAGACGTTCT
>CAZDTD010000662.1:0-1025 GCA_964507995.1 uncultured Pirellulales bacterium | reverse complement strand
AGCCCCCCCGAGCCGACCTATGGCAAGGTCTGGCTCAGCGGCAACATCGGCGACAAACCCCTGTTGACCATTCTCGATCGCGTCCAGCCGGACGATCTGGTCGTCCTGGAGATCTCGAGTTTTCAGGTCGAGCAGTTGGCGGCGGTCGGCAGGGCCCCGAGCGTCTCTCTGCTGACGAATCTCACGCCGAACCACCTGGACCGCTACGGCACGTTCGACGCCTACTGCGCCGCCAAGGAGGGCCTTTTCAGCTTCCAGAAGCTCGATGAAAACGCCCCGGCGGTGTCGATCTTCAACGCGGAGGACCCGATTGCCCGGTCGTGGTACGAGAAATACCGTTCGCAGGTGGGTCGGGTGTGCATGCAGTTCTGTGCCGACGACGTCAGCGACAAGATGCGAAGCGGATATGCCCTGCCCGGCCGGGCCAACCTGTCGAACCTCGCGGCTGCCATGTCGATTGCCAAGTGCTTCGGCGTCTCGGAGAAGACGATCCGGTCGTGCCTGCCGAGTTTCAAGGCGTTGCCGCACCGGCTTGAACTCGTCGCCGAGGGGCACGGCGTCCGCTGGTACAACGACTCGAAGGCCACGACGCCCGAGGGCACGATGGTGGCCCTCTCGGCCTTCGACTGTCCGAAGGTCCTCATCGCCGGCGGCTACGACAAGCACACGCCGTTTGACGAACTCGGCGGCAGGATTGCTGCCAGTGCCAAGGCGGTTGTCCTTATCGGGCAGACCGCCCGCATGATCGGCGATGCGATTGGAGCGGCGCCGAAGACCGGCGGGGGGGTCGATGTCCGGTTCGCCGGTTCGCTGGCGGAGGCGGTCGAGCTGGCCGGCCGACTCGTTGGAGCGGGCGACGTCGTCCTGCTCAGTCCGGCGTGCGCCAGCTACGACATGTTCGAGAACTACCAGCAGCGAGGCCGCCAGTTCGGCGAACTCGCCCGACAGGTCGCAGTGGGCAAGTGAGAGAAGTTGAAACTTGGTTCATCCGATTTCAGCGTACTTCGGTAGCTCCTGGGGCTCCG
>CAZDTD010000661.1:0-1026 GCA_964507995.1 uncultured Pirellulales bacterium | reverse complement strand
GCCGACCCGGAGGATGGCGCCCGTGGGTTGGGCCGGGAGGATCTCGACGTAACCGCCGTGGGCCTCGGCGAATCGTTTGACAAGGGTCAGACCCAGACCCATGCCCGTCGTGGGGGCGACGCTCGGGGACCGCCCGTCGTTCGACGCAGGGCGACCCGCCCCAGCAGGAACGTCATCGCAACGGTAGAATTGGTCGAAAACCTTTCTCCGCAGGTGGTGGGGGATGCCCGGCCCGCGGTCCTCGACCTCGATGATCGTCAGGCCCGGCTCGCTTCGTGTCCGCACCGCAATCGTCTTGTCCGCCGCACTGCGTGCGTACTTCACCGCGTTGTCCACGAGGTTCACGACGATCTGCGTGACCGCGTCCTTGTCGAAGCGGGTCTGTCCCGGCGCCGCCAGGTCCGTCCGGATCGTGAATTCGTGCTGCTCGGCGTACGGTCGCATCATCTCGACGACACCGGCCACGCACTCGTCGATGCTCCCGACCCGGACTGCGTAACTCTTGCGGCCCTTCTGCAGCCGGGCGAAATCGAGCACGTTCTCCACCAGCCGGCTGAGCCGCTCGCTTTCCTGGCGCATCGTGCGATAGTATTCCGCGACCTTGTCCTGCGACTTGACCCAGTTTTTCTCCAGCATCTCAGTGTACATGCGGATCGAAGTCAGCGGCGTTCGCAGCTCGTGCGAGACCGCGGAGATGAAGTCGTCCTTCTTCCGGGCCAGCGCGACCTGGGCCCGCACGTTGTGCCAGAGGCTCACGAGGGACAAGCTCACCGCCGCGACCACGGTCGCCAGGATTGCGAAGTACAGGCGCCGCAGGTCTCCGATCCGCCGCGCGATCCACGCAGGATCGAGCTCGCGGAGGTTCAAAACCAGATCGCCGAAGCCGAAGTCAAGAATCGCGGCGTAGGCGGGCGGCTCGTCTCCGTTGCCGGCCTGGCCGTTCGCCTTTCGGACCTGGGGCAGCTCGAAGTCCATGCCTTCGCGGACGAAGGACCGCGCCGAGGTCTCCACCTCCGCGATGAGTCG
>CAZDTD010000660.1:0-1029 GCA_964507995.1 uncultured Pirellulales bacterium | reverse complement strand
CGACGTGTTCGAACGCGACGATTCATGGCTTTCACTCCCATTACTTTGCCAGAACAACCTTGGCGTCCCGTACGCTGCAGACGGGCTCGTGCCCTGCAGCGGCCAAATCGGCCGCCAATGCATAGTCCCCCGGCTTCGAAGGAACAGACGACTTCAAAGACATGTCCCTTCTGCCAAGCGCATCAATGGTACAGGGAATTTCGCACGAGGCAACTGTCTTGTCGGCCTGCGTCAGGCGCAAACGCAGGTCGCCATTCCAATCCTCATACAGATATTGCCACAGCAAATGCCGCTGCTCGGTCGTCGAGTTCGGGCCAAGCAGCTTCTCGTAGACCGGGCCCGTCAGACAGATGGGCGTGCCATCGCGGGATCAAATCGGAACGACCGCATGCGAGACGGATTTCGGCCGTGTCGGCGCCCGTGGCGAGTCGCAACGTGTAAAGGAACGGGTCTTCCGGCGTCCACAGCCGACGGGATCTCAGAGGGACTCGAATGTCGAGCCTCGTGACACCGTCGCCGCCCACGGTCAAAAAGACCCTTGGAATCACTGCTTGCCAAGCTCCTCCTACGTCGGTATCATCCCGACGCGGTGATGTTTACCTCGCCTGAAGCTTCTCACTTGGGAATTCCTCGGGCACGGCTGGTTGGATGGAAACAGAAACAAAGGAGATGGTCATGTTGTACTACGATTGGCGGTTTGCCGAACGTATCCAGTGCAGTATCGAGGATAAGAGGGAGTGTTTCGAGCTGATTCTCACCCTCAGAAAATACGCGTCGATCATACGAGACCAAGGTTTCCTGGCTCTGGAGGACGAGCTCCAGCGCATCGACGACGACTTCCTGGCAATCAGCATTCAGATGGGAATCGACGGCGTGAACCCACAGCTCTTCCGGGACATCCAGGAACGCCGCATCCTCGTGGACAACTGCATCGGCAAAGAATTGCTCCGGCGGGTCATCATCACCGAAGCGATGGCCTCCATCCTCAGCGAGGACACCTTCATGATCTTTCACTACAAACTCCTCTCC
>CAZDTD010000659.1:0-1047 GCA_964507995.1 uncultured Pirellulales bacterium | reverse complement strand
GGGAGGAACCTGCTTCATCGGACGGCTGATCGTCCACCCCGACCACCAGGGCAGGGGGATCGGCGCCGCCCTCATGCAGGAGATCGAGTCGCGATTCCCGCTCGCCCAGCGGTTCGAGCTGTTCACCGGGCATAAGAGCGAGCGGAACATCCGATTCTATCAGAGGCTTGGCTATCGGGCGTTCAAAGAGGAACGGATCACGGACGCACTTCGATTTGTGTTCATGCAGAAGAGCAACTGTCGTGCCCGACGAAGCAGAGCTACCGGATCTTGTAGCTGATGGACATGCCGTCGTTCTTCTCCATCGACGAGCGGATGATGACCGTGTCGTAGTCGGGACTGGTCTGGACGTAGTCGAGGTAGTCCTTCATCGCCCGGGCCGACTGGAGTACGTTGTCCGCGACGACCACTGTGCCAGGGGACAGTTTGGGCTCGATGATCTTGAGGTACTTGAAGTAGTCCTGCTTCACCGCGTCGATGAAGACGAAGTCGATGGGACCCTCGATCTCGGCCAGGGTCTTGAGTGCGTCGCCCTCGACGCAGGTGACGACGTTCTCCAGTCCGACCTTGGCGAGGTTCTCGCGAGTCTCCTGGACACGGGTCGGGTCGATTTCCAGGGTCCAGAGATGTCCGCCGGTCCGCTCGAAGGCGATTCCCATATTGATCGCGCCGAACCCGCGGGCCGAGCCCACTTCCACGCCTTGCTTGGCGCGGGCGGTCTCGACGAGGATGCGGAGCATCATCGCGTCGCCCGGCGCAGTGCTCAGACCGTCCCGCTGGAAGCTGTCGATGAATTGCTTTCGGAATTCGGGACTCGTCGTGTTATTCTCTCCGGCGTAGACGCACAGGACAGCCACGCCCAGTAACGCGGCGCATGTTATGGCTGTGAACAGGCGGCCGTGCTTCATGTCGAACACTCCTTGTCGATTCACTGTCTGGCTCGCACTTCCAAGGCAATGGTGCGTGGTACGCACCCTACGACTTCAAACTCCGCGTTTACGCCATCTCGGCCAGCGCGTTGTTCATCCTCTGGATGGCCTCGTCGAT
>CAZDTD010000658.1:0-1061 GCA_964507995.1 uncultured Pirellulales bacterium | reverse complement strand
TTCATCCTTCCTCACAAGAACCCTCGCTGACCGCTCGCGGTCCCTCCTGCGGGCAAGTCCGACGTGGAACGACGACCTCGAATTCTGTCCCATTGTAGTCTATTCGGCCCCTGGAGGTCAACGGATTAGCGCCATCGAGCCTGGACGAGGCCAAGACGGTACAGATGCCTGCCACGGCGTGGCGTAACATGGGGGGGCTCGCTCGCCGGTTTCCGTCCTGGTCGATAGTTGCGTTTATCGCTTTGCGGATACCAGCGGGGACGGAATGGCAAAGAGGTCCTGTGTGTCTGTTCATCGCAGGATGTGCCACAAAGCCGGTCCTTCCGGATTACCTCTTGCCCTTTCTCGAATTGCACGACCGACACATCAGAGACGCATTCGAGAGGGTCGATCTTCCTCCGAGCGCGTGGGGCACGTCAATTACATCGGGAGCGAAAGAGGCGAAAACAGAGTGTCACGAGTCTGATATGTGCATTGCTTCCGGAATGCCGGTTGAGCACTTGATGCACATTGTTCTTCGCGGTAGATTGGTTCTGCCGGCTCGGAGGATAGGGCAACGCTGGCGAGCGACCCGAGCGCCGAAGTCGGTGATATACGGCGGGGAGGGCCCGATGAAACATGTCGGGCCTCCCTCACCTGTCACTCCCCGCTGGTATCCGAAATGCGATAAACGCACCCCTCGACAGAGTCTTGTCATGGAGCAACGGGCTTGTGTACGAGAAGGCGAGCGGGACAATCGCCTCGCGAAGAATACACAAGTCACCGGCGTACATCGTGATGGGTGCACGACAAGAAGATGGCAGTTGAAATGGGTGCCACGCTCAAACTTGCTTTGAGCGTGCTGGTTCCGATTCACATGGTGGTGCGGAAAGACACGCTCAAGCTGCGCTTGGGCGTGGCACCCAGAGCCTCCAGGTTGGTCTTGCCACAATCCTGTCGTACACCCATCATGTTTTGTCTTTCGGTTGCTCATTGCAGGGCGAGACAGAGGCGTGCTATAATCCCATGTCCTTTGTGTTGCAGGTGTTGAGATAGCCTATGGCAGAATGCAGACCAGTCAA
>CAZDTD010000657.1:0-1065 GCA_964507995.1 uncultured Pirellulales bacterium | reverse complement strand
GCCCATCGCGAGCTGGCCCTCCAGGCGGCGCGGGAGACGATTACGCTGCTCAAGAACGACGACAGCCTGGCTCCGCTGGACCCATGCCGAATCAAGACGATCGCCGTCATCGGCCCGAACGCCGATCGTATGATGCTGGGCGGCTACAGCGGCGTGCCCAAGCACTACACCACGCTGCTCCAGGGCATCCGCGACCGGGTCGGCCCGTCGGTCAAGGTTCTCCATCATGAGGGTTGCAAGATCACGATTGGCGGGTCCTGGCAGCAGGACGACGTCACGCCGAGCGATCCGGACCAGGACCGCAAGAGCATTGCCGAGGCGGTCAAGATCGCGAAACGCGCCGATGTCGTGATCCTGGCGATTGGCGACAATGAGCAGACGTCTCGTGAAGCCTGGGCGCTGAATCACCTGGGCGACCGCGCCTCGCTCGACTTGGTCGGCTTGCAGGAGGAGCTGATCGACGCGATGGCCGCCACGGGCAAGCCGATCATCGCCGTCCTCTTCAACGGCCGGCCCATTTCCATTCGCAACCTCGCGGCCCAAGCGACGGCCATCTTCGAGTGCTGGTATCTGGGCCAGGAAACCGGTCGAGCGATAGCGGAAACCCTTTTCGGCGACATCAATCCCGGCGGCAAGCTGCCCATCACCATCCCCCGTTCCGTCGGCCACATTCCCGCGTACTACAATCACAAGCCCGCCGCCCGGCGCGGATATTTGTTCGACGATGTCACGCCGTTGTACGCGTTTGGTTTTGGACTCAGCTACACGCAATTCCAGTTCGGCAAGCCCCGTCTGAAGAAGTCCGTCATTGGCAGGGATGAATCGACAGTGGTTCGAGTCGATGTGACCAATGTCGGTCTCAGGGCCGGCGACGAGGTCGTCCAGATGTACATCCGCGACAAGGTCAGCTCGGTCACGCGGCCGGTCAAGGAATTGAAGGGCTTTCAGCGGATCACCCTGGCGCCGGGCGAGACGAAGACGATCTCGCTGGAAATCACGCCGGAGCATCTGGCGTTCTACGACATCGACATGAAATACGTGGTCGAGCCGGGCGAATTCGAGATC
>CAZDTD010000656.1:0-1067 GCA_964507995.1 uncultured Pirellulales bacterium | reverse complement strand
GTGGGCAACGCCAAGGGCAAATCGGACTCCTTCGTCTTCGATTGCGGCGCCGGCGTCGTCGCCAACTACGGCGCCCTGGGAATCCCGTTCAGCAAGATGAACAAGGTCTTCATCACCCACCTGCACGGCGACCACATGAGCGACCTGACCCACATCTACTGTTTCGGGCCCTCGCAGGACCGCAAGTCGCCCCTGTACGTCTTCAGCCACGGCAACTCGACCGTGGCCAATCCGACCGGCACTCCCGCGACCTACGATGACGGCGTCGTCGCCTACTGCGAGAATCTCCGCAAGGCGATGCGCTGGCACACCGAGAGCTTCAGCTTCCTGTCGACCGGCTACCAGAGCTACGAACGTCCGACCCAGGAAAGCTGGGGACTGCCGGTTCCGCCCGTCCCGGTCGGCGACGACGACGCCTCCGACGGCTATGCGCTGATCCCCATCGAACTGGACTGGACCAAACGCGGGGACGTGGAAGGAGACAACATCGCCTACAACAACCCGGAAACCGGCGTGAAGATCACGCATTTCCCGGTGATCCACTGCAGGAAGGGCTCCATCGGCTTCAAGCTCGAGTGGAACGGCCTGTCGATGATCTACACCGGCGACACGAAGCCCGAGACGAATTTCCTCAACCAGGTCAACAACCACAAGGACGCCGACGGCAACCCAAAGGCCATCGACGTGACCATCCACGAGATGATCGTCCCGGCGGAAATCTGGGCCATGAAGACCCTGGGCTACAGCGAGCCCGGCAGCGAAGACGACCCGATCTGGAACGCGGCTTACAACACGGCGGTCTCAGTCCAGAACAGCTCCCACACGCCCCAGGGCGCTTTCGGATACCTTCTGAGCCAGATGCCGCTTCGTCCGCGTCTGGCGGTCGCGACGCATTTCCCGGTGGCCGACGACACGGTCGCCTCGGCTCTGACGAGCGTCCAGGCGCATGTCCCCGAGATGGAGCAGGGCAAGGACCTCACCTGGTCCTTCGACCGCATGGTGATCCGCGTGACGGCAGCGGAGATCAAGCAGTTGCGAGCCAATGTCTCCGATTTCACGTTCAGTCC
>CAZDTD010000655.1:0-1087 GCA_964507995.1 uncultured Pirellulales bacterium | reverse complement strand
TGTCGCACCAGCAGGAAGGTCAGAACGTGATGTTCCTCGACACGCACGTGGAGTTTGAGAAACGCGCCTACTGCTCCGTGGAAGACGACAATATCTTCACGGTCGGCAGCGCCACGGGCGGCGAAGAGAAGGGCACTGAGCCCGGGACTACGTCGATTCCGCTGTCCCGCAAGGACTCGCTCCTGATGCACGATCCGGAGAATATGACCGGCGGCGGGACCAAGGGCCGGACGTGCTTTGCGGCCGGGACGCCTGTATGGATCGATGGCGGCCTGATGCCCATCGAGCAGGCGACGGCAGGGCAGGGGGTTGGCACGGCTGACGTCAATCCCATGGCCGTTGGCGGAGAATTGCAGATCGAGCGGGTCGATGTCCACGAAGGGGTGTTCGACGATGCCTATGTCGTGATACTGGACAATGGCGAGAGTCTGTGCGTCGTGGGCTCGCACCTGTTCCTCCTGGACAGTGGAAAGTGGGCCCATGTGGAGATGCTGCGAGCCGGCTCGGTCCTGCAAACGCATGATGCGCCGGCTCGGGTGCTGGCCGTGATCCCACAGGCACGCCCCTACGTTGGCGCCGTGTACAACCTGAAGATCAAGGATGCCGACCACTACTTCGTTGGTCTGGCCGGTGTCGTGGTGCGCGACTACTGATGGTCGCATCGGATGGTAGATCCTGTGTCGCAAGGATTGCGACGCGGGCTTGGCGGCGGCCCCCTGTGCGGAGGCTCGGGGCCGCCTTCCTTCTGACACGCGTTCTTTGACAATTCTGCCAGGTGTCCGAGCGTTGACGACGCTGCACCCGGGCGATGGAGAGCATACAATCCCGCAGGGAGATCCCGGCAGCTATATCCGTGAGTCATCATATTGTTCCTTTCCTGTCTGCCGAGCCGTCGGCCGGAGGTCTGCTCCCCTGCCCCTCGTACAGGGTTCGTCCCGCTCATGGACTCGTACATCAGTCGGCACAACGAAGTGAAACCATGAGAACGGCGGATGGTGGGCGTTGAGCCTGGATGTGCGGGTGGGTGTACTGCCCGCGACCGATCGCAGCGGTGCGGAACGAGCTGCATGTCCTGTATTTATCCATC
>CAZDTD010000654.1:0-1093 GCA_964507995.1 uncultured Pirellulales bacterium | reverse complement strand
ATGGCAGTAAAACTCAGACTCACTCGCATGGGCCGTCGGCATCGTCCCTTCTTCCGTCTCAACGCGGTCGATTCCCGCACGCCTCGTGACGGCAGGATCCTTGAGAAGCTCGGGCACTACGACCCGCTCGAGAAGGACGAGACCAAGCAGCTCGTGCTGAACCGCGAACGCATCGAGTTCTGGCTGGCCAAAGGCGCCGTTCCCAGCGACACGGTTTCTGAGATTCTGCTTCGCAACGGGATCAAGCACAAATACGCCGAGGAGAAGGCGGCCCGCATGGCGAAGGCCTGCAAACTGGCTCACACCAAGGGCAAACTGTTCACGAAGACTGAGCGAGTGGTCGCCGAGAAGAAGAAGGCAGCCGAAGAGGCCGCAGCGGCAGCCGCAGCGGAAGCGGCAAAAGCCGCCGAGGCGAAGCCGGAGACGCCGGCAGCTTCGTAACCCTGCAATCTCGGGAACCACAGAGACACAGAGGTCACTGAGAAGAACAGACGTAGGAAAGGTGGCGGTTGAAAGCTCCTTTCTTACGTTTTTTTTCTTATAGTCTCTTGTAGCCCTCTGTGTCCTCCGTGCCTCCGTGGTGAACTATGCGGATAGACATCCTCACGCTGTTTCCGGAGATGTTCGAGTCTCCGCTGAACTACTCGATCCTGAAGCGAGCCCGGGAACAGGGGCTCGTCTCGATCACGACCACGAACATCCGCGACTTCACGACCGACAACTACCACAAGGTCGATGACCGGCCTTATGGCGGCGGCGCGGGCATGGTGATGATGTGCGCCCCCCTGTTTGCCTGCTTCGAGCACGTGGAGAAGCTCGCCCCCACTCGCGGGCGGGTCATCCTGCTCTCGCCGCAGGGCGAGCCCCTCCGCCAGGCGAAGGCCCAGGAGCTGGCCCGCGAGGAGCGGCTCATCCTGATCGCAGGCCGGTACGAGGGCTTCGACGAGCGAATCCGGATCGGCCTGAACGCCGAGCAGATCTCCATCGGCGACTACGTCCTCAACGGCGGCGAGCTGCCCGCCATGGTCCTGATCGACGCGGTCGTGCGTCTCTTGCCCGGGGCCCTCGGCGACGAGCAATCCGCCCAGGACGA
>CAZDTD010000653.1:0-1095 GCA_964507995.1 uncultured Pirellulales bacterium | reverse complement strand
TGTCGCCGATGTTGCCGCTGAGCCAGACCTTGCCATAGGTCGGCTCGGGGGGGCTCGGAAAAAGCCGGATCGGGCCTATATTCTTCAACGAAATCTCTTGGTTCGATTTCGTTGAAGAATGGAGAGGGCGAGTCTCCCGACGCGCGTCCGGGGTTTGAGGGGGAAAAATCGAACCCAGAGATTTTTCCCCCTCAAAGTAGGCCCGATCCGGCTTTTTCCGAGCCTGCTCCAGGAGGTGCGCGGTCAGGGTCGTGGTCGTGCTCTTGCCGTTGGCGCCGGTGATCCCGATAATCCTCGCGGGACAGGACTGAAAAAACAATCCGACCTGCGAGGACACAATCCGACCGTGCTGGCGGGCGACCTGCAGGAACTCGTTGTTCAGCGGGATCGCAGGGTTGGCGATGACCACGTCGGCCGTCGCGAAATCCTGCGGATCGTGCCCACCCAGGTGGTACTCGATGCCCGACAGATCGGCCAACTGGCTCAGGGAATCCTTCAACTGATCCTCCCTGGCCTTGTCCGTGACGACGACCTTCGCGCCGGCCTGCGCCGCGTACCGCGTGGCGTCGACGCCGCCGCCGAAACGGCCCAACCCCATTACCAAAACCTTGCGTCCGGCCAGCGAAGGCCGGTCACCGAGATCACGCACTGCCTGATTCGACGCCAATCCGTTCATAACCCATCTATCCATAGATTCAGTCGCCTGCCTCATCCCACAGGGCCTATCCTACCGCCGCAAGGTCCACGAGTGAAAGCACAAACTGTGCACCACGACGAGGATGCGCCTGGGAAGAGGGGCTCATCCGGTTCTTGCGTACTTCTGCGGTTGCACAACCTCTCGCGACCGGGGACGGCGTCGCCGGGCCCCTGGCATTCTTCTGCTCATGTCATTGCGAGCGAAGCGCGGCAATCTCCTCTTACGCCAGCAGCAGGGTAGTGGGAGGAGGCTGGTCCGGTGGATTGTCCCACCCACGAGATGCGCAGGAAAGCGCCGAGCGAACGCAGATGTAAGCGGCAGGGCGTCTCACCGATCCGTTGCCTCCCTGCTCATGCTATTGGCCCAACGCGTCAAATGCCGGGGGGCAGGGGGCAGAG
>CAZDTD010000652.1:0-1106 GCA_964507995.1 uncultured Pirellulales bacterium | reverse complement strand
GCTGTTATCCTGTGTGCCTATGAATAAGACTACCTTGACTCTGCTCGTGACTCTCGGCGTGCTCGTCGGGGTCGTGTCGGAAACAGCCCTCGCCTGCACCAGCCTGATCGTGACCTCCAAAGCCTCGACCGACGGCTCGGTCTTCATCACCTATACCTGCGACGGGGTGTATCATCCCTACCTCGAAGTCATCCCTGCGGCCGATCACGAACCCAATTCGTTCGTGGCTCCTGCCCGCTGGACCGGCGGGATCGAGGGCAAGGTCCGGCAGGCGGCTCACACCTACGCGGTTCTCGGTTCCGAGAGCGGCGGCCTGCTGAACGACCAGCAGGTGGCCATGGGCGAAACCACCTTCGGCGGGCGTTCCGACCTGCACAACCCCGACGGCCTTTTGGACTATCAGCACCTGATGGTCCTGGCTTTGCAGCGGGCCCGCACCGCGCGGGAGGCGATCCGTGTCATCGGAGAACTCGTGGCCGAGTACGGCTACCGCTCCGAAGGCGAGTCCTTCTCCATCGCCGACAAGAAAGAGGCCTGGATCATGGAGCTGATCGGGCCGGGCAAAGGGGGGCCAAGACGCCGCCTGGGTCGCGCTCCGCGTTCCCGACGGCTACATCTGCTGTCACGCCAACAAGGCCCGCATCGGGGAGTTCCCGACGGACGATCCGGACAACTGCCTGTACTCCGAGCGCGTCGCGTCCGTCGCGGTCGCAAAGGGCTACTTCGATCCGAACGCAGGCAAGCCCTTCAGCTTCCGCGAGGCATACGACCCCGACAACCTCGACAATCGTCGCTATGCCGACGCGCGGGTGTGGAGCTTCTTTCGCCGGGCGGCGCCTTCGCTGAATCTGTCCGCGGACTATCCTCGCGGCGTGCCCGACGCCAAGCCCTTTCCGCTGTGGATCAAGCCCGACGCCAGGATCTCGACCAAGGATGTCTTCGACCTGATGCGGGACCACTACGAGAACACCCCCTACGACATGACCCAGGGGATCGACGCGGGCCCGTTCGGCAACCCCTACCGCTGGCGCGACCTGACGTGGAAGGTGGACGACGTGGAGTACGCCTGGGAACGGCCCATCTCCACGCAGCAGACCGCCTACTCG
>CAZDTD010000651.1:0-1106 GCA_964507995.1 uncultured Pirellulales bacterium | reverse complement strand
CAGCCGCTGTTCGTTGAAGTATTGCCGATAGGTCTCAATCGTCCAGCGGGCCTCCCGCAGGCTGTAGAACAGCTCCAGGTTCAGGCATTCATCCCGCAGGCGGCTGTTGAAGCTCTCGTTGACCCCGTTCTGCCAGGGTTTCCCTGGCTCGATATACGCCGTCTGGATCTGCCGGTCCGCCAGCCATTGCTGGATCGCCTGGGCGATGAACTCCGGGCCGTTGTCGCTCCGCAGGTACTGCGGCGGACCGTGGAGGGTGAACAGGAAGTCCAGCACCTCGATCACCTTGGCCGCCGGGATCGAGTAATCCACATACGTCTCATAGGCTTCCCGAGTGAACTCATCCACTACCGTGAGGATCCGCAGCTTGCGGCCGTGGACGCACGAATCCTCCATGAAATCGTACGCCCACACGTGGTTGGGATACACGGGCCGGAGCGGACGCTCCAGGCCCTTGCCCCGCCGTCGCTGCCGGCGTTTGACCGGCACCGTCAGACCGTGCTCGTGCCAAAGTCGCTCCACCTTCTTGTGGTTCACGCAGGTTCCGGTTCGACGCAGGGCCTCGCCGGCCTTGCGACTGCCTTCCCGCGGATGCTGTCGTGAATGCTCCTTCAACATCTCGATCACTTCCGAATCGTCCTGCTCTTTCGGTTCGTAGCCCAACACCGTTCGACTGATTCCGGCCAACTCACACGCCCGTCGCTGCGAAACCCCGCGCGACTGCAACTGGACCGCCGCCTGCCGACGTTGACCGGTTTCTAAAAATTTGTCTTGAGCACCTCCTGGAGGGCATCGATCTCCAGATCCCGTTCGGCCACGATCCGCTTGAGCCGACCGTTCTCCTTCTCCAACTCACGAAGCCGACGCACATCCGGAACCTCCATCTGGCCGAACTTCTTCTTCCACCGATACCAGGTCTGCTCCGAAACCCCATGTTCCTTGCACACCTCCGCCACCGTCTGATTCACCGTCTCGGCCTGTCGGAGCATCCGAACAATCTGCTCTTCACTGAACCGTTGCTTCTTCATGATTTCTCCTGTAATTCCAGATACCTCTACAGGGAAATCCTAACATCGTCAATGGCACTACTTTCGGGGGATAAGCCA
>CAZDTD010000650.1:0-1114 GCA_964507995.1 uncultured Pirellulales bacterium | reverse complement strand
CCAAGCGCAGCTTGAGCGTGTCTTCCTGTGCCGATTCGTGAATCGGAACCAGCACGCTCAAAGCAAGTTTGAGCATGGCACCCATCCCAACTGCTATTTTCTTGTCGCACACCTTCAGGCATTCTGGCGGCTGGCGGCACGTGGCCGGATTGAGAATTGCGGCGGGGGCCGTCGTCCGGTACACTAAAAGACTATCTCAGAACGGCCCTCGGGCCTGTCATTGCGAGCGCAGCGAAGCAATCTCCCGCTCGATAGGTTGAGATGGTTTCTATGGATTTGAGAATTAACGGATGTACGGGGTTGAAATGAAGATCGCATTGGGCACGGATCACGCAGGATACGAGTACAAGGAACAGATCAAGAAGCATCTGGTCGAGCAGGGCCACGAGGTGAAAGACTTCGGGACCTTCTCGGCCGAGGCGTGCGATTACCCCGATTTCATCCATCCGGCGGCCCTGGCCGTCGGACGCGGCGAATGCGACCGGGCCGTCGTCCTCGGCGGCAGCGGCAACGGCGAGGCCATCACCGCCAACAAGGTCCACGGCATCCGCTGCGCCCTCTGCTGGAACGAGGAGCTGGCGCGCCTGAGCCGGGCCCACAACGACGCCAACGCCCTCGCCATCGGCGCCAGAATGGTGCCCCTCGAGCTGGCGTTGAAGATGATTGACGTCTGGCTGGCGACCCCATTCGACGGCGGCCGCCACGCCCGGCGGATCGCGAAACTCGCAGCGCTCGACCAGTGCTCGATGTAGGGTGCGTACCACGCACCAATCCGCCTGACATGAGTTCAAATCCGAAGCACGAAATCCGAAATTCGAAACAAGCGTGAATGTTCGAAACCCAAAATTCCAAACGGGCCGTTCGATGTGCGTCAGCGTTTCCGTCATTTGAATTTCGGTCCTTTGGATTTGTTTCGGATTTCGAAATTCGTGCTTCTACAAGAAGATGGTGCGTGATACGCACCCTACATGATCGGAGGATTGTATGAATTCGATTTCTCTCCGTGTCCTCTGTGCCTCTGTGGTGATGTTGTCGTTCCTGGCGTCGACCGTCGCCGGGCAGATCCTGGTCGAGGCGGAGGCCTTCGACCAACTCGGCGGCTGGGTCGTCGATC
>CAZDTD010000649.1:0-1124 GCA_964507995.1 uncultured Pirellulales bacterium | reverse complement strand
GCGCACGCCGGCGGCAATGGGCATTTTGCTTAGTCGCAGCGCACGCTGGGGAATACGAACGGATTCGCAGGAGCCCTGTGCGTGAGATCGTCGCGACGCATCGAGAATTCCCTTGCTCGGGAGTTGACAATCCCCCTCCTTTGTGGGATGCTGAATGCGGTTGCAGACGTGGGATTGAAGCCGGGATCATCCGGAAAGGGATGTGGATCGAGTTGCGGTTCCGCAGATTCAGGAGGTGACAGTCATGAATCCTTCGATTTCTCAGAACGAGCGAGCGGGATCTGTTCAGGAGACGCCGACGAGCCGGACCGGCCCCAAGGCGATCTGCCCCTGCTGTCATGAACCGCACTTGAAGCGAATCGTCGTGCTGGAATGCTCCAGTTGCGGCTATCACAAGGTCGAGTCCGAGACCGACGCCGAGAGCTGACGGGATTCGCGACGGAAAACGCAGCAGCGCAATCTCGCAGGGTGGGCACATTCGGCGATCGCACACGACCCTGTCATTCCTGCGCAGGCGGGAATCCAGGAACCGTGGGATGCGACGGCGTCGGTCGGCGGTTGACAACGCCGTCCTCCCGTGCGATCCTGGGTCGCGTCGTGGACATTGGTTCGCTGTCGTTCCTTCGTTCGGGAGTGGTTCGGAATGCTCTCCGGCTTGATTGGCCTGGCCTTCATCCTCTTCGGCGTCCTTTCCCTGCTGTTCCCCGAGAGCCTGCGAAGGAGCCTGCGCAGAAAGGCGGTCTGGAAGCTCAGGCGATACTTTTTCATCGCGGCGGTGTCGTTTGGAATCCTCTTGATCTCCGCTGGCTGGAAGCAGGAAGGCATCCTGCCGAAGATCCTGATGTGCCTCGGCGTCTTGGCCCTGCTCAAGGGGCTGCTGTTCCTCAACTCGAAGGCCACAGAGCACGTCACTGCGTGGATCCTGGAGCGACCGTCGCTGCATCTCAGGATCTTCGCCATCGGCCAGATTGTCCTGGGCCTGCTGATGCTCTTCGGTCTGGCGCGGTAGCGGGGTGCCATGCTTACGCTTGCGTAAGCATGTCCCTCGGACAATGGACAAGACATGTCCACGCAAGCGTGGACATGGCACCCGGCCATGCAGGGTGCACACTACGCACCGTTCT
>CAZDTD010000648.1:0-1128 GCA_964507995.1 uncultured Pirellulales bacterium | reverse complement strand
TCCCGCTCGATGCGGATTCTGCGCGAGACCCACCACACCGCCGGATGGTAGAAGCCGAGGATCTCCAGGATCGTCTGCGCGAGATTGACGAGGTAGTCGCAGCGGCGGATGTGGGCCAGCTCGTGCAGCAGCAGGGCCTCCAGGTGGTCGGCTGGCAGACCGGTCGCGGCACAGGCCGGCAACAGGATTATCGGTCGCAGCCAGCCGATCGCCGTGGGCACCTGAACCAGACCCGACTCGACGAGCGTCACGGCCCGCTCGACTCCCAGCCTCCGAGCCAGCGACGACAGTCTGTCGCACAGGACGCTGGCGGCAGGTCGGATCTGCTTTCGCCGCAGTTGTCGGAGCCGGGTCCAGGCGAGCAGGTGCCTCAGCGAGAACAGCAGCACGCCGACCAGCCAGACACAGACGACGTACGGCAGAATCGACTCCAGCCGCTCTACGATTCCGTCTCGCCAGGGCGGTTTGCTCCTCGGCTTGGCCGCTACGCGCAGAGGGGCTGCCGGGACGTTGGCCTTGGAGGACTCTACTCTGGACGCTGTAACGACCGACACGGGTTGTGATGGCTGTGAAGTCGGTGCCACTATACTTCCGCTCGGCGACGACCGCAGGCCACCCGTCGCGGCGGGCAGCAGGGCCATGGCGACCAGCCCCGCGCAAGCAACTGCGTATCGCGCTTGGGCCGAGGATCTCGCCAGGAGCCTCAGCACGACCGCCAGCAGCAGCGCAACCGCGGTGGCCTGCCAGAGGGAATGCAGCAGCGTCCAGCCGAGTCGCTCCGCGATCTCGTGCGACAACAGTGTGCTCAATGCGTTCATGGTTTGTCTCCCTCTAATTGATCGAGCAGCTTTCGGATCTCCTCCCGTTCGCGGGCGGAGACCTTCTTCGTTGCGAGCGCCCGAAGGACGAGCTTCCCGGCGGAGCCGTAAAAGGCCTTGTCGAGCAGGTTTTTCACCAACTGTCCCTGCGTCTTTTCCTGGGTGAAAGCGGGTCGGTACACGGCCGGCCGGTCCGAATCGTCGCGGAAGAGCAGGCCCTTGTCCATCATGATCTGCATGAGCTTGAGCGTCGTGGTCTGCGCGGTGACGCGATCCTCGCAGATCGCCCGGTGGACCTGGCGGACCGTGC
>CAZDTD010000647.1:0-1130 GCA_964507995.1 uncultured Pirellulales bacterium | reverse complement strand
GAATTTTGGGGACGCCATACGAATTTCGCCGGGTTTCTGGGGAGACGGGGACGGCGTCCGGAAGCAGGGAGAAATGGTTCATCCGTCTTTTGCGGACCAAAGAGATCCGGTAGTTCTCGCGACCAGAGCGGGGTAGCGATTCGTCGCGTCGAGCGAGGTGCGTCCTCGTACTGCAGGCGGCGGGCCGCTGCGGTCGGATGCAGGAGCGCGGAAGCTGCTATGCCACGGCCTTGACATGGGGGTACTTGAGGATCCTGGCGTCGGATGTCACAAGCGGACAGTTGTTCGCACGAGCAGTTGCGACGATGATTTGATCCGCGGGGTCGCGATGAAACGCGCCCGGGAGTTGCGTTGATTCAATGGCAATCTCGGGAGTGAGCCCGATCAGGCGAATGCCGGGGTAGTTCAGTGCTTTGTTGAACTACTCCCCCAACACTCAGGGCAACTCCAATCGACCCAGTTGAACAAGCTTGGCGATTTCCCAGACTGAGATTGCACTTACGCCGATTGCATCTGCCTCGTTGGCCTGAATGATCTCGATCTGTGAACGGGTGAGCCGCTCACTGGCATGCACCCACCAGATCCAAACATGGGTGTCGAGAACGATCATCACAAGGCTTCCCAGTCTCCTTCAGCCACGCTGCCAAATGGATTCGCATATCGGAGGGGCTTGCCTCGCAGAGGATATCGCTCGCCGTTCCCCTGATCCGCCTTCTGGCTGCGGACGATGACCTCGACTCGATCTCCCGCCTGGAAGGGCAGGCCGCTGATCGTAAGCGAGCCATCGCTTTCGACTCTCGTTTCTACTCGATAGTCCTGCATGCTTGACCTCATTCTCATCTCTATCTTACCCGTTCGTTGCTGGACGGTCAAGAGCCCTGAGGCAATCACATGGGTCCGGTCAGGTGCTCGCTTGATTCCGAGGGTGCCTCACCTATTCCACGGTAGGGAACCCACCAAGGCAGGGAAAAGAAAAGGGTGAAAGACGGGATTCGAACCCGCGACCCTTGGAACCACAATCCAATGCTCTATCCAAACTGAGCTACTTTCACCACGAATCAGCCGGAAGGCCGACTGAAAGAACAAGGTGCGCCGTCGAATGCCCGGCGCACCTTGCATATTCTACCGAA
>CAZDTD010000646.1:0-1131 GCA_964507995.1 uncultured Pirellulales bacterium | reverse complement strand
CAGGCAAGCTGATCTTCGGAGAAACGACGATGGGCCTGCTGCTGCTCGGCGTGGCCGTCGTTCTCGGCGCCCTCATCTACTGGCACCTGTCTCGCATGAAGTGGGAGGAGTGGCCGGGCAAGTAGCGTTGGTTTCCTGCTCTTCGGACGAGCCGTTTGGGATTTCAGAGTTTTGTCATTCGTGCTTGTTTCGGATTTCCCACCTGGGGACGTTCCCCCCCTTCCCGACGGGGTGAGATCGTGTACACGACGCCCCTTGTGCTTATTGCTCGCAGCGGTCGTTGAGGTGAATGCGGACGTTCTCCCGGTAGGCGTCGGAACCATCGGGGGAGGTGAGCCGGTCCAGTCGCCACTGCGTCCAGAGGATCTTGATCGCGACGATCGCGCAGCCGGTCCCGGCGACGAAAAACACCGCAGCCGCCAGAAAGGCGAACAACTCAGGCAGCGCGAGGATGAGCGAGCCAAAGCCGATCAACAGCAGGCCGACGATCAGAATCCCCGAGGCTACGCTCCGCGACGCCTGTGACATCATGTTCGTGTAAAAGCGAAAAGGCATTGAACGTTCCTCCTGATGACAACCGCGATTCAATCGTCTGCTGGAAGTGATCGCTGTCGCAATACCATCAGCCCACTGGGATTGTTACGAAAAACAAGCGGGTCCCGTTCGGGACCCGCCTGTACTACACAAGGATTCGCAAGGGTTAATACATCCCGCCGCCCGGAGGCATCGCGGGAGCCTTCTCTTTCTTCTCGGGGATCTCGCTGACCACCGCGTCGGTCGTCAGCAGCAACGAGGCAATCGATGCGCCGTTCTGAAGAGCGGTCCGCTCGACCTTCGTCGGGACGATCACGCCGAACTTGATCATGTCGCCGTACTGCTTGGTGATCACGTCGTAACCGAAGTTCTTCTCTTTGCTCTCGATGACCTTCTGCGCGACGATGGAACCGTCCAGACCGGCGTTGTGCGCGATCTGTTTGATCGGGGCCACGACCGCCCGGCGGACAATGTCCACGCCGACTTGCTCGTCGCCCTTGGTCTTGACCTTGTCCAGCGCGGGCAGGACACGAAGCATGGCGACGCCGCCGCCGGGCAGGATGCCCTCTTCGACCGCGGCGCGGCAGGCGTGCAGCG
>CAZDTD010000645.1:0-1142 GCA_964507995.1 uncultured Pirellulales bacterium | reverse complement strand
CCTCGCCACGGAACCCGGAGATTTCGTTGAAGAAGATAGGCCCGATTCGTCTTTTTCCGTCGTCGGCGACGAGATGCACATTTACAGGAGGTGTTCTTATGGGTCGGAACGTGTTCATGGGGATGGCGGTTTCGCTGGTCTTGCTCTCGACGGCCTGGGGCCGGTCCGTGCGGGTCTACATCGGCGCCTATACCGGCGGCGACGCCGGCAAAGGGATCTACCGCAGTTCGCTCGATCTCCAGACGGGAGAACTCGCGGCCCCTGTCCTCGCGGTCCAGGTTCGAGATCCGTCGTTCATCGAGATTCATCCAAGCGGCAAATTCCTCTATGCAGTCAGCGAGGCCGGCGCCGAGGGGCGCGTCTTGGCGTATGCCATCGATCCGAATACCGGCGACCTGGCGCTTGTGAACGACGCTTCCACAGGCGGCGCCGGGCCGTGCCATGTCAACCTGGATCACGCAGGCAGACACGTCCTCGTCGCGAACTATAACAGCGGCAGCGCCTCGGTCCTTCCCATCCGACCCGACGGCGGGCTCGGCGAGCCGACCGGTTTCGTGCAGCACGAGGGCTCCAGCGTGAATCCATCGCGTCAGAAAGAACCCCACGCCCACTCGATCAATCCGAGTCCGGACGACCGCTTCGTCTTCGTCGCCGACCTCGGGCTCGACAAGATCATGATCTACAAGCTCGACGGCGTCAGCGGAAAGATCACCGCCGGCGATCCCGCGTTTGTGAAGGTCAAGGCCGGCGCTGGGCCGCGGCATTTCGTCTTTCATCCGAGCGGCAAGTACGCCTACGTGATCAACGAGCTCGACAACACGATCACGGCTTTTGCCTACGACGCTGCTACCGGTTCCCTGCAAGAGATTCAGACGCTCCCGACTCTCCCGAGTGGATTCAACGGGTCGAGCTGGTGCGCCGAGGTCCGCGTGCACCCGAGCGGCAGGTTTCTCTACGGCTCGAATCGCGGACACGACAGCATCGCGGTCTATCGGATCGATCCGGCCCAGGGAACGCTGGCGTTCGTCGAGCACGAGACCGGCGGGATCAAGGTCCCGCGGAACTTCAATATCGACCCCACAGGCAAATTCTGCCTCGTCGCCAACCAGAACGGCGACAGCGTCGTCGTGTTCCGGATCGAT
>CAZDTD010000644.1:0-1143 GCA_964507995.1 uncultured Pirellulales bacterium | reverse complement strand
TGATGACGACCGGGTCCATGATGCCGCCCGCCGAGTCGGGCGAGTACCGCATCAGTCTTCGAATCTGGAAGGCCTCGGCGTAGTTGAGACTGTCGATGACTCTCTCCGCCAGTTCTTCGGGCATCTCGGCCAGCAGGTCCGCCGCATTGTCGGAACTGAGTTCGGAGAAGATGTTCTGAAGCTCGCGGTCGTCGAGCAGCTCGAACAATCGGGCTCGCGTCGCCTCGCTGACTTTCAGAATGACTTGAGCCGCTTCAGACGCGGCCAACACGTCGAGAACGAGACGTTGCCGCTTGCGGTCGATGATCTCGACCAGTTCGGCGATGTCGCTTTCCCGTTGCTCGTCCAGCAATCGGCGCAGGGACTCCCGGTCGTCCACATCGAGCAAAAGGTCAATCTGTTTCAACAGAACTTCTCTGTCTTCCTGAACCATTTGGTACGAGTCTCCCGTCTATTGTTCATGATTGAGAGGGGACCCCCTCGGTTTCAACGCCGGCGGTCGTTGAACGGCGCAGTGGAGGACCCGGCCGACGAGGACAGTATGTTAAGTCGGTGATAACGAGCGGTCAAGCGCGGACCTTGTAAGGACTGGAATTCGCTCGATTTTCGGCGGTGAATTTGCTATACTAAAGAGTGAAATCCGTAATTCGAAACTCGAAGCTCGAAACAAGCACGAATGACCGAAACCCAATCGCATCGGGAAAAGGCGAATCTGTTTGGAGTCCCGCGTTTACGCGGGTCGGACGGGTCTTCCCGCCTGAAGGCGGGACTTCGAACGGTCGTGCGTGGGGGGTCGTGTTGCTCTTCAGCCCCCCCACGGGGCATCCGACGGGCGAGAGCGTTTCTGCCATTTGGGTTTCGTGCTTTGGATTTGTTTCGGATTTCGAGTTTTGATATTCGTGCTTTTCCTCCGGATTGGGGACCATTCCTGTGGGTGATTCTCGGCATGTTGCTGCTTGGGCCGGGACTGTCGCACGCACAAGTCGTGATCAACGAGGCGATGGCCTCCAACGTGGCGTGTTTCGCGGACCCGCAGGGCGATTTTGACGACTGGATCGAGCTCTACAATGCCGGCGGCAGCTCGGTGAACGTGGGCGGCATGTATCTGACCGACGACCCCGATGAGCCGATGAAATGGCAGAT
>CAZDTD010000643.1:0-1150 GCA_964507995.1 uncultured Pirellulales bacterium | reverse complement strand
GTAAGTGGCCTGTGCCGCAAAGGGGGACCACAACGTTCTCTGTCCTGCGTCAAGTTTGCAAGCGAGCGTTTCGCTCGCGTTTACGCCGAAGGGACAAAAGGCCCGGACATGACGCCATGCCGGTCCCTTGTTACTGCCCAGCCGCCATACTTCCACCTTCGCCTCTTCGGCTCGTGGGAAGCTTCTTGCGGGAGCGGCTCAGTACAATTCGTTGCCTCCTTGTGCTCGAAGTTCCGTTCTGGCCCGGGGGTTAGCCTTTGGCTTAGCTGGATGGTCCAGCTTGTCCGCACCAGCTTCGCTTGACGCACCGTTTTTTCGCTTTACGCCAATGGCATAATCGGGCCGGCCCAGCGTGAAGGCGGTTTCGAGCGGACATGGAACCTCCGGCGGGCCGGAGGGGGGCACTGGCTGAGGAGGTCGTTGTTCGGCGATGGCGATTCCAGTTGCGAGCGGAATTGGGTTCGTTTGTACGGCGGGGTTGCATCCGAGGCCAAAGCTGCTAAGATGGCCTGCCGTTGACGATCATGCTGGTTGCTCTTTTTGACAAGGAGATGTCATGAACCTCGATTTCAATCTCTACATGCCGACCCGGATTCTGTTCGGGTGTGGGAAGCTGGCGGAACTGGGGACGACGACGTTCCTGCCGGGCAGGAAGGCATTGATCGTCATCGGCGCCTCGGGGGCCATGCGAAAACAGGGCTATCTCAAACGGGTCACGCAGTTGCTCAAACGCAATGGGGCGTCGTCGGTCGTATTCGACACGATCCAGCCCAACCCGCTGGTCGAGCACGTCGAGGAGGGGGCGAAGGTCGCAAAGGCCAACAAGTGCGATTTCGTCCTCGGCCTGGGCGGTGGCAGCACGATCGACTCGGCCAAGGCCATCGCCGTGATGGCGAAAAACTCCGGTCGGTACTGGGACTACATCGCAGGCGGCTCCGGCAAGGGCAAGACCCCCACCAAAGGCGCATTGCCCATCGTCGCGATCCCGACCACCGCAGGCACCGGGACCGAGGCCGACCCCTGGACCGTCATTACCAAGAGCGACACGAACGAGAAGATCGGCTGGGGCAACGCCTTGACGTACCCCGCGCTCAGCATCGTCGATCCCGAGCTGATGCTGAGCGTCCCGGCCAAGCAGACGGCCTATACC
>CAZDTD010000642.1:0-1153 GCA_964507995.1 uncultured Pirellulales bacterium | reverse complement strand
GTGAAGCTCCAGACGTTGCCTGTGTATATGCCGGCTTCGCCGGTTTCGTCGACCCGCCAGAAGTATTTCGTCGCGCAGTCCAGGGACGCAGGTGCGTAGCCGTGATCGGTCACGATGTGGGCCGCCGCGGTCCCATCGGCGACGGCGGCCTCGTCCGCGTCAATGTAGACGGTGTGCGAGGTCATCTCCCGGCCAGGCCGCCAGTTCAGCTCGGCCTCCACGCGGACGCCGTCCGCGTCATCCGCCGGATCGGGCCGGAACGCCTGCGTCGGGATGTAGAAGAACCGCACCTCGCCCAGACCAACGACCCCCGTCATGCCGTATGCGGCGTTGACGGTCAGTCTCACGGACTTTGCGACGACCCCGCCGAAGGGGACAATGGTGTTCGCCGTGTAGGTCGCCATGCCGGTTCCCTGGGCGAACTGCGGCACGTTCTCCAGCGCGGTCCAGTTCTGGCCGTCGGTGGAGTATTCGACGGTGACATCCCTGGCCCCGAAGCCCATGATGCTCTCGATCTCCGAGTTGGCGTTCCAGACCCACAGCTCGTGCAGCGTGTACTCCTTGTCGAACGTGTATTCGATCCAGACCGGCAGGTTGCCCATCCACATGGTCTTCACATCGATACCATGCTGGTCGAGATCGTCGAGACCGGAACGATCGACGGTCCTGGTCGCAGGCGAGGCCGGCTGCTCGTTGGCGGCCCTGGCGGTGATGCCGGTGATCGGATAGGCATACGGCTCAATCGTAAAACTCCAGATGCTGCCTTTGAAAATGTCGCCGTTCGGCGCGGCGTTGACCTCATCGACCCGCCAGTAATAGGTCTGGCCGTAGTCGAGCGGGCTGTCCGCATCGTACTCTGCGGCTTCCTGGTCCTGGCTGACCAGCACGTCTCTCGGGTCGTCCCGGCCGGCCGCGTTGACATCCGTTGGACTCGTGCCAAGGTAGACATCGTGCGTCGCCGCGAGCCGACCCGCCGTCCAGGCGAGCGTGACATCTCGCGGCACGTCCGTGGCGGCGTCCTCCGGACTGGGATCGTAGGCCGTCACCAGACTCGAAAGATAATCCTGGACCTTGATGTCGTCGTAGTAGACCGACGAGGCGCCGTTGCCAAAGAGGTCGATGGTCCGGATCTTCGATGACCCGCTGTTGACCC
>CAZDTD010000641.1:0-1156 GCA_964507995.1 uncultured Pirellulales bacterium | reverse complement strand
TTCGCTATAGTAACCCGTTCAGATACCATCGGAAGTCCTCTTGATCCCTTGGAAGAATGTTCGTGACGGAATTGGCTATCGGACCGACAAAATGCAGGCGCCGCGAGTCCTGGGCGAAGCGTGAAGCGGATTCGCGGATCGCAGGTTGCGGCGTGCCCACTTTTTCCCTGGCGAGCAACGAGCGACGAGCGATGAGCGACGATCCCGCCGGTCTTTATGTCCACGTGCCGGTATGCCGGAGCAAGTGCCGATACTGCGGGTTTTACTCGATCCCGGCGGCCCGAGTGGACGCCGGACGGCTGGTCGATGGGCTGCTGTGCGAGTTGGTGCAGCGTGACGGTTTTGACTTCTGTACGGCTTATATCGGCGGCGGCAGTCCGACCTCGCTGCCTGCGGGCGAGTTGCTCCGGCTGCTCCGCGCCGTCGGCGAGCGATGCCCACGGGCGGACGAATTCACCGTCGAGTGCAATCCCGGGCAGGTCGATGTCGAACTGCTGGCGGGATTGAGACAGGCCGGGGGGGACCGGCTTTCGTTTGGGGCGCAGTCGTTTAACGCGAGCGAGCTGGAACTGTTGGGTCGTGCGCATTCGGTCGAGCAGATCGGCTCGGCGGTGGCGATGGCCCGGCGGGCGGGGTTCGAAAACGTTGGGTTGGACCTGATCTTTGCGATCCCGGGCTCGACGCTTTCCGATTGGCAGACGAGCCTGGAGGCCGCGATCTCGCTGGAGGTCGACCATGTTTCGGCGTACAGCCTGAGTTTTGAGGCGGGCACTGTGTTCGATGCCGAGCGGCAGGCCGGACGGCTGGCGACTGTGGACGAGGAACTCGACCGGGCGATGTACGAATGGGCCATTGAGCGGCTGGAGCGGGCCGGGTTGGCGCAGTATGAGATTTCCAATTTCGCCCGGCCCGGCCGCGAATGCCGGCACAATCTCGGGTATTGGGCGAATCGGCCGCACGTGGGCATCGGACCTGCGGCGGCTTCGTATATAAAGGACGCCGAGAGCCGGCGGATCACGAACGATGCGGATATCGAACGATACCTGGCGGCTGTGGAGGACGGCCAGGCGGCGCCGGCCGAGGCGCAGACGGTGAACGAGGCCGACAGGGTCTGCGAGACGGCGGTGCTGAATCTGCGACGCCGAAGCGGGATCGA
>CAZDTD010000640.1:0-1176 GCA_964507995.1 uncultured Pirellulales bacterium | reverse complement strand
ATCATGATCACGGGAACGCTGTTGACGCCGATGATGAACATCTGCGTCCAGATCAGCGGATACGTGGACTTGCGGGCACAACTGCGAGCGGAGGTCGTAGCGGACCGCCAGGCGAACCGGCCGAACCGACCGGCGTTGACGACATCCTCGATGGCCTTGGCGCCGAGCGCTGCAATCATCGCAGACTTCCTATCCATATATGAACTGACAGCTTCTCCAAACAGGCGAGCGCAAACCGCACACTTGTATCGCTTGTAACAAGCCGGCGCCTCGTTGTCAAGTATCGGCCTGGCCGCACCCAGGGCCATCGCATGTGAATCCGAACGACGCACAACCACAGGATTGCGCGGGAGTTCGGAGTGACGCCTCACACCCGAAAGCGAGCGTCTCGCTCGCGTATACGCCGGAGGCCCCAAAGCGCAAAACTCCCCCCTTGCAGGCCCTCTCGGGGCCTGCACAGCCGCCTCGGAAACACACGAGTTGGTGCGTGGTACGCACCCTACGTACTGAGAAAGAAGTGTGAAGTTTCAAGTTTGAAGAGACCGGTTGGGCTCTGCGTCTTGACCGTCCAAACTTCAAGAGACAACGCCTCACGGCGTCACGGCGAACGGGCGTGTTACCGTTGCGGCACCGGCGCAAAGGCCCTGACGGTGTTCTTACCCGAGTGCTTGGCCATATAGAGGGCCTGGTCGGATCGGCTGGTGATGTCCTCGGGGTTCGTGTCGGCCCCGTAGTCTCCCACCCCGACGCTGATCGACAGGGGGACCTGCTGCCGCTGCCAGAGGATGGGCGAACGGGCGACGGTTTCCACGATCCGTTCGCAGACAATCAAGGCGGCATCGAGCCCCGTGCTCGGCAGGATGACCGCGAACTCATCGCCGCCGTAGCGGGCCGCCATATCGATCTGCCGGATGCACTCTCGAATCCGATGGCTGATCTCGAGGATCGCCTTGTCGCCGGCCCGGTGGCCGTAGACGTCGTTGATTTGCTTGAGGTTGTCGACATCGGCCATAATCAAGGCAATGGTTCCCCCATGCCGACGGGCCCGCCACAATTCCCTCTCGAGGGCCTCGTAGAAGGTCCTGTGGTTCATCAAGCCGGTCAGACCGTCGGTGGTCGCCTGTCGCTGCATCTTCTCGAACAGCCGGATGTTGCCGATCGAGGCGCCGACGAGCT
>CAZDTD010000639.1:0-1187 GCA_964507995.1 uncultured Pirellulales bacterium | reverse complement strand
CAGTTCATGCGGTTTCCCTCGGTCAGCGCCCAGAAGGCGCACGACGAGGACACGCGGGCTTGCGCCGAGTGGGTCGTGACGCATCTCAAGGGCCTGGGCTTCGACGCCCAACTGGTGGACATCGGCGGCAAGCCCATCGTGCGGGCCCTCAGGAAAGGCAGGAGCTCCAAGCGCGTGATGATCTACGGCCATTACGATGTCCAGCCGGAAGACCCGGTCCATGAGTGGAAGACGCCGCCTTTCGAGCCGACCATTCGCGACGGCATCCTCTACGGCCGCGGCTCCACCGACGACAAAGGACAGCTCTGGACCCACGTCAAGGCCGTCGAGAGCCTGCTGAAGACCGAGGGCGAGCTGCCCTGCGAGGTCCTGTTCCTGCTGGAGGGCGAAGAGGAGTCCGGCGGCGACGCCTTGCCCCGGTACGTCGCGCAGGCCAAGGCCGAGCTGAAGCCCGACGCCATCGTGATCTCGGACAGCTCGATGTACGATGCGAATACGCCGGCGTTGACCTACGGCCTCCGCGGCCTCGTCGCGCTGGAGTTCACCATCCGCGGTCCGGCGTCGGACGTCCATTCCGGCACCTACGGCGGCGGCATCGCCAATCCCACAATGGTCGCGGCCCAGATCTTGGCCGCCTGCGTCGCGCCCGACGGCAAGATCCTCGTCCCGCATTTCTACGACGACGTGGTCCCGCTGCAGGATTGGGAGCGGGAGAGCTTCCGCAAGCTGAACTTCGACGACGAGGCCATGTCGAAGGAACTGAACGTCCCGCGTCCGCACGGCGAGGCCGGTTACAGCACGCTGGAACGCCTCTGGGCCAGGCCGACCTTCGAAGTCAACGGCATCTTCGGCGGCTACCAGGGCCAGCGGTCCAAGACGATCATTCCATCCTTCGCGACGGTCAAGATCACCTGCCGGCTCGTCGCCAACCAGGACCCGGTCCGCATCCGCGAGCTGGTGATCGATCACATCAAATCGGTGTGTCCGGACACGGTCCGCATCGAGCTCAACGACTTCGGGATGAGCCCGCCGGTCCTGTTCGACGTGAACGACTCGATTCTCCAGGCCGCCCAGGAGGCGATGCGCAAGGGCTTCGGCCGGGAGACCGTCTTCATCCGTTGCGGCGGCTCGATCCCGGTGGTCAGCACGTTCGCAGAGCATCTGGGCTGCCCGGTCATCCTGATGGG
>CAZDTD010000638.1:0-1191 GCA_964507995.1 uncultured Pirellulales bacterium | reverse complement strand
GTCTCATTGCCTCGCCATTTCCAGTACTCGACGTGCCCATCGGCAAAGGAGACGGTCACGCCGTCGCCATGCCGGACCGGGGGGTTATCCCACCACAATTCGGAAGTATAGTTGGCGGCGTAGGAGTCCGATGTCAGGTAGCCTTCGTCGATGAAGACCACTCGCTGAGAGGTGTTCGGCTTGATCTCGGTCCGCTTCTTGACGAAGACGCCCTTCTCTTTTCTGCTCCAGTCATAGCCAACACCATTCATGGAGAACATGATCGAGTAGGTCAGAGCCTGTCCACGCCGTCCCGTCGGACACTGGTACATATCCGTGTTTTTCGAATAGGGGTACAGGGCACCCCTTTCGATGTCCTCCACCTGGAGATCATAGTCTTGCACTTCCGGGTGGTAGCCATCGATCCAGGCCAATTCCTTGGTATGAGAGGCTACACCAGAGGCCCAGGTACCGTTGCTGACGTTGCTGCAGCCGGTGGCGCCGTTGACGAGCCTGTCGTCGTTCTCGTCGGCGTACATGTTCCAGCACAGGGCCAGTTGCTTGAGGTTGCTCATGCACGCGGCGCGTTTGCCTCCCTCGCGGGCCCGGTTAAGGGCGGGCATCAGGATCGCCATCAAGATCGCGATTACGGCAATGACGACGAGCAGTTCAATCAACGTGAAGGCGCGTTTGCCACGCATAGCCAAGGTCCTCCATTCTACCTGAAAAATAAAACTGACCGGCACATCACTGGCAAGATCTACCTGTCCGGCCAGATGTTCCCTGTTAAATTCTCATAATTATACAGTCGATGGGCCCCGAACGCAATCGCCAAGGGCGATTTATCGGTCGAAAAAGCAGCGAAAAAAAGAAGAATGGGCGTCGCCGTGCCCTCGGAGGGTGCAAATTCACAGAAACAGGGGCAATGGTGCGTGATACGCACCCTACGCATAGACATGTAGGGTGCGTACTACGATGGAGCTTGATGAAGCCGTGGTTCATGAGGAATCTCCTTGTGACTTGCAGCCGGCGACCCGGCTCTCCGTAGGGTGCGTACCACGCACCTTCTCTTGCGTTTCCGAGGGGGCAATGGTGCGTGATACGCACCCTACGCATGAGCGGAAAATCTCCCTTGCACGACCGCTTCGAGCGTGCCTGGATCAGGAAGTACGCTTGAACCGAAAGAGCCTGAAATAACATGCACCCAGTTAG
>CAZDTD010000637.1:0-1215 GCA_964507995.1 uncultured Pirellulales bacterium | reverse complement strand
TCGGCGACAAGAACGCCACCCAAGCGGGCGGCGCCGGCATGGTCTTCATCGACGATATCGGCTTCGGCCGCACAGCCGAGTAGTTCCGTGGCGGTATAGCGTGTTGTAACACCCAAGCGGGGTCTGCGTCGCACGACAAGGACCCCGCTTGCTTTTTCGCCCAAGCGGGCTATTGCGATACATTGCGCGGGTGTTCCTGGAAGACAACGTCCTGCTCGACCGACACGCCTATGAGGCGATCTTCGATCTGCCCTCTCGCAAAACCGACGCCCACCGAGGTCTCCTGTAAAGTGGTATAATGAAAGCAGTGGCCGATCCAGGCGTCCGTCGGGTCATGCAATACGAAGCCACACGATGTGGAGACCCCGGCCCGAGAGTCGGAACCACCATTCGAACGGCGTCCAGACAACGGAGAAACAGGGTTGATATCCGGACAGGTCATTCTTCTAATGCTCGCGCAGGCCGCACTTCCCGGCGCCGTCGTTCTGAACGAGTTGATGGCCGACAACGCCAGCGCCGTGCGGGATCCCCAGGGCGATTTCGACGACTGGGTCGAGGCCTACAACCCGGGCAACCACACCGTCCACGTCGGCGGCATGTACCTGACCGACAACCTCGCCAAACCCGCCAAATGGCGCATTCCAGACAACGCTGCGATCCCGGCCGGGGGCTATCTCATCGTCTGGCTCGACAAGGACACGGGGGATGCCGGACTGCACGCAGGGTTCAGTCTCGACGCCGACGGCGAGCAGCTCGCCTTGTTCGACGCGGACGGCGTCACGCTTCTCGATCAGATTGCCTTCGGGACCCAGGCAACCGACGTCTCCTTTGGCCGGTTTCCCGATGGCGGCGCAACGTGGGGATTCCTCGACACACCGACGCCCGGAGGCCCGAACGGCACCGCCTATGCAGGCGCAGTGGCCGAGGTCACGGTGAGCCACGAACGCGGTTTCTATGACGGTCCGTTCCAACTGACGATGACGTGCGAGACGCCCGATGTGGTGATTCGTTACACGCTTGACGGATCGGAGCCGGGAGTTCCGTCGGGCCGATCCCTCAGCGGGTTTGTCTATTCCAGGCCCATGCCAATCACCACGACGACCTGCCTGCGGGTCCGTGCGACGAGGTCCGACTGGCGGCCCGGCAAGGTGGCCACGCACACGTACATCTTTCCCAACGACGTGATCCGTCAGCCCGCCAATCCACCGGACTTTC
>CAZDTD010000636.1:0-1216 GCA_964507995.1 uncultured Pirellulales bacterium | reverse complement strand
GACCGAATCGCCAACGCCACGATCCAGGCGAGGGACCTTCGCTTCCGCCTCGAATTCGAAGGCGATGTGGGAGATCTCCAGCTTCCGGAAGAACTGAGACTGGATGAACCGCTGTGCTTCAGTTCGGGCTCGACCGCAGGCATGCTCAACATCTATTCCATCTGTCTCGACGATCTGCCCGTCCATCTCGAGGCCGGGCGAGACTCGGAAAAGGCTTGGGTCGATGCGGTCCTCTATCACGGCCAGGAACGCTCGTTCCATTTCAACGAGATCCACGAGGCGGTCGTCGTCTTCACATTCACTTTGTTCCCGTCCTCCGGAGCCTTTGGGGCCCAGAGGCCCTCCGTTTATGCGAGCATCGCCATGGAGATGACTACAGCGGGAATCAATTCGCCGCGACAGATGTGGTATTTTCAGCGGGCCAACAAAGACCCGATGACTCTCACCATCCCGACGAGGCCGTTGCCGACCGCGTCGCAGAAAGCCGCTTGCGCAGCCAGAATCGGCAGCCGCAATCCGTGGGACACCTCCCTGTGACGGAGCAAATTCATCGTCGTGTGACGGATTTTCGACGAAAAAGTCTTGCAATGATTCGGTCGATATGTATACTTATGCAGTACATGGCTACTGAGTTCACAATTCGTTGCCTCCCCATCGACGGCCTGATTGGCCGGCTCGCTCTGCTGCTGCGCCGCTGAGGCGCAAATACGAAAAGTACCACAACTCGTTTTCAGTCCATCACTTACGTAAAACCGTAGCGTTCTGTCCGTCTTTACGGCATAATGACCCGCTACGACTGAAGTTCCCAGTGGGCAGTTCTCAGTTGCCGGTTGACTGACAACTGTCGGCTGGCCACGGACGACTTTCCTGGAGAATCGAATATGTCAACTGAAAGAGTATTGATTTTCGATACCACGCTTCGCGACGGCGAACAGTCGCCCGGCGCCGCCATGTCGATCCCACAGAAGCTCGAGATCGCTAGGCAACTGGCCTCGCTGCGGGTGGATATCATCGAGGCGGGGTTCCCGGTTTCCTCGCCCGCGCAGTTCGAGGCCACGCGGCTTGTGTCCGAACAGATCAAGGGGCCTACCATCGCAGCTCTGGCCCGCGCCAACCCTGTGGATATCGAATCGGCGGGCAAGGCGATTGCCGCAGCCAAGAAGAAACGCATCCATACGTTCATCGCGACTTCGCCGATCCACATGAAGCACAAGCT
>CAZDTD010000635.1:0-1218 GCA_964507995.1 uncultured Pirellulales bacterium | reverse complement strand
CTCTCGTCCTTTCGCCGTCATTGGCGTTTCCGCATTGCTTCGCCCATTGGGACAATGGATTTATCATACCAGACCGCAGGCAATTGGGGAAGGGTCCGAGATGGTCGTCCCGGACAACGAGTGCATGACCGTACTCACGCACGTGCAATAGAGGTTCATGGAGACCCTGGATTGTCATTCCCGCGAAAGCGGGAATCCACTTCCTGGGACACGTCGCATACCACGGTTTGTGGATTCCTGCTTCCGCAGGAATGACAGCGTCCAGCCCACGCCTCGTCGCCATGGGCGAGGCCGCAACAACGGTCATATACCCCCCAGGCAGCGGCCTTGTGCGCGGCAATTCCCAACTCTATCCATTGCGGGACGAATGGTGAATTGCGCCGGGGTAACAAGTGGAGATTTGCTATGCATGCCGCGCACAGTGCGTAGGGTGCGTACTACGCACCATCTTTAACTACCCGGCGGTGTTGTTTTCGGGTAGGATAGGCAGCCTGTTGGTCTGTGAAGAATACAGCAGTTACATGGCTTGAATTTGGGCAAGGAGCACGTCATCATGGCACAAGCAGATATCGGCCTCATCGGCCTGGCCGTCATGGGCGAGAACCTCATTCTGAACATGGAGAGCAAGGGATTCACCGTCGCCTGTTACAATCGCACCGTCTCGAAAGTGGACGACTTCACCAATGGCAGGGCCAAGGGCAAGAACATTATCGGCTGCCACTCCATCCAGGAGCTGGTCGCCAGTCTGAAGAGCCCGCGCAAGATCATGCTTATGGTCAAGGCAGGCAAGCCGGTGGACGAGTTCATCGAGCAACTGCTGCCGCACCTGTCACCAGGCGACATCGTCATCGACGGCGGCAACAGCAATTACCAGGACACCATCCGCCGGACCGCCCACGTCGAGAGCCAGGGCAAGCTCTACATCGGCACCGGCGTCTCCGGCGGCGAGGAAGGCGCCCTGCTGGGTCCCGCCATCATGCCCGGCGGCTCCCCTGCGGCCTGGGAGCACGTCAAACCCATCTTCCAGAAGATCGCGGCCAAGGCCCCCGACGGGACTCCCTGCTGCGAGTGGATCGGAGAAAACGGCGCCGGCCACTTCGTCAAGATGGTCCACAACGGCATCGAGTACGGCGACATGCAGATGATCTGCGAGACCTACGACCTCATGAAGCAGGGCCTCGGCATGAGCAACGAGGAAATGCACCAGGTCTTCGCCGA
>CAZDTD010000634.1:0-1220 GCA_964507995.1 uncultured Pirellulales bacterium | reverse complement strand
GCCGCCCAGCTCGACGTCGCTGCGGACCATGACGGAATCGTAACCCTGCATGAGCGGATAGAGGAACTCGTGGATGCCGATCGGGTCGCCTCTTTTGTAACGAACGTCGAACGTGTCGCGTTCGAGCATCCGGGCGACCGTCATGTTACTGGCCAGGCGGATGATGTCGGCCAGTCGCAGGTCCGCGAGCCACTCGCTGTTGTGACGGACTTCGAGCTTGCCAGGCGCGGTGTCCAGAATCTTGCCGGCCTGCTCGAAATAGGTCTTGGCGTTTCGCTCGATCTGTTCCGGTGTGAGCATGGGCCGGGTCGTGTTCTGGCCGGTCGGGTCGCCAATGCGAGCGGTGTAGTCGCCGATGATGAGCACGGCCCGGTGGCCGAGATCCTGGAATTGCCGCATCTTCCGCAGGACCACCGTGTGGCCGAGGTGGATGTCCGGGCTGGTCGGGTCCAGGCCGAGCTTGATCCGCATCTGCCGGCCGGACTGGGCGGCCTCAGTCAGTCGCTGGCCCAGCTCCTGTTGCGTGTAGATATCCACGGTTCCCCGGCTCAACTGCTTGAGCTGTTCCACAATCTGTGTGCTCATCGATAACCTCGTACAAAGGCAAAAGACGCATTGCTGAGAACACACCACCTTCTTGCCGCATCAGAGGATGGGCGTCTCAGTCTGTTCCGACGCATCCGGCGCGTGCTACGGCCAGACCGAACAAATAGTCCTGCATTTTACGTTCTCTCGGCCGTGTGGGCAAGTGGCCGGATGATATTGTCCGAGACCGATAATCTTTGGCTCCGGCGGCGTTCTCTGCTATAATAACGCCGACAGAAATCTTGGGATTCGTCGTGTTATTGAGCCGATAGATCGAACGTGTGTCACACAGTGACCAGTCCAGACAATACTTTCGCCCTTGTCCGGGAAAAGAGGGTGTTATTGGATTTATCCGTCGGAGGAGTTCGCTTCATGACCGCAAAGTCACTGTCGATCCTGTTCTGCCTGTTCTGTACCCTTGCGCTGGAGGCGGCAGTCTACCCCGTCGGTGACATCAACGGCGATCAAAAGGTGGATTTCTACGATCTGCGAGTCCTCTCGGCGAACTGGCTCGACGAGAACTGCGAGGAGCCGGGCTGCAGCGCGGACGTCGACGAAGCCGGTGAGGTGAATCTGATCGATTTCGCCTGGCTGGCGGCGAACTGGCGGGCCGATCTGACGGGACCGGTGATCAA
>CAZDTD010000633.1:0-1225 GCA_964507995.1 uncultured Pirellulales bacterium | reverse complement strand
ACCGATCCGAACCTGGTGGCGGCCGCCGATCCGAATGTCTTCATGGAAATGGCGATGGAAGCCAGCTATACCCCCGCCGACATCCAGTGGGAAACGACGTACTACTGGCGGATCGATGAGATGGCGGCCGATGGCACGATGTATCCCGGCGCCGTCTGGAGCTTCACCGTTGCTCCCCAGGTTTCGACCTCGTTCGATGCCTGGAAGAGAACCGCCAAGGCCAGCGCCCCGACGTTCCTGGCGACCGACGTTCAGGACGGCATCTATGACATCGGCACGCTCGGTGGCGAGGTCAGCTATGAATTCGTCATTCGCAGCAACGCCGAGGAGCAGGAAGTCAGCATGTGCCTGATGGGCAGGCGATTCGGCGACACCCAGTCGGGCCTGAAGTATGAGCAGTGGAGCAGCGAAGGCGGCACCAAGACCTACGGCGCGACCGTGTTTGGCGTGGCGGACTACGATTACGGCGTAGCCACGGCTCCCGGCCTGCCGACCCATCTGGTCTTCGTCGCCAGCGAAACGACGCAGACGACCGCTCTGTACGTCAACGGCGAGTACAGGGGCAGCGTCGATGCCGCCATTCTCCTGTCGGGCAATGTCGGTATCGGCTACGGCGCCGATGCGGAAGACGGCAGCGTTTTCTTCGACAACTTCGACGGCGACCTCTTCGGCGTCGCGGTCTATGACGGCGCCCTGAGCTATGGCGAGATTCGCACCCATGCCGACGCCTACTTCGTGCTCGGCGCACGCGACATCACCAGCCCGAGCGACGTGGTTGTCGGCCTCCCGAACGACGGCGATTGGCCGGGCGCGGAGACCCCGAACCTGGTGATCGACAACGACGTCAACACGAAGTTCCTGCACTTCAAGGGTGCGACCCAGCCGAGCGGCATTCAGGTGACGCCGGCCCTGGGCGCCACGGTCGTGACCGGCCTTGCGCTGACGACGGCCAACGACGACTTCGGTCGGGACCCGATCCAGTACGAAGTGTACGGCTCGAACGACCCGAACAGCCTCGTCGAGGCCTATGAGTTGATCGCCAGCGGCGATGTCGTGGATTTCAACCAGGTCGAGCTGTGGCCGCGGTTCACCGTGAACGCGACCCCGATCACGTTCGAGAACGAGACCGCCTATCTGCACTATCGCGTTCTGTTCACGGCCGTCCGCGATGTCACGCAGGCCAACAGCATGCAGATCGCCGAGATCGAGCTGATCGGCAAGCCGG
>CAZDTD010000632.1:0-1236 GCA_964507995.1 uncultured Pirellulales bacterium | reverse complement strand
CCGGCTATCCCCTGACGTCCACGGCCGCGACGGACAACGCCGGAAGGGTGACCACATCGCCCTGGAATGGCAGCGGCATCGTCTTGACCCTCTCACGACGATCCCACCCGTTGGTGATGTCGATCTGCCGGCGGTCAATTTTGCCGATTGGGCCCCGCACCACGGTTCTTCCGTGCTGTATTCCCACGTCTCATTCCGGTCCCAATCCCGATCGCAGAGATTGAGCGTCCCCAGGTGATAGGCCCAGTTGGCCGCCGGAAGGACGCCCTCGAAGTCACGGTCTCCGAGCATCTCGGCCCACATCCCCGGGACCACATCGTCGAGCAGCTCCACAAAACCGCTGTACAGCATCGGGCTGATGCGTCCGGCATGGAGGGGCTTGTCCAACACCACGAGATCGACCGGACCGGCCCCTCCCGAAACCGTCGAACCGGTCACCACTCCCAAGGCCACGCAGACCGCCAGGACCACCCTATATGTCGCCATCCTCATGACCTCCCTATGTACAGAACCTGAGAACCTGTCAATCCACGGTGACATTGTAGGAAACCACGATGGAAAAGCAAATCGGAAACCTTCGAATCGAATTTCCGATACTCTTCAGGGAGGGAGGCCGTCACACCCCGTCACACCCCGTCACACCTGCCGACGAAAAACTTCTTGTGTGAAGGTAAGGAATTTGGTACAAGTAGGTTATGAGTCACGGGGATTTGTCCCCTGCCCATATTCTATGTATATTCCGTCCGGCGTGTGTACGAAAACCGGACGTATCGGTTGATGTTGTTCGTTCTGCCCGCACAAGTCCTGGTAGACACGAGGTGGAAGGAGGAGTAGTTGACGTAGTTCTCGCAGCATACCACAAGCGCTCTACCTGTTTCGCTCTGCAATTCCCTTGAAACACGCGTTTCATTCCTGGAAAGAAGTCAGCACGGCGGTAATCGGGGCGCTTGGAGTCTACAGATGCCGGACGGGAGAAAAGACGAAACAAACAGATTGGGCCGTGGTTTCCAGGGGCCATATTGATCGGGTTCGGAAACTGAAGCACGGCTATGTTTTTTTATTGAAGGAGTGTCAAGCATGTATAAGCAATCGGTGTGTTCTTTGATCGTGGTCTCGGCGATCGCGCTGATGGCCACACAAGCCCAGGGCAGTCCCTACAACCGCGTCGCCTACTGGGACAACGGCTACGCGACGGCCTGGGCCGGCGACGGCATCGCGGTCCGGGACGCCTTGCAG
>CAZDTD010000631.1:0-1245 GCA_964507995.1 uncultured Pirellulales bacterium | reverse complement strand
GAAAATGGTAGCCGATGCGATTCGTGAGACGCTCGATGAGATCCCGGTTCTCGCGGACCATTCGCAATCCGGACTCGCCGCCCCGGCTAAGGTCCACCCACGTAGGCTTGCCGTTCTCGATGCATTCCTCAAGCGTGAATCCGCAGCCGGTCTTATCCTTCTGCCCGTCCCACCAGCCACGTCTCTTCACGCCATCGTAGTTGTCGTACAACTCGAAGACGCCCGGCGCAAGGCCGAGGCCAATAGCCGTTTCGCTCCCATCGCTGTTGCCGCAGATGCCGTCCCGCCGCGGCGCGATGTGCTTCTCCAGCACGGCCCAGTCGAAGACGGGTTTGAGCGGGCCAAACCGGCCCAGGTGCGCGTTGCGCGAGAGGCAAAGCTGCGTCTTCTTGAACGCATCCAGGTGCATTTGGACATGCTGCCGGAACTTTTCCGGCGAGATGTCCGGGACGCCAAACGGGTACATGTGAGCCTCACCCCAATTGCCGTAAGAGCGAATGTCCAGTACGGCGATACGAGGGTCTCCGTCGTAACGAGCGGCAAAGACCCGGAGGAAGTTCGCGAATCTGTCGAGAAAGATGGGATCGTCAAACACCGGCGCGATCTTGCGACCGGGAGTACCGGTCGTGGACTGGTTCGGGTTCAGCATGATCTCGATCTTCCGGGCGCCGGCGTCGAAGACCCACTTGGGCGTGACGTACCCTTCCGTGGCCCGGCTATGCGTGTTCGCGCACATAATGCCGACGTTGCAAACCTTGCCGAGCCGGCCCCAACTGTCGAGGAAACGGTCCAGCGTGTCCCACTTGTACTGTCCCTCCTGGGGCTCGACGCTGGCCCAATCCAGCCGCATCACACCCATGCCCAGTAAATCGAGGACCTCCCTGGGATGCCATTGGGGCAACCCGCTCGCGGACCAACCCTTTCCAGGATTGAGCAGCAGGCCCTCTCGCGGCCTGGGCTCTACACTGACGATGGAATCTTCGCTGCCCAAGGCTACAGCCGCGGTGGCCAACAGCAGGCAGATAGACAATCGAACCCCATTCATGGCATTCTCCTTTGTCGATTCGCTTCATCTTACCATCACCGCTGCCGACGGCCCAGACAATATGCCTTGAACCGGGCGAGCTCGGAGGGTAGCATGACGACCGTGATCCGCGGCCCCTCGCTCGTGGCCCGGGTCACGAGTCACAGGTCACGAGCCACTACAACGAGGAGCCCATGCAAACACCGCACATCCAACGTCGT
>CAZDTD010000630.1:0-1251 GCA_964507995.1 uncultured Pirellulales bacterium | reverse complement strand
CAGTGGTATAATGGCTTTTCGTTTGTCGTGTGATTCAAACTTGGCGCATCAAAGCATAGGGAGGCCTGTCATGCGGAGTGGATTGTTGTTTGTCGTGGCGCTGTTCATCGGTTCTTGTGGCTCATCTGCAATTGCGGAGGAGGTTTTCGATCGCCCATGGTCGATCGGCTACGCCGAAGCCGACATTACGCCGGCCCCCGGCCAGGTCCAGATGAGAGGATTCGGCAGCGAGCGATACGCCAAGGGGACTTGGATGCCGCTGCGAGTCCAGGTGGCGGCCTTGCGCAACGGGGACGCTCATACGGGTCTTCTCATCACGGCCGACGTCACAGGGGTCGAACGCGTCATGACCGAGGCAATCCGCCGGGACATCGCTCGCAAGCATGGCATCGCGGCACGGGACATCATCCTGGCGGCCTCGCACACGCACTGGGGACCCGCGACCCAGTTCCACGCCACATTCGCGGCCGGCGGCCCGAACGTCTGGTACATGGCGTTCCTGGAAGAGACCATTCTGGCCGCAGTGGATGCGGCCTTGGCGGACCTCGCACCCGCCGGAATCGAATACGGCGCCATCGACCTGCGTGGAATCGCCTGCAACCGCCGGCTGCCCCGCGACGGCCAGATCACCTGGGGGCCGTATCCGGAGGGGCCAGTCGACAGCCACACGCCGATCCTCCGCGTGCGGCGCGATCGCTCGCCACGACAGATCGTCATCGTCGGCTACGCCTGTCACCCCACCAGCTCCGGTTCGATGGAGAAGTGGAGTCCCGACTATCCCGGCGCGATGCGCGACTATATAGCGAGCCGGCTGTCCGACGCGAAAGCGATGTTCGTCCAGGGCTGCGGCGCCGACGCCAAAGTCGTCAGCAAGGACCCCAACAGCGGCGAGCTGGTCTTCGCGGCCGACCCGAACCAGTCGCGACAGGCGGGGGAAACGCTGGCCCGGGCCGCACTGGCCTATCTGGAGGCGGGCCGAATGGTCCCGCTCGCCGGGTCATTCGCCTCATCCCTGGCCACGGGACAACTGAGCTATGGCCGGCCCTGGTCGCGCGAGGAGATGGAACGCGAAGCCTATACAGGGTCCCGGAAAAAGTACTACACCTGGGTCGCGCGCCAATCCCTGGCCCTGCCCGACGTCAGCCGGAGCTTCCGCTATGACGTCCAGGTCTGGAAACTCGGCGGCGTGCTGACAATCTTCGCCATGGAGGGCGAGGTCTGCAGTCCGTGGGGCCCGATGCTCCGTGCCAT
>CAZDTD010000629.1:0-1252 GCA_964507995.1 uncultured Pirellulales bacterium | reverse complement strand
AATAACCGAAATCGGAACAAGAAACAGGCCGTCGTTCACCAGACGGCCTGTTTTGCTTCTCTTCAGAGGCAGAGAAGATAACGCCTTACGGCGTCACTACGAGCGAGCCCCCCTTCCACGGTTCGCCCCCGAAAGATTTTTGCCTTCATCCTGATTTTCTTGTTGACATCTACTACGAATCGGAGTACTTTATAGTGGAGTAGATGGAGTACGAGGGTTTTTGTCGCGGAGAAATGGATCATGCAACGCAAATCATTGGACGATCTGGGCGAACTGCAACGGGCGGTACTGGAGACCGTGTGGGACCTGCGAGAGGCCAACGTGCACCAGGTCCGCGAGCGGCTTGGCAGGAAGAAGAAGCTCGCCTATACCACGGTCCTGTCGGCCATGCAGAAGCTTGAAAAGGCCGGCTGGTTGGACCACCGGGCCGAGGGCAAGACCTACGTCTACTTCGCGACCGCCAGCCGGGACCAGGCGGGCGCAGGCTCCGTTCGCGGCCTGCTCAAACGCGTCTTCGCGGGCGACGCGATGGCCATGTTCCAGCACCTGATCCGAGAGAGCAAGCTGAACGCCGACGAACTCGGCGAGTTGAAACGTCTGATCGAGCAGAGAGAAAAGCAAGAGGAGGGTTGACAATGACAAGCGAAATGACGACACAGTGCGCGTGGCTATGGCCACTCGCATGGCAGAGCAGCGTCTGCCTGGCAGCAGGACTCGGAGGAAGCCTCATACTGCGACGACGAGCGGTTCGCGCGCACCAGATTCTGTTGCTCGCGACCATCGCAGCCGTTGCGATCCCAGCGCTCGCACGGATTGTGAAGCACAATGAGTGGGGACTGCTCGTAGCGGAGCGGCCAGTCCCCACGCGATCCCCTGTGTTCCTGCCTGTACAGAGAGATCTCGCGCCGGCCGAGACCATCAAGCCGGGCAAGGCAATCAGCGAGTCCGGCCCTGCGAATCGACCGGCAGAGACAGTCGCTTCACCCTCCGTCGGGATATCGATGCAACAGATCGTTATTCTGTCGTGGTGTGCGATCAGTTCCATCCTGCTGCTTCGTTTGGCGACGAGGTTCACACTGGGTATGAAACTGTCGTCCCGATCGAGGCCTGCACGTTGTCCAACCATCGAGGACGCGATGCGCAGCGCCGCGGAGAAGCTGGGAATCGACCGCCAGGCCGTCGTCCACTGCAGCGACGACATAAAGAGCCCGGTGATCTGGTGCTGGGGCCGGCAGGCAATTCTCCTGATCCC
>CAZDTD010000628.1:0-1302 GCA_964507995.1 uncultured Pirellulales bacterium | reverse complement strand
ACCGACTGCATCACCGCGTGATCTGGCCGAGCTACTACTATCCGGTCTGCTACCGATTCGGCCATGACACGTATTTCTGGCACGTATACCCGTACTACCATCGCAAGTACGTGTTCGTCAGCCTGGGCGGCTGGTGGCCCGCGGATTACTCGTACGTCCGTTACTACTGGTATGGCTACCATCCCTACGTGTGGTACGGATATTACCCCATTGCGTATCAGGTGCCCTCGGATAACTACAGTTACTATACCTACAATTACTACTACCAAAACGACAGCGGCGAGTATGCGAACGTCGGCTCCGCGACGACGACCCAGCCGGTGGGCACAAGCACGTGGGCTGATGTCCGCGCGAAGCTGGACGAGCAGAATGTCCAGCCGGCGTCGGCGACGCTGGCCGACACCCGGTTCGAGGAAGGCGTCAAGAGCTTCGAAGCCGGCAATTACAGCGTCGCGGCCGGGAAGTTCGAGGAAGCCATGCGACTGTCCCCCGACGACGTGATCCTTCCGTTCGCCTACGCCCAGACGCTGTTCGCGGACGGCAAATACACGGAGTCGGCCGAGCAACTGCGCAAGGCTTTGCGCGTCGCCTCGCCGGAGAAGGAAGGGGTCTTCTATCCTCGCGGCCTGTATGCGAACGACGACGTGCTGTTCGCCCAGATCGGGAAGCTGACGGAGAAGATCGATGAATTCGGCTACGACGCCGACATGCAGCTTCTGCTCGGGTACCACCTGCTGGGCGTGGGCGAGACGGGCTATGCCCGCGAGCCGCTTGAGAACGCCGGCCAGGACCTGAAGAACGCCGAGTCGGCCAGGGTCCTGCTGAAGGTGCTCGAGAAGGTCGAAAAAGAGGCCGACGCGACCAGCGAATCGGGCGGCGCTGCGGCCGAGGCGATCGGCGTCGCCGTGGGGGCCGATGCGCAGACGAAGGCCGTAACGGCCGAGCCGAACGCCGTGACGACCCCTGCGGACGCGCAGCCGTCGAATATCTCCGATGTCCCTGCGGGCGTTCAGCCGCAGGGGGAATCGATTTTGGATGAGACGCCGGGCGAAGTGAACGAGGCGATTGTGCCGACACCTTCCAGTGACGAGAAGGACGGCGCTGCGACTCCGGTCGTTCCGCCGGGGGACGGCAACGCTGCGAGCGGGTCGTCGGGATCCTCCGGCGATGCGGCGAACGTCCTGGCGAATCTGCCCGCGCGGGCGATTGCAGGCGTTGGCCGCTGCCTGCGCGTGGATTTTGCGATCTTTGCGGCGATCGTCCTGCTGGCGTGGGCGGGAGTCTGCCTGCAATGGCGGTTCT
>CAZDTD010000627.1:0-1316 GCA_964507995.1 uncultured Pirellulales bacterium | reverse complement strand
CAGGCGATCGACGTGCCGCCGCAGCAGTGCATCACGAAGGACAACATCGCGGTCGAGGTCGACGGCATCCTGTACATGCAGGTTGTCGATCCCAAGAAGGCGTCCTACGGCATTGACAACTTCCGCTTCGCTTCCACGCAGCTCGCTCAGACCACGATGCGAAGCGTCATGGGCAAGCTGGACCTCGACAAGACCTTCGAGGAGCGAGACCTGATCAACAGCGCCATCGTCGAAGCCGTGGACCGGGCGTCGGACCCGTGGGGCATCAAGGTGACGCGGTACGAGGTGAAGAACATCATGCCGCCGCAGAGCATCAAGGACGCGATGGAAAAACAGATGAGAGCCGAGCGCGAGAAACGCGCGTTGATTGCCGAGTCCGAGGGCGATCGACAGGCCAAGATCAACCGGGCTGAGGGGGATCGGCAGGAAATGATCGCTCGTTCCGAGGGGGACAAGCAACGACGGATCAACGAGGCCGAGGGCCGGGCGGTCGAGATCCAGCGCGTGGCCGAGGCGACGGCCGAGGGCATTCGCAAGATCGCCGTCGCGATCAGCGACAAGGGCGGCGCCGAGGCGGTCAACCTGCGAATCGCAGAGCAGTACCTGACCGAGTTCGGCAAGCTCGCCAAGACGAACAACTCGATGATCATCCCGTCGGACCTGGCCGACATCGCAGGCGTCATCAAGGCGGCCTCGTCGGTGATCCGGCCCACGGTCGAGGCTCCCGTCTCGACGCAACCTCCAGCTCGTTCGTAGCATGTCTTCGCAGGGCGAGGCAAGACGCTCGCCCTGCGAGGAGAGCACCTCGGTGCCCTGCCCACGTTTGCGTGGGCATGTTTGATCCGTTTGACAAGCATGCTTATGCAAGCGTAAGCATGACACCCGCGGGACTCTGCCGTCTTGAGCGGCTGCCGAAGACCTGGGGCGGGGAGAAGACGGACGGTGTTTGCGTCCGTGGCCCGGATGCTTCGCTTCGTTCAGCATGACAATTCGGGCGTGGGTTACGAATAATCGAATCAGTAGTACGCCGTTCATGTTATTGGGGTGGGCACAGTCGCCGCCGCGTGGCGAGGGCGTCCCGCCCTTGCGTCCGTGGTCCTGCGAGGGCAAAGAGCAACGGCAAGATGCCCTCGCCACGAACCACAGCGTCAACCAGATTCAGGTGGTCAGCGTAGTAGCGTGCGTATCACGCACCCTCTTCAGCCGGCGGCGATACGCCGCGAGCGGCCGCGCGGTCATTTTGCCCTTTGCATGGCTGCGGCGGATGGGGTAAGCTATCGGCGTTGGTTTTGCCGCCGGCGTGGTGAGAGCCGGAA
>CAZDTD010000626.1:0-1323 GCA_964507995.1 uncultured Pirellulales bacterium | reverse complement strand
GGCCAGGACAAGCTGGCCGAGACCGTCATCTCGCGGTTCATCACCCGCAAGGTCGTTGCCAGCATCAGCTTCCAGCGTCAACCGGGCACCAACACATACGACAAATTCATCAACGTCGTCGAGCCGAGAGGCCCCTGGTGCTATCCCGGCAAGGTGGCGGTCCTCATCAACGAGGGCTGCGCCAGTGCGTGTGAGCACTTCGTCTCCGGCATGTTCGAGGCCGGGGCCCTCCTCGTCGGCACGCCAACCAGCGGCGCCTGCGGCTGGTCGAAACAGATCGACCTGCCGCTCGGCGTGACGCTGCGCTGTTCACTGACGTTCCCGCTGCACGGCAAGATGCCCTCCCCCCTGCACGGCATCGAGCCGCACCACCTCGTGACACCGACGATCGAGGACATCCGCGCAGGCCGGGACACCGTCTTGGAGAAGGCAACGGCGTTGTTGAATCCGTAGGACCGCCCCACGGCCGAATTGCGACCCGCCGGCCATGGACGGATGCCGGTTATTTCTCGCATTCGTGCGAGTGCAGGATCTTTCAGCCGGTCCGTTCCTTCTTCCACAGCATGGTATCGTGTGACGAAATCCACCCACGCATCTCGCGTGGCGAAGCCGGGTGCCATGCTTCCGCTTGCGCAAGCATGTCCCTGAGGTGGAGAAGACATGCCCACGCGAACGTGGGCATGGCACCCAACGCCGTGAACTTGCCGAGCATTTCGCGAGCGTTGCTGACGGAGACCGAAAGACGAAAAGGGGACCCCCAACGCGATACATCGCGTTAGGGATCCCAACTTCCCTTGCACAACCGTTTGGGGCGCGCCGGGTCTTGGGTTGCCGATGGTTCCCGGATTCCTGCACCCATCGGGCGACCTGCGTTTCCGACCCGAATGCTTGCCTCGTCACTCCAACGAACGGCCATAGCCAACGTCGTCGATGTAGACGATGCCCGCGCCGGCGGCGGTCTTGTTGCCCACGCCGATCGCCATCGCCTTGACGGCGGTCGCCTTCACGCCGGCCGCGGTGAACTCGCTCAGCGGGATCTTCCACTGCTGCCACTCTGCAACCGTCGTGGCCGCCGCATTGGAATGCGCGACTGTCGCGGACTGGGAGCCGTCCTGGATCGTCACGTACAAGGATTCCGATGAATTCGTCGCAACACCCTGGAAATACAGGCACAACGTGTCGGCGCCGTGGGCGGTCCAGTCCTGGGCCGAGCTGAATTCCCGCACGGTCTCGGAGTAGTACGGCGGTTTCGTGTTGTCGTAGGACAACGGCATCGACTGCCTGCCGCCGTGCACGATGACCGTCTCGCCGAACGTGCCGTTC
>CAZDTD010000625.1:0-1327 GCA_964507995.1 uncultured Pirellulales bacterium | reverse complement strand
GACGTGCCCCGCATTGCTGACGACGTGCCCTGTCGCAGAGACATGCTGCCCGCCGATCCAGACCAAGTGTCCGGCCGTGTCCACGGAATGCCCATCCGTAGAGACCCGATGCCCCAGCGTCGACACCAAGTGCCCGCCGATCCAGACCAAGTGTCCGGCCGTGTCCACGGAATGCCCATCCGTAGAGACCCGATGCCCCAGCGTCGACACCAAGTGCCCGCCGATCCAGACCAAGTGTCCGGCCGTGTCCACGGAATGCCCATCCGTAGAGACCCGATGCCCCAGCATCGATACCAAGTGCCCACCGGTCCAGACCAAGTGTCCGGCCGTGTCCACGGAATGCCCATCCGTGGAGACCCGGTGCCCCAGCGTCGATACCAAGTGCCCGCCGATCCAGACCAAGTGTCCGGCCGTGGAGACCCGATGTCCCACCGTCGAGACCAAATGTCCGCCGGCCGACACCAAGTGCCCTGTCGTCTCTACGAAATGCCCGCCGACGCCGACGGAATGCCGGATTGTCGAGACCCAGTGCCCCGCCGTCGAGACCAAGTGTCCGCCGGCCGACACCAAGTGCCCTGTAGTTTCTACACACTGTCCGGTTTACGATACCCGTTGCCCGGTTACGGACACCAAGTGCCCGCCGGCCCAGACCAAGTGCCCGCCGACGGAGACCCAGTGCCCAACCGTTTCAACACAGTGCCCGGTTTACGATACTCATTGCCCGGTTACGGACACCAAGTGCCCGGTGGTCTCGACAAAGTGTCCGGCCTACAATACGCGTTGTCCGGTTGCGACTACACAGTGCCCCACAATACTAACCCAATGCCCTTCCTGCAGGTCGACGGGTAGGGATGTCTCATTCGAGATCCTCCCCGTGACCGCGTGCCCGGCCATCGACGCACCCTGCCCGATGGTGGAGAACTGACAGCCGAAGGAACAACAAGACGACGTGAATGAACGCTACAGACCGATTGGAGAGTCGCTCCATCACAAGCCCTGCTCCACGCGGCGGAGCTTTGCTCTGAAAACGTCTCTTTCCTCTTGTGTTAGACCGGCATTGTCACAAGCGGAACGGTACACGCCAGCGGCGGCTTCCAGTTCCCGCCGTTCGAGATGGATCGCGCCGAGCAACAGGTAGGCGTCGCGGTACGGCACGCCCCGGCGGACCATGTCCTTCAAGACTCGCACCGCCTTGTCCGTCTCCCGATGCTGGCGGAGGAAAAAAGCGTAGGTGTAGCCGTACTTTCCCACGTCCGGGCGCAACAGATAGGTCTTCTCGCACCATCGGAGCGATTCGAAAGGCCGGTCCGAGGCCAGCATCACGCCG
>CAZDTD010000624.1:0-1328 GCA_964507995.1 uncultured Pirellulales bacterium | reverse complement strand
CGGCTACGCGACGGCCTGGGCCGGCGACGGCATCGCGGTCCGGGACGCCTTGCAGACCGCGGGCTACACGGTCGTCAACGCGGCCGAGCTGAAGACCTGGATGGACGACCGCATCGCCGACGGGAAACCCAGCGTGGTCATCTTCTGCCGGGATGGCGTGCCCGCCACCGTGGCCGAGACCCAGGACGCGAACTGCACGCTCCGTAAGTATCTCGACGCCGGCGGCAAGATCGTCTGGTACGGGGACATCCCCTTCTATTATCAGGCCAAGTCCGATGGCACCAACACGAACTGGGGCACCGGCGGCTCGACCAATATCCTGGGATTCAACGCCGCCGGCGGGACCTGGGACGTCAACGGTCAGGTGACCATCACCGAGGCCGGGACCCAATGGGGGCTGACCACGCCGTGGACCTCCGCGCGGCCGGCAGCCGCCGCACCGACCGACAATTTCGAGATTCTGGCCACGGACACCAACGGTGGAGCCTGCGGCTGGGTCAAACACTATGTCGTGGGCGACACCTGCCGCGGATTTGTCCGAATCGAAGACCACTCCGGCACGACGGTCAGCGTCGAGCAGTTGATGGCGATCGCGGAATATCACGACGCCCTCAACTTGGCCCTCATGCCGGTCCCGGAGAGCGGCGAGACGGATATCCTTCGTGACGCCGTTCTCGCCTGGACGGCAGGTTCCGACGCCGCGACGCACGATGTGTACCTCGGGACGAACTTCGACGACGTCAACGACGCCACGACATCCGATCCGAGAGGCGTTCTCGTCAGCCAGGATCAGACGGACACTGCGTTCGATCCCGAAGGCCTGTTTGAATATGGCCAGACCTATTATTGGAGAATCGACGAGGTCAACGACGCTCCCGACTATACCGTCGTCAAAGGCGAGGTCTGGAGCTTCACTGTCGAGATGTACGGCTATGCGATCACCAATGTGACCGCTGCGGCCTCCAGTGCACAGCCTGCCTCTCCTGCGATCAATACGGTCAACGGTTCCGGCATGGATGATCTCGACCAGCACGGCGTGGACTTGAAGACCATGTGGACCACGCCCGGCGACCTGCCCGCCTGGATCCAGTACACCTTCGACAAGGAGTACAAGCTGCACGAGCTGTGGGTCTGGAACAGCAACTCGGAACTTGAATCGCTCATGGGCTTCGGGGCCAAGGACGTCGTCATCGAGTACTCTCTCGACGGCGAGACCTGGACCGCGTTGGAGAACGTGCCCGAATTCGCCCAGGGAACCGGCAAGGCAACCTATACGGCCAACACCATCGTCGATCTCGGCGAGGTCCTGGCCAAACACGTCAAGCTGA
>CAZDTD010000623.1:0-1329 GCA_964507995.1 uncultured Pirellulales bacterium | reverse complement strand
CCTACCCCCAAGACCATCCCCGCCTACTCGACCATCCCTTCCGATCCGCACAAGGCTCAGCCGGCAAATGGTTTCTGGACCGACCACGGAATGATCTGGAAAAGGATTTCAGTTGTTGCGAGTTAATAGCACAGAGATAATTTGCTCAAGGTTGTCGCGTCGAAGCCGAGGGTGCATCGATCATACGGATCGAGTTGACCCTGTCCAGCAGGGCGCCGGCCGGGCTGTTGCCGAGGTCGGCCGGCGTCACGGCGACGCGGTTGACCACCGCGGTGGTGGATTCATCGATCGCGTAACCCCACAGATCGTGGATGATATAGGGTCTGCCGTCCACAGAGCCCAGGAAGAGCATGATGTGGCCTTTCATCAACAGGAGCGTCGAGCCTCCCGTCGCATGCTCGCTGAGGATAGCCCGCTTCTCCGCGGCCAACCCGACCTGCGGATTGGCGTAGATCTCCCGGCCGACGCGGCCCTGCTCCGAGGAGTTTCGCGGCAGGATCAGCCCGACGGTGGCGAAGACTTCCTGCACGAAACGGGAGCAGTCCTGTTCGCCGAACATGCCACCCCATCCGTAGGGGGTGTTCAGGAGCTTGAAGGCCTGCTGGATGATCGTTCGCGATGTGTAGGGCAGATAGCCCAGGCTCGCCTCGGTTCTCTGGATATAGGCGGTCTTCATGACGCAGACGTCGTCCGGATCCCGGCTGGGGACGAATACGCAGAGCTTGTCCGGATCGTTGTCTTCTGTCACGGCCAGTCTCGTGCCCATTTGGACCCGGCCCAGGTGGCTGCGGAGGTTCTCGTCGGACCAGAGGTCGGCCTTGGCCGCGGTAATGACGGCGAACGTCCCGGCCTGGACATAGTCTCTGAGGATCTCGCGTTCGCACAGGGCCACGTTCTCGGCCTGGACCCAACCTCGCAAGGTTTCGCCGACGGCATACACCCATCGCCCGTCCCGGCTGCGATGCAGGATTGCGACCGGCGCGCCGACGTCGAGCGTGCTGTCCTGAAGGCGGTCGAAGTTCAGATCGAGGTTCGCTCGGTAGAGTCCCTCGACCACCGGCAGGATGCGATGGTCGCAGTAGCCGACGATCAGGCCAAAACCCGCCCGGACTTCGGACTCAATCGCGGCCAGGTTCATGTTGGCCTCGATGCTGCGCCACCAAGCGTCGTCGGGTTGTCCACCGTTGGCGAGGTAGTAGCCCTGTCCCCTGATCGAGCCCAGACAGTCGATGAAATCGGTTTTCAACTTTCCACCGTCCACGGTGTCGTCGAATCCAGCAACCTCGACGACGCCCAGGTCGGCGTTCCTGGTCCGCCGGTTGAAGACGC
>CAZDTD010000622.1:0-1343 GCA_964507995.1 uncultured Pirellulales bacterium | reverse complement strand
ACGCAACGCTCTGGGTCGCAGGCGGCACCGGCGTCGATGAGGAGAAGATCGTCCTGGACGTCTACAAGTCGCTCGTCGAAGAGCCGGCATTCCACGGCCTTCGCCTGGCGGTCGTGCCGCGAAAGCCCGAGCGATTCGACGAGGTCGCGCAACTGATCGAGCAGATGGGCTTCCCGCTGGTCCGCTACAGCCGGCTCAAAAGCACCCCTCGTGGCGAGGGCGTCCCGCCCTTGCGTCACGAGGCCATCCTGGCCTCGCCTCCCAGGGCCGAGGCGAGTCTGCCGGACGCGAGACATTCTGTCGAAGGAACCTCGTCCTCACCGGGGAATGCAGGGGCGGGACGTCCTCGTCATGGAGAAGTTCGTGACGCCCTGGACATAAGAGACAAGGGCGGGACGCCCTCGCCACGACAAGCCGTCCTCCTCGGCGACACGATGGGCGACCTGCGGAAGTTCTATTCGCTGGCCGAGATCATCTTCGTGGGCCGCACGCTCGTACCGATGGGCGGCTCGGACATGATGGAGGCCGCGGCGCTGGGCAAGTGCACGCTCTTCGGACCCCACGCGTTCAACTTCCGCCAGACGGTGGAGGTCCTGCTGCAAGGCCACGGCGCGATCGAGGTCAAAGACGGCGACGATCTGCTGGCGACGATGCGAAAGTGTCTCTCCGAACCGGCCTATGCCAAGACCATCGCGAAGGCCGGCCAGGAGATCATCCGCCAGAACCAGGGGGCGACCGCCAGGACGATGGAGGTCCTGCGGACGCTGCTCCGTCCGGCATAGCAATGCGATGATCTCCGTCACGTGGCAAACGGGTCACATCGACCGCACGGCCCGCAGTCCTGAGGATGACTATGGCGACGACCCAGACGACTCTTCAGACAACCGGCTCCCCGGAGTTGATGCGACGCTGTGACGTGGACTGGCTCCGAGTCCTCGGCATGATGGCGGTCTTCCTGTTCCACTGCGGCCGCTTCTTCGACACGGAGGGCTGGCACGTCAAGAGCGCCCGAACCAGCGAGGCAGCGTCATTGTTCACGGTCGTCATCGCGGTGCAGTGGCTGATGCCGCTGTTCTTCGTGCTCTCCGGGATCGGGGCCTATCACGCCCTCGCGGCCCAGAACTGGCGGCGGTACCTCGTCTCGCGGGTCAAGCGGCTGGCCGTGCCGTTGCTGTTCGGCGTCTTCGTAATCATCGCCCCCTACCAGATCTACCTGGAGCGAATCAGCCACGCCCAGTTCTCGGGCTCTTTCTGGAGTTTCTATCCGCATTACTTCGAAGGATGGTACGGCATCCAGGAAGGCGGCAACTTCGCCTGGATGGGCGTGCACCTGTGGTATCTGG
>CAZDTD010000621.1:0-1352 GCA_964507995.1 uncultured Pirellulales bacterium | reverse complement strand
TTGTTCTTGAAATCCGTCGCATCGCCGGCGACGCCGGGCATCGAGTTCATGCTCCAGACCGCGCCGTTGCACCAGGGCGTATCCAACAGCCTCGCGGCGAATTGGCCCGTCTCATCGTGAAAACCGCTGGTGAACAGGGCCTGGGCGTGCGGGTCCTTGCGCTCGTCGGCGAGACGCCTCGCCTCGGCCAAGGCTTCATCCAGGTTGCGGGGCACACCATCCTTCATGGACATCCACCACGTCATGGGCTCCGTGTAGCGAAACGTGAGGATGTCGTGGCTGTCGTCCCAGGCGGTCTCGTCGTTGCCTTCCTTGAACCGAAAGCCGAAATCCTGCCAGCCGCTCACGGCGCTGATCTTTGCGAATGGCATCCAGAGACCCTGCTGCGGAATCCGGCAGGCAAACTGCTCGGGGAACAGCTCGTAGAACCGCGCGAGGGCCGCGCGGAAGCCCCACGCCTCGTCGAAGCGGAACTTGCAAAATCGCAGATGGGCGACCGGCTTCTCGGGGGCAAGCCCGATGTCACAGGCCAGGAACAGCTCCCGCGCGCCGGCGTTGAAGCCCACGCGGAAGAACGACGGATGCATCATGTCGATGCCCAGGGCCGCGCCGCCGTCCGGGCCGACCACGGCGCCAAAGGGGTAACGGGACAGGCGGCCGTTGGCCCCCGCCGCATAGCGTGTCGCATCGACATACTCGCGTTCCTCCACGGCAGGCACGCTGCGATGCGGATCGCGAAGCCATTGACAATCGCCCGCCGGCAACGGCACGGCGTACACCAGCGTGACGGCGCGGTCCCTGCCGGAGGTGTCCTGCAGCGTCACGTCGAAGAAGGTCGCCTCCACGTCCTCCTGTCTCTGGCAGTCGAGCTTCAGGTTGAGGGCGTTTCGCTCGATCGCGACGAAATCCGTCTCCGCGGCCACGTCGCGAACCTGGAATCCCTCCACGACCGGACCGACCGGCTCGATGGGAACGCCGTCGAAAAGGAATGCGTCGACGACCTTCAACTCGGGATCGCGGAACCAGGCCTTTCCCGCGTGCCCGCGAAGCAGCATGTAGAAGGACAGCGACGCCACGGGTTTCTCGGGAAAGATGAGGACCTGGTTCTTCTCCCAGTCGTGCGTGCCGACGGTCCACGAATCCACCTGGCCCCAGAGCGGCGTGCCGTCGGCGTATTGCAGATCGAGATAGAGGGAGTAATCGCTGTCGGAGGAGCCGCCGACGCCTTCCGCCCTGCTCCACGCCGTCGCCAGAATCGGCTCGGGCTTCTTCTGATTCAAGACAACCGTCTGCGAGATGCCCCGCTGCGCGCCGGCATCGGCTCCGTTGTCGCAGACGAAGGCGTCGCCCTC
>CAZDTD010000620.1:0-1360 GCA_964507995.1 uncultured Pirellulales bacterium | reverse complement strand
GGTCTGATCTTGAACTCGTACTGCTTGACCTCGGCATCCCTGGGGCCCTCCTTGTCACGGCAGCGCAACGTGAAGTGGTCTCGAGTCCGCTCGTATTCGAAGGGCTGGCCGCTGTACAGGTCGAGCGGCGCACCGGCGGGGAGCGTATCCGGCAGTTTTCCCGTTTTCGCCTTGATGGCGTAGAGGTCTATCGCCGTCTTGATGGCATTGAAGTGCGTGTGCAACCTGATCGTCAACTGATACAGTCGACCGGCTGCCGGCAGCAAGGCGGGGGTGAACGCGGCATCCGGATTGTCCTGGAACTCTTTCCTTGGCTTCTCTTCCAGCTCGCCCAGTTGAGCACACGTTTGTGGATACGTCTGGTCGGCGTTCAGTGCCTCGCCGAGGGCGGCGATGACGTCGAGCCAGTGTTTTCTGTTTTCTTCGAAGAAGGCCTCGTCTCCCGTCGCAATCCGCTGGTACGCCGGACTGGTGACGAAGAAGTCCCCGTAAACCTCCCCCGCGATCTTCAGGAACATCTCGGCCTTGTCCTTTCGCATGACGGAGGCCCAGAGTTGGCCCTCCTGCCTCAAGGCGTTGTCCAACGAAGGGAACGCATCCTGAATCCGGCCCAACTCGGCCTTCAACCGGCCCAACGCGTCGACATCGCCCGGCAGGGCTGCCAGTACGGCCTGGATCGTGCGGTTTGCCCAGCCGCTGACGCCTAACCCAATCACGTACGTCATCAGTGATCTATCCACGCTGTGCAGAGCCAGTTGGTGCATGGCCATGCAGCGATCCATCGCGGTACAAGAGTTGCCTTGCTCGACGAGCTGTCGTGCCTCGGCCGAGAGCAGAAAACCGATGAACCTGATCTCGGGGAGAGTCACGAGCGTCAGGCTGATTCCTTCCGAGTAGTCGTAGCCCCAGTCGCAGTGTGCCAGGCTCGCGGCCTTCACGGCGTACTCGATCACGCGCCGATTCTTCTCGATATGCTTTCGGATCGTCTCATTGAGGTCGATCTTGCCGGCCTGGAAGTCGTGGAGCATCTTCCCCAGCTCGGCATCCGGCTTCTCGTAGAGCAAGAGGGCCTGGTAGTAGAGCAAGGCCGCATTCTCGATCGATCCGCTCTCTTTCGGTATGGTCTTCATGATCTCGTCCTTTCACAGGTCCAGTTCCCGGATCAATTCTCTTACGGAAATCCTCTCGGGCCGCATGTCGCGTCTGCGTGCGGCCAGTTCGCATTGCCGCTCGACCGCTTCCAGGCCGCCACGCCAAAACGCCGCATTCAGGCACGCCACGGTCAACAGATCGCCGGCAGATTGTGTTTCGTCCTCACGCAGTTGAGGTGCGTCCTCGGCCATGGCTGCGAGTTCCGCGA
>CAZDTD010000619.1:0-1370 GCA_964507995.1 uncultured Pirellulales bacterium | reverse complement strand
CTCTGCTGATCGTCGATATCGCGGTCCCTCGGGACATCGATCCGGCCATCGGCGACCTCGACTGCGTTCATCTGTACAACATCGACGACCTCGACGGTCAGATCGCGGCCAATCGCGAAAAACGCAGCCGCGAGGTCCCCAAAGCCCAGGAGATCGTCGAGGAATTCGTCTCGATGTTCGCGCAGTGGTACGAGTCGCTGGACCTGGTGCCGGTCATTTCCCGCCTGACGCAGAGAGGACTGGAACTGGCCCGCGGCGAGGCGAAACGCTACGCGAAAGACTTCGGCGACGCCAACGCCGAGAAGCTGCAATCTTTCGCTGAATCGCTGGTCCGGAAGGTCCTGCACGGGCCGATCAGCTTCATCAAGGACGGCGGCGGCGAGCCCAGCGTGGAGCAGTTAGAGGCCATCGATCTGGTCAACAAAATGTTCCTGACGAAAGTTGAGGATATCGCCCAGGAGGTGGAATAATGACCCGAGAAAAGATAGTCTCAAGCGGCAGGTGCAATCTTTGCGGCAGAGTCTTTGACAAGAGCGCCATGACGAGTCACCTGAAATCCTGCCGGAAAAAACAGGCGGTCTCTGAGAAGGCGAAGATGGGCACGGTGTTCCACCTGCTCGTGGAGGGACGCTATCAGCCCGAGTACTGGATGCACCTGGAGGTCCCTGCGAATGCGACGCTCGGCATGTTGGACCAGTTCCTCCGGGATACCTGGTTGGAATGCTGTGGGCACATGAGCGAGTTCGAGATCGAGGGCACGAGATACACGGTGGAGCCCATGGATGTGGATGACGAGGGCATGGACGTGAAGCTCAAGGATGTGCTCTCGCCGAAGATGGCGTTCCTCCATGCCTACGACTTCGGCAGTACGACGTACTTGAAACTGAAGGTTGTCTCGGAGGATGAGAGCGATGTGACGGGTAAGAAGGTCCGTGTTCTGGCCAGGAACGAGCCTCCGGTGATCCCCTGTGGCGGATGTGGCAAACCCGCAACGCAGGTGTGCATGGAATGCTCGTATTCTGCTGAAGGATGGTTGTGTGATGGGTGTGCAGCCGAACACGAATGTGGCGAGGAGAGTCTTCTGCCCGTGGTCAATTCACCGAGGACCGGCGTTTGCGGGTATGCCGGATGATGTCGCGATGAGTGTGTGGGTATACGGTTTAGATTGGGCATGAAGGTACTTATCGTCGCAACACGGCGAGGCCAACTGGCTGTCGCGCAGACGCAGAGTGTCATCGCCGCGTTGAAGGCGGGACATCCGCAGATCGAGGTTCGTATCCGGGAAATCGTCAGCGCAGGCGACCGCGACCGCTCGACCGCCCTGTGGGACCTGAAGGACACCGGGTTTTTCACCTCGCAGTTGGAAGAGG
>CAZDTD010000618.1:0-1375 GCA_964507995.1 uncultured Pirellulales bacterium | reverse complement strand
ACGATGACCGCCATCGCGGCGAGCATGGCCAGGTCCGTATTGGCCCTGAGCCAGCTCAACGCATGGGACGCTCTGACAACCATCCTGTTTGTCGTTCGTGGCTTCATGTCCGAATGCCTCCTGCCGCTCATTAATGATTGAATGGCCAATCGAGACACGGAACCGACTCTGTCATTCCCGCGAAAGCGGGAATCCAGGCTTTTTCACGATGTTCCTGGCCCCCCGCTTTCGCGGGGGTGACAATACCGGTTGCATTGGTCCATTCAAAAATCAATAAGACAAGGTGGTGCGTGGTACGCACCCTACGGCTACGACTGCGACCTGCGGACCCGGCGCCACTCGCAGCGTGCTGTGAAAGAGCAAAAGACATGACCTCACGAGAACGAGTGCAGAAGGCCCTGAGCCATCAGACGCCCGACCGGGTCCCCATCGATTTCGGCGGTTTTCAGACCGGAATTCACAGACGGGCGTACGAAGCCCTGACAAAACACCTCGGACTGCGGGAGGAAATCTCCATCCTGGACGCGGTGCAGCAGTTGGCCAAACCGAGCGAGGCGGTGCTCGAGCGATTCCACGTGGACACGCGATACATCCTGGCGCACGGGCCGAAAGGTTTCGACGGGACCATCCGCAAGAACCGGCGCAACGGCCGGCTGTGGCACGATCTCACCGACGAGTTCGGCGTCGTCTGGTCCATGCCCGACGACGGCGGCCTCTACATGGACATCTCGCACCATCCGCTGGCGACCGCATCGATCGCGGACCTCGCGGACTACCCCTGGCCAAACGGCTCGGATACGACCCGCTTCACCGGGGTCCGCGACCACGCGCAGACGCTTCGCAGGGAGACTCCCTACGCCCTCGTCACCGGCATCAGCGGCGTCGTCTACGAATACTGCTGGTACCTTCGCGGCCTGGAGCGGTGGTTCATGGACATGATCGAGAACCCAGACTTTTGCGCCGCACTGTTGGACTGCACGCTCGCCTACTGGATGGATTACATGACCGGCTTCCTGGGCGAGATCGGCGACCTCATCGACGTCGTCATGATCGGCGACGACCTCACCGGCCAGCATGGGCCCCTGTTCTCGCCGGCCTTCTATCGGAACGTGGTGAAACCGCGTCAGAAAAAGCTTGTCCAGCACATCAAATCGCTGACAGCCGCCAAAGTCTGGTATCACACCTGCGGCAACTGCGTCGAGTACATTCCCGACCTGCTCGACAACGGCGTGGACATCCTCAACCCGGTGCAGACCAGCGCCGCCGGGATGGACCCGGCCATGCTCAAGCAACGGTTCGGCCGGGACCTGGTCTTCTGGGGCGGCGGCTGCAACGCCCAGCACATCCTGCCCTTCGGCACGCCGGAAGAGGTCCG
>CAZDTD010000617.1:0-1383 GCA_964507995.1 uncultured Pirellulales bacterium | reverse complement strand
TGACTCCGCCGAAACTGACGACGGTGTTCGCCGTATACGTGGTCATGCCGGTTCCCTGCGAGAACGGAGGCACATTTTCCAGCCGGGTCCACGTCTCGCCGTCGGCGGAGTACTCCACCGTAACCTCCTTGAGGCTGAAGCCCATGAGCGACTCGATCTCCGAGTTGGCGTTCCAGACCCACAGCTCGTGCAGCGTGTACTCCTTGTCGAACGTGTATTCGATCCAGGCCGGCAGGTTGCCCACCCACATGGTCTTCACGTCGAGGCCGTGTTGGTCGAGGTCGTCGAGGCCGGAACGATCGACGGTCCTGGTCGCAGGCGAGTCCGGCTGCTCGTTGGCGGCCCTGGCGGTGATGCCGGTAATCGGATAGGCATAGGGTTCAATGGTGAACCTCCAGACGTCGCCTTTGAAGACGGTGTTGTCCGGTGCCTCGTTGACCTCGTCGATCCGCCAGTAATAGGTTTGACCGAAGTCAAGGCCAGCGGGATCGAAGGAATTGACATCCAGATTCTCGGCCGTGGGCACGATGGCCTCGTTCACGTCGGCCCAGTCCGTTCCGAGGTACACATTGTGCCCGGCAGCCAACGCACCCGGTGTCCAACCCAGGATCACATCCCACGGAATATCGTTGCTATCCGTTGCAGGGATGGGATTGAAGGCCTTGACGATCATCAAGGGCAGCACAACCGACTCGATCCAATCGCACTGCCAGTCGTTGGACGCGCCTTCCTGAAACGCGGACACCGCGATGGTGTCGTCCAGGGTCAGTCCCAGATCCGTCAAGGGGATGACCGCGTGAATCGTATCCCCGTCAATCGTGTATTCGTAGTCCTCAAACAGTCCCACCTCGGCTCCGGTCGCTGGATCCAGGGAGTACGCGTACACGCCGTTGGTGGCGCCGTTGCGCCAACCGAATTGGACCATCACATCAACGCCGATGGGGGTTTCCAGGTGCGTTGGATTGCCCTCGTACTCGTCGTTGAGGACGCCGGTACCCGGATTGTTGTCCGTATCGAGGAGCCAATGGTAGTAGTATCGATTGGTCATGCCCGCCGGCGTATCCTCGACCGAAGGCGCGAAAATGCCGTACACCGTCATCGTCAGATTCAGATTCCCTTCGTCCACCCAGGCCTCGATGCGTTTGATGTCGCCGCTCGAATCGGCCATGTCCAACGGATCGTCCACGCCGACGACCTGCCCGATGGCTATGCCGCCGTAGCCGGTCATCGTCCATACGACGGCAACCGCCGCCAGCCACAGGACGCGGGATGCAGACAATTTCTTACACATGATAGTCCTCCTTCCAACGAAAGAGATGGATGAAATGAACCGGTCGCGTTCACGGACAAATACCTCTCGAATCAGACGCATTTGATTCCGTT
>CAZDTD010000616.1:0-1403 GCA_964507995.1 uncultured Pirellulales bacterium | reverse complement strand
TCCTGGCCGCCAACATCAACCTGGTCGGCGCCGAGACCGAGCTGGTCAACGTCGTTGGCCGGGAGATCATCCTTCGCGAGGCCATGCAGGGCTGCGCCGACAAGTTCGACTTCTGCCTGATCGATTGCGCGCCGTCGCTCGGGTTGCTCTCGCTCAATGCGCTGGCGGCTGCTGAAGAGGTCCTGATCCCCTTGCAGCCGCACTTCCTCGCGCTCCAGGGCTTTGGCAAACTGCTCCAGACGGTCGATCTGGTGAACAAACGGATCAATCCCCGACTGAAGGTCACCGGCGTGCTCCTGTGCATGCACGACACGCGAACCTCGCTGTCCAACGAGGTCCGCTCGGACATCGAGGGCTTCCTGGAAAACGCCAGAGGCTCGAACACCGCGTGGTCTGACGCGGTCGTGCTGCCGAGTTTCATCCGCAGGAATATCAAGCTGGCCGAGGCTCCCAGCTATGGCCAGACCATCTTCGAGTACGACCCCACCTGCAACGGCGCGGAGGACTACCGGAAGGTTGGCAATTTCTTCCTGGGGATCGGCGACGGGCCCGAGGAGCCCCCGGAGTCCGAGGCGCAGCCGGAGGAACAGTCCCGGCCCGAGTGTCTATCCGATGTCCGGCCTGAAATGCAACCCGAAGAGCCGACCGTCGCGCAAGAACCTCATTGCGATGCCATCCCGGCAGGTGACCCCGAGCCGGCGACGAACGAAGCCGAGCCGGAATTGCAGGTTCAGGAGCTGCACACCGAATTGGAATCCGCGAGCGAGTATACCGGCGCGACGCAGGAGGAGCATCCTGAGCCACCCGCGATCGAGATCCGAGAGTTCCAGTTGCCGTCGTCGCAGAAATGCCTTCCCCAGCCTTTATCGGATGGCTGTTCTTCGTCGTTCTTGCTGCCGGAGCCCCCGCCGGCCCAGAATGAGCTGTCTTGAACCAAGTCCAGATTCTCTCGTTGTACACACCTTTTTTTTGACCTCAATCGGCGTACTCCGATAATATCGCCAACAGGGAAACTGTTCTGGCGTAGGCTTCGGCGTCTTTGGACCGGGTGTGGGACATGCCCTAACCCTGTGGGGGATCGACACCAGACGACAGTGGCAATTATGTGGGCGTCTGGGTCACGGATTCCGACAACGACAAAGGCGGCGCTGATCCCCGGCTCAACACACTGGACTACTACAAAGTATCATGGTCGGGCGCCGACTGGTATCTGCAGAATTTCTATGGTCGCAACGATATCTACATTGACGACTCCGGCTGAGGAGCCTATTTCGTCTTGCCCTTGAGGAACCCGGATTCTTCCATCCACTTGGCGCACAGGCCCGGCCAGGCGGAAGCGCCGCCGCGGTTGACGCCCAGGCCGATGCCGTGCGGGCCCTTCAGGAAGATGTGCATCTCGGCGG
>CAZDTD010000615.1:0-1404 GCA_964507995.1 uncultured Pirellulales bacterium | reverse complement strand
CAAGGTGATCGATTTCAGCGCCGACTACCGCATCAAGGACGTCACGGTCTACGAGCGATTCTACAACGTGGTCCACACCGATGCGGCGCACCTCGACGAAGCGGTCTACGGCCTGCCGGAGTTGTTCCGCGAGAAGATCCAGAAGGCCCGGCTGATCGCCAACCCCGGCTGCTTTCCCACCGGCGCGACGCTCGCCCTGTCGCCGCTGCTGAAGGCGGGAATCATCCATACCGATTCGGTGATCGTCAACTCCGTGACGGGCGCCTCCGGAGCCGGCAAGAACCCCTCCGTCAAGTTCCACTTCCCAAACATGAACGAGAACCTCTTCGCGTACGGGATCGGGACGCATCGCCACATGCCGGAGATGGAACAGATCGCCTCCGAGATCGCGGGTTCGCCCGTGCAGATCCTGTTCCAGCCCCACGTGGGTCCCTTCGACCGCGGCATCCTCTCGACCGTCTACTGCCAGCCGAAGAAAGGCGTGAAGGCCGAGCAGCTCCTGCCCCTGTACAACGAGTTCTACAAGGGCGAGGCCTTCGTGCAGGTCCGCAAGACCGCGCCGGGCGTCAAGGACATCTGCGGAACGAACTACTGCCACATCTTCCCGACCCTGGTCAAGGGGCGGATCGTGGTCTTCTCCGCAATCGACAACCTGACGAAGGGCGCCAGCGGCCAGGCCATTCAGAACATGAACATCCTCTTCGGCCTGCGGGAAACGATGGGCCTCGATTAGTCCAAGGCACGATGGAGAGCGTCTTCGCAAGCTGATGCCATGATCCGAAGCGGCACCATCCAAGTCGCCACCTGCCAGTTCGCCGTCAGCGAGTCCGTTCCGCGGAACGCCCGCGTCATTCGGCAGTTCATGGCAAAGGCCAGCCAGGCGAAGGCCGAGATCGTCCATTTCTCGGAATGCGCCCTGAGCGGGTACGTCGGCGCGGACTTCGACTCGTTCGAAGGCTACGACTGGGACCTGCTCCGGGAAGAGACGCTCCGGATCATGGCCCTCGCCGGCGAGTTGGGCTTGTGGGTCGTCTTAGGCAGCTCGCATCCGCTGACGGAGCCCAATTGGCCGCACAATTGCCTGTACCTCATCAGTCCCGAGGGCCGGATCGCGGATCGCTACGACAAGCGGTTCTGCACGCCGGGCGATCTGGAGCACTTCACGCCGGGAAACCGGTTCGTCACATTTACGCTCAACAGCGTCAAATGCGCCCTGCTGATCTGCTTCGACCTGCGATTTCCCGAGCTGTATCGCGAGTTGTTCAAGCTGGGCGTGGAGTGCGTCTTCCAGTCGTTCTACAACGCCCGGCAGCGCGGGCCCAGCGTGCACACGCACATCATGCGTCAGACGATGCAGGCCCACGCGGCGACGAACCACGTCTGGGTGAGCATGACGAACTCGTG
>CAZDTD010000614.1:0-1424 GCA_964507995.1 uncultured Pirellulales bacterium | reverse complement strand
GCCTTGAAGATCGCCGGCCACCGGCGGGGACTCACGCGATGCAGCAACAGAAGCCCCAGGATCGCCACCAGGATTCCGATCGCCGGCGGCACGCGCAGCTTCACGTACAGCACCGCGGTCAGCAGGATGGGCCAGAACACGAGCGTCAGATCCTTCAGGTGGACCATGACGCCCGCCCTCGCATCCACGGACCCGCTCTTTTGGGGCGGGATGCCAGCCAGCAGAAGGAACACGACGCCGCCAACAATCCCCGCGCCGGCCAGGGCCGCATGGTAGATCACCAGACTCGCCGGCGCGATCCCCAGCATGTTCGCAATCAACGGCATGGCGGGAAACAGCGGCCAGACCGATTCCCACTGATGGCGGAAGAAGAAATTGATCGCGGCAAGGCGGCTGCGCTCGACGCCGATCTTGTCGCCGGCGTCGCGGACCATCGGCGCCGACAGCATGATCCCTCCCGGCGTCGGCAGCAGGCCCATCACCAGCGGGATCGCCGCCAGGGCCACCCGCCGGCTGCGAAAAAGCCCCTGCATCGCCGGCACAAGACGGGCGGAAAGGCCGATCTGCCCCATCGCCTCCCCCATGACGTTCACGAGCAACAGGAGCATCGTAAGGGAGACGAACAAATACGGCGTGGTCTCGGTCAAAGGCCGGTTGTGCCATTCCGCCGCCAGCCAGGCCGCCATCTGTCCGGGCGTCACCCACAGCAGGACGGCCAACAGCAGCGCCGAGGCCGTCATCGCCTGCCCGATCCGCACGCGCAGCCACAGAAGGAGCACGAGCGCCAGCAACGATACGAGGATTACAGCCAACGCATACATTCGCGAGATGGAACCCCAATCGGCCGGGTCATCCGCGTCCGCCAGCCACCCGGCCGCCCAGGGAGTATGCTTCTTCGAGCCGTTGCGTCTGTTGGCGAATCGCGCCTTTGTCTCCAACGCCGGGCACGACAATCGTCTCGGCGAAATTCATTTCCAGGTACCCAAGACTCTTCTCAAAGAACTCCACGACCGGCCGCCAGGTTTCCTCGTGCGTTTCCTCCAGCACGATGGCGACCACCGCCCGCTTGCCTCGCACCATCGGCCGATTCGTCTGGCAGTTGAAGTACACGAATCGATCGATAAACGCCTTCATCAGCGCGGTCGGCCCGTACCAGTACACGGGCGTCCCGAAGACGATGGTTTCGCAGGCCGCGATCTTCGCATAGAGATCCCGCATGTCGTCGTCCTTGCTGCACCGTCGGCCTCGCCAGCACGCATGGCAGCCGTCGCACTCGCGGATCTGCAGATCGCCCAGATGAATCGTCTCCACCGAGGCGCCTGCGGAGGCCGCCCCCTCGGCGATCCGCGACAACAGGATCTCCGTGTTTCCGCCCTTGCGAGGACTGCCGACAACCACAAGAATATTCGCCATATCCAACCACC
>CAZDTD010000613.1:0-1428 GCA_964507995.1 uncultured Pirellulales bacterium | reverse complement strand
GAGTACGGCTCGACGGTGAAGCTCCAGACGTCGCCCGTCAGGATCGCGTGGTCGGGAGCGGCTTCGACTTCATCGACTCGCCAGTAGTACGTCGTACCGAATTCGAGCGGGCCCGGATCGAAGGCGTTCGCATCCTGCCCTTCGCTGGCGAGCACACCGAGCGGATTGCTCCTGTCGGCGGCTCCGACGTCGTCGAAAGAGGTCCCGAAGTACACGTCGTGCGTTTCGGCGGAATCGCCTGCGGACCAGCTCAGCGCCGTATCCCGGAGCACGTCCGTCGCCCGATTCGCGGGGCTGGGTCGCCAGGCCTGGCCCATCATGACCTGCGGGGCCATGTCGCCCGGTTCTCGTGCGATGTCGCTGATGCGGACCTCGTCGATCCAGCCTTCCCAGTTCTCGGTTCTTCCGTTGTTGTCGCGGCCCTCGTTGCCGATGACGAAGTTGGGCACGACGGTCGCGGTCATGTCGGCGTTCATCGTGAAGGAGCCGAGCAGGGCCGGTTCGGAGGCTCCTGAGTCCAACGCGGTCCAGTAGAACTTCAGGTTCCCTTCGACGGCCGCCTGGCCGTTATAGGCGACCGCTGCGTGATACCATTTGTTGGCCGTGAAGGCATGCGGTCCCGTGCTCGGAAGCACGGCGGAGATCGTCTGGATGGTCCCCGTCAAGTTGATGAAACTCAAATTGCCGGCCGCCTCGACGCGGAATTGCCAGCCGCGAGCGGAGTTGTGCTCGCCCGAGACGATCTGCATGTTGTTGGGTATCGATCCCAGGCTGAACGCCGGACAGACGATGGCCTCGAAGGTGAAGGCCCCATCGGCGCCGACAAAGTTGCTGATCGCCTTCGCGGAGTCCGCCATGGCGGAGGGGAGGTTCACGTTAGTGGACGCTGTCCCTTCATACGTGTAGAGCGCCTGCCCCAAGCCAGGGATTGACGCATCCGTTGCGGTAGCCCCCGAATCCAGGGTCAGGTGGATCGGGTTCGTGGTCACGCTGTCGAGGGCGTTACCGTCGAAGTGGTACAGGTGCAGTGTGTGGGAATCGACTTGGTACGGGACACAGATCGCGACGCTGTTCATCATCATCGCCAGGCACGCCGCAGTCAGAATACCCGCTCTCTTCATCAGACTATCCTCCAACAGGCACTGCAAGAGTCGTAAATCCCGTCGTGGGCCACTATCCGCCCGCGGGAACCACTCAATCTGTTATTATACCGGACCAACTGCCTGTCTACAACAATCCGTTCGTCCCGGGTGCGCACTTGCGTTATTGCGGCGCCCGGCCTTTTCTTGGCGACGGGCCGGCGCCGTGATATGATGGGTTCCGCCGTTGGTTGCGGGGACCGCGATATGTGGGCATGTCGCAGGCGGATGAGCGGCGGCTTTAGGTTCTTTGATGAGAGGGCACACATGAAGACAGAGAATTCGAAAT
>CAZDTD010000612.1:0-1433 GCA_964507995.1 uncultured Pirellulales bacterium | reverse complement strand
ATGTGAGGATTCGATCATGATCGATATGGAACGACGAAAACGAGTGATGCAGCGGTCGATCAGGCTGGGACATTGCATCTGCGACGCGAAGCAGCCGTGCCCTTGTGCGACGTTCAAAGAAAAGAACGTCTGTTCCTGCGCCGGCGAACGGCTGGAGAGCCCGACCGGTCCCGTCCGGCTGACCCAACTCGTGGAGAAGGCGGGCTGCGCGTCGAAGATCGACCAGGCGTTTCTCAAAAGCGTGCTCAAGGACCTGCCGCCTGTGGACGATCCGCGCGTCCTGGTCGGCATGGCGGCGGGCGACGACGCCGGGATCTACGACATGGGCGACGGCCAGGCCCTTGTCCAGACGGTCGATGTGTTCACCCCCTCGGTGGACGATCCATACACGTTCGGCCAGGTCGCCGCAGCCAACTCCGTCAGCGACATCTACGCCATGGGCGGCACGCCGATGACTGCGTTGTCGGTCATCGCATTTCCCGTGCGGAAGATCCCCGACCAGGCCATGTCCGACATCCTTCGCGGAGGCATCGACAAGATGAAAGAAGCCGGCTGCGCCATCATCGGAGGCCACAGCATCAACGACCCCGAGATCAAGGCGGGCTTCGCAGTCACCGGAATGATCGACAAGAGTCGCATCGTCACGAACGCCGGCGCCCGGCCAGGGGACGTGCTGATCCTGACCAAGCCGCTGGGAACCGGGATCGTCGCGTTCGCCGCCCAGATCGACCGGGCCCGGTCCGAGAGCGTCCAGGCAACAGCCGTATCGATGACCGCTCTGAACAAGACCGCGGCGGAGCTGATGGTCGAATTCGGCGCGCACGCCTGTACCGATGTCACAGGCTTCAGTCTCATGGGCCACCTCGCGGAGATGGCTCGCTCCAGCGGCGTGGATGTGCGGATCGTCTGGGACGACCTGCCCCTCTTCGTGGGCGTGCTGCACTACGCGGCCGCCGGCATCCTACCCGGCGCGATCGAGCGGAACAAGGAATCCTGCGCCGACCGCGTCGTCCCCTCGGAGGAGCTGCCCCAGGAAATGATCGACATCTGCTTCGACGCCCAAACCTCCGGCGGCCTGCTGATCGCGATTGAGGAGGCGAAGGCAGATAGCCTGCTCAAAGCCCTCCACAGTCGCGGCGTGCGAGCGGCAACCATCATCGGCAAGGTCACCGACAAAGGGACAGGCCTGATCCACCTCGAAACCACCGGGGCACGCAAGATCCCGTCGTCCGAGTCTGCTCGCACGGCAGAGTCTCCTCAATCATCAATCATAAATCGTCAATCATCAATGCAGGGGGTTCCCTGTTGTGCCGACGCCATCAGCAATGTAGCACCCCCGCCCTCGGGGGTGAGTTCCACCCAGCCGGGGGCGGCTGGGCTACACGAGATGGACCAGGTCAAGGCCGCATTCAAGCAGTTCCTCAGCGCCGCCA
>CAZDTD010000611.1:0-1434 GCA_964507995.1 uncultured Pirellulales bacterium | reverse complement strand
GTTCTGGATGGTCCCGACGGGTGCGGCAAGAGCACGCAGTCGCGGATGCTCGTGGACTGGCTGCGCGGACAGGGTGTCCAGACTGTCGGCTTCCGCGACCCCGGGACCACGATGATCGGAGAGAAGATCCGCGAGATCCTGCTGAGTCCGGCGCACGAGGCCATGACGACGCCGACGGAGGTGCTGCTCTACATGGCTGCGAGGGCGCAGCTCTGGTCCGAGGCGATTGCCCCGGCGTTGCGGGAGGGCAAGTGCGTGCTCATGGACCGATGGCTCTCCAGCACGTGCGCCTACCAGGGCCACGCAGGCGGCTTCGGCGTTGGCAAGGTGATCGACATCGCCAACGACACGCTGGAGAGGGTCTGGCCGGACCTGACGATCATCCTGGACGTGGACTTGAAGACCGCGTCGCAGCGTCTGAACCGGGAATTGGACCGCATGGAGCAAAAGGGCGACGCGTATCACAGCCGGGTCCGCGAGGGCTTCTTGAAACTGGCCGAGGGGCAGGCGGGTTTCGTGGTGGTCGATGCGACGCAGAGTCCCGAGGCCGTCCACCGGGCGGTTGTCACGGCCGTCGAGAAGGTCCTGCGCCGCGACGACCGAGAGAAATAACACCCCGTTACGGCCCCACAATACCACATTACCACATTACCAACACAGACCTGTAGCGGTAACGTGGTATTCTGAGAACGTGGCCGACCCATGAAGAATCACGGGCGCGCGGGTTCCATGCTTACGCTTGCGTAAGCATGTTCCTGAGGCAGAGAAGACATGTCCACGCAAGCGTGGACATGGCACCCGACACCAACTCTTACGCCCATGCCCACAATACCGGAATACCAACACAGGGCCTATGTGGCAATGTGGTATTCTGGTATTGTGGATTTTTGCGTCGTTATGAGGGGAGTAGGGTGCGTAGCACGCACCATTGACCCTCGGAGGCGAAAGAGTTGGTGCGTGGTGCGCACCCTACATGGGTGCGTTCGCTCGGCGCTTTCCTGTGCATCTCGTGGGCGGGACAATCCACCGGACCAGCCGCCTCCCACTACCCTGCTGCTGGCGTAAAGCGCAAAACTCCCCAGGCAGGCCTGCTTCGGGCCTGCCTTGTGCCCGCGGGATGGCAACCTCTCTCGTTTGCTTGAGCCTCCTTCGTCTGCCAGAAGATCTGGGCATACCCCGAAAACCGGATAAGCCACAAAACGGTTTGCGAGACGGGTGGCGCGTGCTATGATTTGTGATCGTTGGCACGAAATCGTAAATCGCGCATCGCAAATCGAAGATCCAGGATATGTCGTTACGAGATGTTTTTTGCCAGGACCGGGCCATCGGCATCCTGCAACGCGGGCTGGCGGCGGATCGGCTGGGCCATGCGTATCTGTTCGCCGGACCCGAGGGCGTGGGCAAGTACAAGACCGCGAGGGAATGGGCGAGGCT
>CAZDTD010000610.1:0-1451 GCA_964507995.1 uncultured Pirellulales bacterium | reverse complement strand
CAACGCCGTGAACTTGGCGAGCCTTGTGGAAGATGCAAGTGATGAAGAGCAAAGAAAATACGACCTCCTTGCCGATGATGTTGTTGTCCGGACAACCCAGCAAGGAGGTGTCTCATGAAGACTCGATCTGTCGAGAGCAGAGGCTCTCTATCCTCTTATCGGTCATCGTTGCGTCCGGCCATGAGCGGCATTTTCACGGCCCCGTTTCTTTCGCTGCTGATGGGTCTGGGTCCCCAGACCCGGCCTGCGAGACGCTGGACGCTGGAGTATGTGATCTACGTTTCGGTGTTGATGGTGCTGGACGAATCGGAGAGCCTCAAGGACCGCTTCGCCCACGCCCGACAGGTCATCGTCTCGCTGTTCCCCGGTCGCAAACGGCCAGGCCGGACCTATCAGGGGTATGTGGCCGCCTGCCATCGGCTCCGTCGGCGTCACCGGCAGGCGATCCAACGCCGACTCCGCGAGCGTCACCGGGAGATCGCCGGGCCGTTCTGGCAGCGGGACGGCTGGGTGGCCTTCTCGGCCGACGGGACCCGGGTGGAGTTGCCCCGGACGGCCGCGAACGAAAACGCCTTCGGTTGTGCGGGTCGGGACAAGACGGGGCCGCAGTTGCAGTTGACGAGCCTGTATCATCTGGGCACGGGTCTGCCGTGGGCCTGGCAGATCGGAGCCGGGACCGAATCCGAGCAGGTGCATCTGCGTCATTTGGCCCGGTGGTTGCCGGCGCATTCGCTGCTGGTGGCGGATGCAGGCTTTACCAGTTTCGATCTGTTGCGGGCCCTGTCGCAGCGGCACGTGGAGGTTCTGGTTCGGATGGGGTCGCATCGCACGCTGCTGACGGGGGGAGTGGAGGACGCCGTGACAAAGGTCAAGGGCCAGCGGGTGTGGCTGTGGCCCCAGAAGAAGCAAAAGCACTATCCGCCGCTGACGTTGCGGCTGATCCGCATCGAGCAGGCGAATCATTCGCCGATGTGCCTGGCGACCAGCGTACTGGATGAGCGGACGTTGACGGATCGGCAGGTCCGGCAGTTCTACCGGATGCGGTGGGGCCAGGAGGTCTTTCATCGCTCGTTCAAACAGACGCTCCAGCGGCATACGATGCGGAGCGACTCGCCGGACGAGGCCCGGCGGGAACTGGACTGGGCGTTGATGGGGTATTGCGTCCTGGGTCTGTGGAGCGTGCAGGCGCAGGTGGAGGCGGATCGAGACCCGTTGCGTTGGAGCGTGGCCGAATCGTTGCGGGTCGTTCGGTGGGCGATGCGTTGGGGCGGCGGGTTGGGCGGTCGCGGGAACTGGGGGACGCGATTGCGTCGGGCCGTAAAAGACGACTACGTGCGAACGGGTTCGAAGGCCCCACGTCCCTGGCCTCGCAAGAAGCGAGACCATCCGCCGGGGGTGCCGAAATTGCGTGAGGTCACGGCGTCCGAAAAGCACCGTGCGGCAACGCTTTA
>CAZDTD010000609.1:0-1455 GCA_964507995.1 uncultured Pirellulales bacterium | reverse complement strand
GTTTTCCTGCTCGGCGAAATAGGAGCTGCGCGCAAAGGGCGCGGAAAGAACCCAGTCGAAACCGATCCGGATCGCCTGCTCTTTCCACCACGTGAATTTTTCGGGCGTGACGTACTCCACGACGGCGAGCGAGTCCTTCGAGGGCTTGAGATACTGGCCGATGGTGATTCGGTCGCAGCCGACCTGCCGCAAATCCCGCAGCACTTGTTCCACCTCTTCGTCCCGCTCGCCCAACCCGAGCATGATCGAGGATTTGGTGGGAATGCCGGGGAATCGGTCGTGGGCCCTCTGCAGCAGTCGCAGCGACAGCTCGTAGTTGCCGCCGGACCTCGCGACAGGGTAAAGCGAGGGGACAGTCTCCACGTTGTGCGCGAAGACGAAGGGCAGGACGCCTTCCAGCGCCGATAACGCCTGCTCTTCGCAGCCTCTGAAGTCCGGCGTGAGGATCTCGAACCGCACGGCAGGGCACTGCCGCCGGACTTCCGCGATGCAGTCGTGGAAGTGGCCTGCGCCCCCGTCCGCCAGGTCGTCGCGGGTCACGCTCGTGATGACCAGATAACGGATGTTCATGCGTTTGACCATCTCGGCCAGTCGCGCCGGCTCGGTCGGATCGGGCGGTTGCGGCTTGCCCGCGGCCACCGAGCAGAACTTGCAGTTTCGCGTGCAGACGTTGCCGAGGATCAGGACGGTCGCGGTGCCCCGGGCCCAGCACTCGCCTCGATTGGGACAGCAGGCGTTCGTGCAGATGGTCTCGATGCCCAGCGATTCGACCGTCTCGCGGGTGTGTTGAAAGCTGTGTCCGGTCGGCCAGGGCCGCCGCAGCCACGGCGGGAGTTTTCGAATCGGATCGGTCATCGTTCCCTCGTCTTCGTAGGGCGAGCGTCCCCGCTCGCCACTCCCAATAGGGGCGCGGCCCCGCGGCTTAAGTGGCGAACCAACAGGTCCGCCAACTGGTCTTTGACTTGTTTCATATCCTGTGCCTTGTTCGTTTCCGCGAGGACGGAGGTCATCTGGACGCCGTCCAGGCCGCAGGGGACCATCAGTCCGAAGATCCCCAGGTCGTTCTGAATGTTGATCGCCATGCCGTGGCAGGTGACGAATCGCGAGACCCGGACCCCGATCGACGCGATCTTCCGCGGGCCGACCCATAGGCCGGGAAAGCCCTTGTGCCGGTCGCTCGCGACGCCAAGGCTGGCCAGCAGTTCGATCCCGATCTGTTCGAGCGTTCGGACGTAGGCGTTGATGTCGAGATCGAGCCCGTGCAGGTTGAGGATGGGGTAAAACACCAATTGCCCGGGATTGTGCGCGGTGGTCCCGCCGCCGCGACGGATCTCGACGCAGTCGATGCCTCGTCGGGCGAGTTCCTCCGGGCTCACGAGCAGCTTGTTCGAGCTCTTGTGCGCCCCAAGCGTAATCACAGGCGGATGCTCGACGACGAGTACCGTATCGCCGATC
>CAZDTD010000608.1:0-1461 GCA_964507995.1 uncultured Pirellulales bacterium | reverse complement strand
GCGAGCCGATCCGCCAGATCACGTTCCCGCACCCGACGATCTCGGAGACCATCGAGGACGCCCTCCACGAGGCCCTCGGCGATCTGCTCTTCGAGCAGTGACAACGCAGGGACTCAACCGCAGAGGAATGAATCGAAGTTCGGAGTTCCGCGTTTACGCGGCCTTGAGCCGCCTGAACGGCGGAACTCCGAGCAAGCTGTGCGCCGACACGTCACCTAACATTCTGAGATGGACGGCGCAGTAGGGTGTGCCGTGCACACCAACTCTTTCCCCATCCTTTCGTCTTCTTTCGGCTGACACTACCCCCGCAACGATGTTGCTCGGCGCCATTGGCGCCGGTCTCGTCGGCTGGCTGCGGAGACGCAGAGGGTTCTGAGAACACCTGCCGGGCTGGAAGAGCGCGTTCATTGCGTTTTGGGATACCAGCGCGGAAAGCAGAGAGACATCCCGCTCGGGCCTCCCCGCCGGTATCCGCAATGCGGTAAACGCAATCGGGAATGAGCCTGTAGAGGGTGTATCACGCACCATCTTCGACCGCACGCAACGATTGACCGGTGTGTGATACGCACCCCACACGGCCAATCTCGAAGGTGGCTGGCTACCTTGTCTTTGTCCTCATCAGAGGCAGGTTGGTGTGTTCGCCGGTGGCTTCGTTGACTACGATCAGCTCGCCCATGTCCTCTCGCTGCAACTGCTCGTTGGCATTCAGGAGTTCGATCCCATAGACCATCCCATCCGGTGCGACATCCACGACAAGCTCGTCGCTGATCCGCAATGACTCCACTTCCGCCTGCTTCTCCTGAAAACGGATGTAAGCTATGTTGTACCTTGGATCATACGTGAGTTTCATTGTGCCGTCCTTCAGAAGTATCGGACTATTACGGTTATCACCAACCAGCCCGTATCTTCGTGAACCGCGTAAGCCTCAATCTGCTTGGTCGCATAGAATGCGCCGCGCCACTGTTTATCGAGAACGAAGTTGCGGCGGAACCCCACCCGTCCATACTTCGCCTCAAAGCGTTCGCCGCTCTAAATCGTCGATGATACCTCGGCCTCTGTAGCGCCACGCTCGACCATCCGTCGCCTGGCATGCGGGTGAAATCGCACATTCATGTCCCGTCACATTCCCCTCACAGCTCTGACGCAATTGCCCATGCCGGCCTCTACTGACATTTCATAGTCATATCATAGCTGATTATCACCGGGAACACCAGCGTTTTCCTTTTCGGCGAGCCCGTCGCCGGTAAAGGGTATCCAGATGGGACGAACCCTGGTAGAATAGGCTGGATGAATAAGCAGACAACTAAGAATGAACCCGGTTTGGCAATTCGCGATTGCGGGTTGGGCGAGTACCGTGAGGTGCTGGCTCTGCAACAACAGTTGCAGGAACAGCGCCGGGCCGGCGAGATCGGCGATACGGTACTCGTCGTCGAGCATCCGCCTGTGATTACGCTTGGGGCG
>CAZDTD010000607.1:0-1467 GCA_964507995.1 uncultured Pirellulales bacterium | reverse complement strand
CGTCAATACCCACGTGCTGGAAGACCGAGACGCCACCCGATTGGAAATCGACTACTCCGACCGAAGCGCAATAGGCGATTCCAACGATCCGAACCGGCCTGTGTCGAGCACGCAGATCGCCTCCACGCTCATGGTTCCAAACAACGAGTACGCAGCCCTCGTCGGGATGAACGCCGGCACGCCTGGCGCCAACATGCGTATACTGCTGATCGGCCCGATAAAGGTCATCCGACCTCAACCCGCCGCAAGACAATCCCCCGCCACAGACACCAGGGCTATCGTCAAGAGCTCGCCTCCAAGCGACATGGACCGGCGGGAAGAGCTGTCGGTTCCCATCGATCTGGTAATCGCGAAGGTGCGGACCAAGGCAGTGCCGGACCGTAAGACACTAATTCAGATCGCCGGCATCCTCGCAGAGAGGAACCCGCAGATCAACGAGGAGATCGCCGACGCGGATACGAGACACGGGATGACGCTGGGCGACATCCTCAAGAAATATGTTGCAGGAGGGAAACTACTGACGCCGGCGATGGCCCAAGCCCTCCTGGCCCTGCTCCAATCGCAGGGTTACGTCCAACTGGAGGCTAAGCCGTCCCTTGTCGCGAAGCCCAGAGAGCAGAGCGAGGTCAGACTGACCTCGTATATCGAGGACCCTGCACAGCCCTTGCACTACCGGGAGTTGGGGACCACGGTGCGCGTAACAGCTCATCTGCCTGCGGCAACCGATGATCTCATCAGACTGAAGATCGCGGCGGAGGTCAACGAGCCAGTGCCGCCGACCCAGTCCAACAACCATCTCGGCGTCCGGCACTCGCAGATCGTGACCGAGGTAATCGTGCCGGAGGATCGGTACGTCTCGCTCCTCGTGGAGGCGAGCGGCGAGATGCCCACTGACGCCAACGATCCCAAGGCAACGCTGGTCCTGCTCAAGGCCAGGATCGACAAGCCGGGCTCGACGCCGACGGACGATTCCGGCGCACAGGCTGAGAAACAGAGCCATCAGCCGCAACGAGTGATTCTGAACGCCCGCGTGGTGGAGATCGATTCTCGTGACTTGCTCAATCTGGGTGTGGCATGGGGCTCTCCGCCGCTCCGAACTGGTCAGGGTCCCCCTGACAGCGATCTGTTCAAAGACATGCAAATCGGCTTCACGGCAGATCGAATCACAACTGATTCATTGATGACGAAATTGCGGCAACTGCACACCGCCAACCGCGTACACGTCATGGCCGATCCTCAATTCGTGTCAGAGAATGGCCATCCGGTCCAACTGCTATCCTTCTCAGAAGTATGGGTCAACTACGCGGATGAACAAGTCGCACAAGAGGTTTCCCGCGGGCGAGAAGAGTGCAAAAAACTCTTCGCAGGGGCCTCATTACTGGTCACTCCCCTCGTGGATGATGACAACGAGATCACGCTTGAGGTGGAGGCCGAAACAAGCAAGAGCCATCCACAGAACGGAGGCGC
>CAZDTD010000606.1:0-1478 GCA_964507995.1 uncultured Pirellulales bacterium | reverse complement strand
CTCGTCGACGAGTACCAGGACACCAACGCGATCCAGGGCATGATCGTCGATCTGCTGGCCTCCAGGCATCGCAACTTGACGGTCGTCGGCGACGACTCGCAGGCGATCTACAGCTTCCGCGGCGCGAGCTTCGAGAACATCATCACATTCAAGCAGCGATACCCCGACGCCCGCGAGTACAAGCTCGAGACGAACTACCGGTCCGTGCCGGAGATTCTGACGCTGGCCAACGCGAGCATCGCCCAGAACAGCCGGCGGTTGCCCAAGAACCTCAAGGCCATTCGGTCCTCGGGCCTCAAGCCCGCTATCGTCGCGTGCCAGGACCATTTCACGCAGTCGCGATTCATCGCGGAATACGTCCTGCACCTGCTCGACCAGGGTCGGACCTTGAACGACATCGCGGTCCTCTACCGCAGCCATTGGCACTCGCTGGAGATCCAGCTCGAATTCCAGCGTCGCAACATCCCGTTCCACATCCGCGGCGGTCTGCGGTTCTTCGAGCAGGCGCACATGAAGGACATCCTGTGCTACCTCCGCGTGACGCAGAACCCGCACGATGAGCTGGCCTGGCTGCGGCTGTTCAAGATGCTGCCCCGCGTGGGCAGCGCGATCTCCCGGCGGGTCTGGCAGCACATCAGCAGTGCGGCGGACCCGTTCAACGAGGTCCTCGGCATCGAGACCGCCAGCCTGTTGCCGACGAGTTCGCAGCCGTTCTTCAAGGAGTTCGTGGACCTGCTCAAGGAATCGCACGAGATCGATTCGCCCGCGGAGATCATCGACCTGGCGAACAAGCGGTTCTACGACGACTACCTCGTCTCGCATTACGACAACGCCGCGATGCGCCGCGAGGACATCAAGGCCCTCGCCAATTTCGCCGGCCAGTACCAGAACGTCGAGGCCTTCCTCGCAGACACGTCGCTGGCGGGCGAATTCTCCGGCGAGACCTGCGTCGAGGGCCCGACCGAGCAGGAGTTCGTGATCCTCAGCACGGTCCACCAGGCCAAGGGTCTGGAGTGGCCGGTCGTCTTCATCCCCTGGCTGGCCGACGGCCGATTCCCGACCGACATGGCCATGAATCGCGACGAGGACCTCGAAGAAGAACGCCGGGTCTTCCACGTCGCGGTGACGCGCGCCCGCGACGAAGTCTACCTCGTGGTCCCACAAGTCTATCGCAATCGCGGCGGCAGTCTCATCATGATGAAGCCCAGCCGCTTTCTCACGGAGCTGTCGAGGGACCTCACCGAGCCCATGGAGCTCGAAGAACCCCTACCGCACCTGATCGCCGGCGTCGATGCCAACCTGCTCCCCGCCCCCGAAGGGGCATGAGGCATGGTCTCTGGGCGGAATCGCTGGAAATGGTCGCCTGAATGGGGTATAATGAATGGGGTTCCTGTTGGAAGGGTGCTTATGCTCACGAAAGAAACGGCAAAGCAGGTGATCGACTCGCTGCCGAATGACGCTACGGCGGATGACATCAT
>CAZDTD010000605.1:0-1488 GCA_964507995.1 uncultured Pirellulales bacterium | reverse complement strand
AAGCGGTCCGCGTCGAGGCGGTCTTTGTCTCGGCCCGTAGCACGTTTGTTCTTCAGCAAGTCAAGACTTGCAACATGTCTCTGTAGTCGCTGTTGAGCACAGTCTTGTCCTCGCAAAGACCACACTTCGGCCGTCAATTCCCAGACCATATTCAGACGCTCAGCGGGTGACGCATCGACGTAGTTGCTGTCTTCGTCGGTCAATTTCTTCAAACAAACGCAGTCTCTCCGAACCTGGATCATAACATCATTATACAATCGCTTGTCTGATGCGGCCAACGAAATCTACCATGTCCCGTTGCCATGCGTTATGGGTCGCGTGTATCGATCAGGCCCTGGTTGGACGCCACGGCGTACGTGCAGACGAGGTCGCCTGTGACGTTGTTCATCGTCTCGAACATGTCGAGGATCGGATTGATACCGAGCGCCAGCGCGACGATCACCGCGACCTGGTCGGCGGTCAGGCCCAGGTTCTCCAGGATGATGAACAGGAGCATGAGACTGCCGCCGGGGACGCCGCCGGCGCCGATGGAGGCCAGCACGGTCGTGATGACCAGCACGATCAGCGAGCCGAGCGTCAGCTCGATCCCGAACAGGTTGGCCGCGAGGATCGCGAACATGGGCAGGTGGACGCAGACGCCGTCCATATTGATCGTGGCGCCGAGCGGCAGGGAGAAGCTCGCCAGTTCCCTGTGGACGCGGAGTTCCTCCTGGGCGGTCTTGATCGAAACCGGCAACGTCGCGCCGCTGCTGCGGGTGATGAAGGCCATCATCATGGGCTCGCGGATCCGCCGGAAGAGCTCGATCGGACTGCGGCGGGTGACCGCCCAGAGCAACGCGGAGTAGACGACGAAGATCATCGCCAGGATGCCGACGATCACGCCCAGTGTCACGCTGACGTAGGGCCCGACAACGGCGGGGCCATAGAGTCCGAAGTTCACGATGGTCAGCGCGAAGACGCCGATAGGCGAGTATTCGAGTATCCAGTCCACGAGCTTGAACGTCGCGTCGAGGGCGGCCTGGATCAGGTCGGTCAGCATCGCCAGGCGTTTGGCCTGCTCCTCGTCGCCGGACTCGATCATGACCCGGATCGCCAGGCCGAACAGGATCGCAAAGACGATGATGGGCAGGAAGTTGCCGTCGGCCAGGGCCTCGAACGGATTGCGGAACAGGTTCAGCAGAATGTGGGAGAGCGTCCCCTGGGTGGGGATGTCGCTGGGCGCCGCTGTCGTCTGCGTGGTCTTGAGTTGGACGAGCTTCTGCCAGGCGCCCAAATCGGTCCCGGACCCCGGATTGATCGCCAGCGCCAGACCCGTGCCCAGCACCGTGGCAAACAGCGACGTCGCGAGATACCAGGCGATGACCCGGACCCCGATGTGGCCGAATCGCTTGATCGGCAGGTTCGATGCGCCGGTGACGAGCGAGAAGAAGATGATCGGCACCACGATCATCTTGAGCATGTGCACGAACACCTCGCCGAAGGGCATGA
>CAZDTD010000604.1:0-1490 GCA_964507995.1 uncultured Pirellulales bacterium | reverse complement strand
CAGTCCCGCAAGCGAACGCCTCGTTCGCGTTCCAGCCGGAGGCCGCAAAGCGATAAGCTCACCCGGCGCGACCGCTTCGGGCGTGCCGCGCCGATGGTTCCGATGATCCCCATTATTCCGCGAAGAACCAAAAAAGAAGGGGATGACACGTCGTCATCCCCTTGGTTGGTGACTATGTGATCGGCTGTCGCCGGATCATTGGCCGTTTTGGACCACGACCGGCTGGGGCGGATTCGCCGCTTCGCTCACCTTGACCTCGGCAGGCGGCTGCTTGATCTGATCGAGCGTGGCCTTCAGCGTCTCGGCCTGGCTCTGTGTCGTCTTGTGTACCTGGCCCATCTGCTCCTGGAGTTGAGCCTGAGCCTGGCGAAGCTGAGAGATCGCGTCGAGCATGGCCTGCACATCCTGGACGATTCGGGCCTCGAACTGCTGACGCTGCTGGCCGTTCGCATCGGCAGCGGTCGTTGTGTTCTGGATACTGGTCTGCAAGACGCTCTGGAGCTTGACGAGCTGCTGATCGAGCAGGGCGATACTGTCCGCCATGGCCTGGATACGAGCCTGCGTCGCATCGAACCGCTGGAGCCAGCCCTGCTGATCCTGGGCGATTGCCTCCAGTTTTGCGGCGACTTCCACGCGACCGGCTTGTGCGTTCTGTTCCGACTTGGCCTGCAGTTCGCTCACGCCAGCAACGTTGTGAGCCGTCTGCCCGGTCGTGGCTGCGACGGTGTCGAGACCTGCCTGCGTCTTCTGCTGGTTCTCGGCGAACACAGTCATCTGGGCGACGGTCGCATCGCTGTAACTCTGGATTGCCGTCTGGAGCGCATCCTGCCTGGCGGCGACCGCCGTCACATCCTGTGCGGTCTGACTGGTTGTCACTGCCACAGTGTCGAGGCTGGCCTGCGTCTTCTGCTGGTTCTCGGCGAACACAGTCATCTGGGCGACGGTCGCATCGCTGTAACTCTGGATTGCCGTCTGGAGCGCATCCTGCCTGGCAGCGACCGCCGTCACATCCTGTGCGGTCTGACTGGTTGTCGCTGCCACGGTGTCGAGGCTGGCCTGGGTCTTCTGCTGGTTCTCGGCGAGCGTGGCGATCTGGCCGGTGGTCACATCGCTGCAGCTCTGGATTGTCGTTTGGAGTGCATCCTGCCTGGCGGCGACAGCCGTCACATCCTGTGCGGTCTGCCCGGTCGTCGCTGCCACAGTGTCGAGGCTGGCCTGCGTCTTCTGCTGGTTCTCAGCGAGCGTGGCGATCTGGCCGGTGGTTGCATCGCTGTAGCCCTGGACCGCTGTCTGGAACGCATCCTGCCTGGCGGCGACCGCCGTCACATCCTGTGCGGTCTGGCTGGTTGTCGTTGTGACGGTGTCGAGGCCCGTCTGCACCTTCTGCTGATTCTCAGCGAGCGTGGCGATCTGGCCGGTGGTTGCATCGTTGTGGCTCTGGATTGCCGTCTGGAGCGCATCCTGCCTGGCGGCGACCGCCGTCACATCCT
>CAZDTD010000603.1:0-1500 GCA_964507995.1 uncultured Pirellulales bacterium | reverse complement strand
CGGACTCGTCGGTGACCCGGCCATCGGAGGAAATCGTCAGGCTGCCGCCGCCCGAAAAACCCACGTTCATCGTGCCGGCAGTCCACGAGGACCCGGCCCCGCTGACCGTCGCAAAGCCGATTCCGGTCCCCAGGTTCGCGTTGGGGTCCAGGTAGTCCGCCAGGCTCTCGTATTCCGGATTCGTTCCGCCCAGAATGACGGAACCCGAGACGACGGTTCCGCCGTTGGCGATGGTCAGTGTGGCCTCCCCCTCGGACCCGACCGTGATCGTATCGGCCACCGCCAGGACCGCGCAAGGATCCTGGACCTGTACGAGACCGTCGTTGGAGACGACCAGGTCGCCCTCGCCCTGGAGCGTCCACGTAAGCAAAGGAGCGTTGGTGCCGGAGAGCCGCCAGGTGTAACCGGCGCCATCGACGGTCACCAAACCGACGCTTTCCGCGCCCACGCCCACGTTGCCGACCTGGCTGGCGACCGTGGCGCCGTTGAGGATATTCAGAGTGCCGTTGCCGCCGCCGTCGCCGACATTGACGGCGAACGTCTCCACCCGCGAGTTGGCGTCGGTGACAGTGGCCGTGCCGGTTCCGTTCGGGTCGCTCCCGAGGGCCGACAGGTTGAGGCCGAGACCGTTGGGATCGAAGCCGCCGACGGAAAACAGCCCTCCGGTCCTTACTACACCGCCGTTGGAAATCGTCGTTGTGCCGTCGTTGTATGCGCCGGTAACCACGAACCCGCCCACCTCCAGGAGGCTGCCGTCGCCGTCGACCACAACCGCGCCGGCGCCGTTCGCATCGGCGCCGACCAGGACCATCACACTCGCGTCGGCCCGGCCTCCATTCACGACTTCGAGCGTTCCCTGGCCGGCATCGCCGACAAAGATATTGCTGGAGGTCAACGTGCTCCCCGAGCCGGTCACCGTGATGACGCCGGTTCCGTTCGGGTCATAGCCTATGGCGGTCGCATCGAACAGGAAATCTCCTGCGGAATAACCGCCGAGGAAGATCGTGTCGTAGGCTTCGACGGAACCGCCGTTGCGGATCGTCAACCGGCCCTCGCCATATCCGCCGACGCTCATGAGGCCGGAGTACAACCCGGTTTCAGCATCGAAATCGGAGTTGGAGCTGACCAGCCAGGACGAGTCGTTTCCATCCACGGTGATTTCGCCGTAGCTGCCGGGGGCGACGCCGATCATCGTCTGGGACGTGTCCACGGCGCCGCCGTCGTTTACATCGACGATGCCGCGACCGGAGTACCCCACATAGGCCACGCCGTTTGCGTCCACCAGCGATCCCGTTCCAGTCACCAGCAGGGTTCCCGTCCCGTTGGGATCTCCAAACGCCTCCATGAGCGTGGGATTCAACCCCGTATCGTTGGAGTCCACCCCGCCCAACGTGAGGTCCTCCACATCGATTCCGCCGCCATTCGAGACGGTCACCTCTCCCTGTCCCCAGACGCCTACGACGAGGTCCTCGCTCAGAGACCACGAGCCCGACTCCTCCA
>CAZDTD010000602.1:0-1502 GCA_964507995.1 uncultured Pirellulales bacterium | reverse complement strand
ACCGGGTCCTGGCCTGCGATGAAGGTGTTGCCTGTGTCCATGTTCATGCCCAGGTACTTGCTGTCGCAGAAGTCGAGCATTCGCGACATCATGTCGGGCTTGGTCGTGAAATAGCCGTGCGGCTCGATGTTCACGATTGTTTCGTGGGCTTCCGCGACCTCGATGATCTGGCCGTAGCTGCGTTTCATCAGCTCCATGGCCTCGGCGTCGGTGAGTCCTTCCGGCTGGTGCATCCCGTCGGTCGTGTCCACGCAGGGGCAGCCGATCAGGTGCGCCCACTGGATTGATTTCATCACGTAGGGCACGCCGCGGATCGGGCCGTCCTTGCCCGAGAGGGGATAGGCCGCATCGACCTGGGAGAACCCCGTCACGCCATACGAGTTCATCTTGCGTCGCAGCAGGACCGGGTCCTCGTAGAGTGCGACGTGCGGCTGGTAGCCCAGGCCGTGAATCCAGCTCACGCCGTCGATCAGCCCGCACTCGATGTAGTGGACGTGGTTGGCCTGGGCCCACTGGAGGCACTTCTCGAAACTGAAGTAGGAACTGTTGAATGCGTCGGTGTGGAATCCAATCTTCATCGCTCGTCCCCTTTCCCCGTCTCGAAACCCCGGTCGCACGCGCTCGCACGCACACAGACTGCCTGGTTCACAGCGGTACCGTACCACACATGTCGCCTTGTGGCAATACCTGCTTGTCCGCCGTTCTTGTTGCCGAATGGCCGTCTTGGGCGCATGACCGCGGCGGCCATCCAGGGCGAACGCAAAGTCGTTTCAAAGCCCTGCCGCGAATGTCATTGCGAGCGAAGCGAAGCAATCTCCCATGTCGAGAGTTGAGATTGCTTCGTCGCGATGCTCCTCGCAATGACATCTGTAAGACTCGTCTGGCGACTTTGCGTTCGCCCTGTGCGGCCATCTGGCGTCGCTTGACTTGCCGGCCGGTTCCCGCTATGATTGAACAGATAGGTGACCTTCACAATCGCCATAAAGGGCACGTAGGACAGATCCGTCAGACGAGAACTTGGAGGATGCGGTTGAGAGCTTATGTCGTGGTTATCATTGCGTTCTGGGGTGCTATGTTCGGTCTGTCCCTGCCTTGCCATGTCCTTGCACAAGTGCTGCCCGCGGATGTCAACGCGCCCAAGGTCGATCTGATCGTTCGAGATGGCTACCTGCCCGGCGTTCCGGTGCTTGTGCGGGTCCAGATCGTCGATGCAAACGGCGTCGTCGACCGGGACATCTGGGACGCCAACGCCGTCCTGTCGGTGTCGGACGACTCGGGTATCGAACCCTCGGTGGATCGCGTGGTCCTGCGCAACGGTCTGGGCAGTGGGCTCGTGACCTTCACCGGCGGCGGGGATTTCGATCTGACGGTTTCCGTCGGCGATCTCGCCAAGACGGTCCGGCTCGCGGATTGGAGTGATGAACCGGTGCAGGTCGTCTCAGGTACTCTGGCCGAGTCGCAGACTTGGAGCGGCGTCTATCGCATTGTGGGCGGCGATCTCA
>CAZDTD010000601.1:0-1505 GCA_964507995.1 uncultured Pirellulales bacterium | reverse complement strand
GTGCGTGTCGCCCCGGTCGGTGGCGAACAGGACCGCGCCGAGCACGTCGGCCGAGTCCTGAACGGTGAACAGGCTCGCGCCGGCGTAGTCATAGTCGTCGTGGAGGAAGCGCAGTCTCGCCGCGACCGGACGGGCGGCAGTCCCCCAGTACGCGACGAGCGGCCGACGCTGGTTCCAGAAATCCCCGATGTTGACGCTCCCGATGGCGAAATCCGGGCGCAGGTAGGTCGCGCCGACAATGTCACTGGCTTGGCCGTCGTAGATGATGAAGGCCTCCCGTTCCATGCGGGACGCGTCGAGGGTCGTGAAATAGCCGTCGAGGTCGTTGGGACACTGGACGCCGATGCGATGGGCATCGAGGCTCTCCCAGGCCCGGCTCTCCGGCATCAGCTCTATATCGTCGCCGGTGGCGCGCGAGAGGAAGGCCAGCGTCTCATCGGGCAACAGCGTGGAATAGGACCGGCTGTGCGGACCCGCCCATTGCCTCGTCGGCGCGTGGAACCGACGAGCCACATGGTCCCAGGCGACCTGGTTCAGCTCTTCCAGCAGGGTCTGCGAATCGGCGTCCCGGATGTGGCGGATCATGCGCGAGATCTCCTCGATGGCCACGCGCGTGTAGACGGGACTGTTGTACTCGCTGAGCGAGCCGTTCTTCTGGGAGTAGTCGTAGAACCGACGGAGCCGGTTGCGACCGTACTCGGCCAGATCGCGGACGGCGAACCGTTCGCCTGCGACGAGCGTGACGTACGTCCCCATGAGGGCGATGTTCGTGTACGATGGATCGACGTCCCGGCGCTGGATGGAGCGGGCCGCGTGCAGGATCGAATCCTTGACTTCCTGTTGCAGTCCGGCCGGCAGGCGGTCCATGTGGTCGATGGCAACCTGGAGGAGCTGGACGCCGCAGAAGTCGGCCCAGTTCCAGTCGGGCGGCGACATCCTGGCCAGCGGCTCTTCGAGGAACCACGGCCAGATCCCGTAGGTCGGACTGTTCGGGTCCTGGTCCTGCAACGGGATGACGCGGTTCAGGATCACGGTCGCCCGCTGGAGCCGGGCCGGATCGCCGCTGTCGAGCAGGGCTACCGCGTACCGGAGGCTCTCGCGGGTGCGATGGACGACGCCGCCCTGGAGGGTCGTGTGGTAGCCCGGCGAAGAGAACTCGCCTCGGAGCATTCGCGCGGTCGCGTCGTACCGGTCGTCCTCCTCGTCCAGGGCTCGCAGGAAGGCCTGCCGATGCGCCTCGCTGGAGAACGTCCCGGCGGCGAAACACGAACCCGACAACATCAGGACCAGCAGTCCCATTCGCTGGATTGGCACAGAGCGGATCATCCCGGTTGCTCCTTTTTCTTGTCCACGTAGCCCGTCAGACCGGCCATGATAAGCCCGCGACGGGATGAAGTCCACCGTTGTCGCCGGCCGATTTGCGAACCCGGCCTCAGGATTCCGAAGAGGGCCAAGATTTTCGAAGAAGACCAAGTATTTGTATGTGGCCCCCTTCGGATATTTTG
>CAZDTD010000600.1:0-1512 GCA_964507995.1 uncultured Pirellulales bacterium | reverse complement strand
GGCAAGGACTCCGAGGATCGGATCAAGCAGAATACAGGCAAAGACACCCGCCGGGTCTTCATCACGCGCAGCGACGACGACGGCCGGACCTGGGCCCAACCAAGGGAAATCACGGCGGATGTCAAACGCCCCGAGTGGCGATGGTACGCGACCGGCCCCGGCGTCGGGATTCAACTGGAGCGAGGCCCCTGGAAAGGCCGACTGGTGGTGCCCTGCGACCACAGCCTCGTGTTGCCCGATGATCCCGACGGCTATTGCTCGCACGTCATCTACAGTGACGATCACGGCCAGGCCTGGCGACTGGGCGGCGCGATCCGCCCGGCGGTCAACGAATGCCAGGTCGTCGAGCTTTCAAACGGCACGCTCCTGATGAACATGCGAAATTACGACCGCTCCCAGACCAGCCGGGCCATCGCCACAAGCGATGACGGCGGCCTGACGTGGTCCGCGGTCCGGCACGATCCGACGCTCGTCGAACCCATTTGCCAGGCCAGCCTCGTGCGGTGCACCGGGCCGGATGGGCGAAACTGGCTGCTTTTCTCCAATCCCGCCCACGCCGAAACTGGAAAACGACTCGATATGACCGTTCGGATGAGCGAGGACGAGGGCAAGACCTGGCCTGTGAGCCGGCTCCTGTGGGCGGGTCCCGCCGCCTACTCCTGCCTGGCGACCCTGCCCAATGGCGGCATCGCCTGCCTTTTCGAGGCCGGACAGACCCACCCATATGAAAAGATTGTGCTGGCCCGGTTCCCTCGCGATGGGGTGGCGGGCGGGAATGGGCAACCGTAACCTGACCGAAAACATATGTCGCATCACGCAAGGCATAAAATGACAACCGCCTTTATTTTTTGTCCGTTGGACAGAAGGGAGATCACATGGGAGGATTGATTGCGTTGATCGTGGTTTTGGCCATTCTGGGCGTGCTGGTGCTGATCCTGATCGGCATCTACAACTCCTTAGTCGGCTCGCGCAACCAAGTGGACAACGCGTGGGCCCAGATCGACGTCCAGTTGAAACGACGCCACGACCTGATTCCGAACCTCGTCGAGACCGCCAAGGGCTATATGAAGCACGAGCGGGAGACCTTCGAGACGATTACAAAGGCCCGCAGCGCCGCGATGGGCGCCAAGACCGTCGCCGAGACGGCCCAGGCGGAAGGCCAGCTCGCCGACGCCCTCAGCAAGTTTCTGCTCGTCGTGGAGAACTACCCCGAACTGAAGGCCAACCAGAACTTCCTGGCCCTTCAGGAAGAGCTGACCAGCACGGAGAACAAGATCGCCTTCTCCCGGCAAAACTACAACGACCAGGTCCTCTTCTACAACAATCGGATTCAGATGTTCCCGTCGAACGTGGTCGCAGGCATGTTCGCCTTTACGAAACGGGACTTCTTCCAGGTGGAGACCGCGCTGGAGCGAGAACCCCCGAAGGTCACTTTCTCCTGAGTCGGAGGCAAGGCAAAGAGCATGTGGGAACTCATCCGAGCCAATCGACGCAACTCCATCCTCCTGATGG
>CAZDTD010000599.1:0-1513 GCA_964507995.1 uncultured Pirellulales bacterium | reverse complement strand
CTGGGTTCTTTCCGCGCCCTTTGCGCGCAGCTCCTATTTCGCCGAGCAGGAAAACACCCGATAACCCACTCTTTCCGCCCCGGACGGAATCGTGGAGACGCCGCCGCCCCTCCAGCGGATGCGTCTCATACGACATTCCGCGATATTCCGGCCGTTCACGCGCACGGTATTTGGAAATCCCCGGATTGCACCGTATGTTTTGTAGGAGCTATTGAAGTTCGTCGTGTATCCGTCAATCATCGTCTAAGGCAGACTAACACATGAAACGACCCAGAATGGTCCAGTACCATGGGCGGAGGGGCTCTGCGCTCGTTCTTTCCATGATGTTCGTCGTCATGTTCTCCGCAATGGCGGTGGCAGTAGCCTCCATGTCCGGCGCGAACGTCCAGATCGCGGAGAACTATCGCAAGGTGGACAACGCGAGGTCCTGTGCCGAGTCCGGACTGGAAGTCCTTCGGTACTGGATGAACCGAGTCGAAATATCCGGGACAACACCCGTCGAGAACCGGTTCAGTGTCCTGGCAGACGCACTGGAAGCCGATCTGTCTGCATCCGGGGCCACGAATCTCTCGCCCGATTGTACCACTTCAACGATCACGATCTCGGGTGTTTCGCTCAACGCGAGCCTGGGTCAGACTTTCTCCGCGGTCCTGACGAAGATTGACAACGACAACATTCGGTTGGATGTGACCGGCTACTACAAGTCGTTCAGCCGGACGATTCGCTCGAACTACAGGTTCGACACGCGAGCCAACACGGTGTTCGACTTTGGCGTCGCCTCGAAAGGCCCGGTTTCCCTGGCCGGCAACGTCGAGCTGGCCGGCGTCAATCTGATGGTCGAATCGAACGCGTATATCGAGAGCGAGAACACGTCGCTGGCGCTGTCGATCGTGGGGAATTCCCAGATCGCCGGCGAGGTGAAGATCGTCAATCCGTACGCGTACGTCTATCTCCAGGGCGGCAAGGCCGGCATCGGCGGCGACACCGGAACCGACGCCATGGGCCACGTGACGATCGGCGCGGGGGCCTGCGAGTTCCCCGAGATGAATCCCAACGAGTACATCGGATACGCTACGAACACGCTGACGGCCGAGATGGACACCTCCGCGGACGCGGCTTATGAGAATCTCCGCATCCCGGCAAACATGAACCCGAGTTTCTCGGGACAGGTCACGCTCAAGGGGGTGGTCTTCATCGAGGCGCCGAACGTGGTCACCTTCTCCGGCGGAGTCGATGTCACCGGGATCATCGTCACGAACGGAGACGACACGGACAACTCGGGCACGAATCAGCTCATCTTCACGGGAAACGTGGCCGGCCATCCGGTCACGGAGCTGCCGCAGACGGCGCAGTTCGCCGGCCTGCACGACGACACGGGGACGTTCATCATGGCGCCCGGTTTCCACGTCGGTTTTGGAGGCAGTTTCAGTACGCTCAGCGGCGCGATTGCCGCCAACGGCATCCAGATGTGGGGCAACGCAGGCGGCACGATTCAAGGTTCGATCATCAACTA
>CAZDTD010000598.1:0-1517 GCA_964507995.1 uncultured Pirellulales bacterium | reverse complement strand
GTGTCACTGCCGGCAATCGTGCCGGCGACGGTCTTCGGATCGCAGGCCCCGAGCAATCGGATCGCCCTGGCCTGCATCGGACTGGGCATTCAGGGCACCGGCAACATGAGGGCCTTCCTGGGCAACCCGGAAGTGCGCGTGGCCGCGGTCTGCGATGTCCATCAGACCCAGCTCCAAAAGGGCAAACAGGTCGTGGACACATGGTACGAGAACTTGGACTGCGCCGCGTTCAAGGATTTCCGCGAGGTCACCGCGCGCAAGGATATCGACGCCGTACAGATCACAGCGCCCGATCACTGGCATCCGCTGATCGCGATCGAGGCCGCCCGGCAGGGCAAGCACATGTACCAGGAAAAACCGATGGGCTGGAGCTTCCGAGCCGCCAAGGCCGTACAGAAGGTCGTGCACGACAGCGGCGTGGTCTTCCAGTTCGGAACCCAGCAGCGTTCCGGCGGCTTCTTCCGCCAGGCGTGCGAACTGGTCCGCAACGGCAAGATCGGCCAGTTGAAAACCATCCTCGTGGGCGTGCCCGGCAGTTGGACCTGCCCGAAGCAGCCCACCGAGCCGGTCCCGCCGGAACTGGATTACGAGATGTGGCTGGGCCCCGCGCCGATGGCGCCGTACTGCTATGAGCGATGCCGACCCTACACGGATTCGCCCAGGACCGCCGGCGGCTGGGGAGGCTGGAGCATCTGGTACTGCATCTCGGACTACTGCATCGGCATGATCGGCAACTGGGGCGTTCATCATCTCGACATCGCCCAGTGGGGCAACGGCACGGAGTTGTCCGGGCCGACCGAAATCGAAGGCACCGGCGTGTTCCCCGAGGACATGCTCACCGACTGCGCCACGAGCTGGCAGGTGGAGAATCGCTACGCCAACGGCGTGACGCTCGTCCACATGGACGACGCCACCGCCCAGAATCATCCGCTCCAGGTCGCGGGCTACGGCCACGGCGTCCTGTTCCTCGGCAGCGAGGGCTGGGTCCACGTCGATCGCGAGCGGATCGACGCCAATCCCAAGTCGCTGCTGAAGGTGAAATTCGGCCCGAACGACATCCATCTGTTCAAGAGCGACAACCACCACGTGAATTTCGTCGACGCGGTCAAGGGCCGAACCCAGCCGGCCGCGCCGATCGATATTGCCGTCCGAACCGACACGCTCTGCTGGCTGGAGCAGATCGCGATCAAGCTCCGCCGCCCCCTCCGCTGGGACCCGGCGAAAGAAGAATTCACAAACGATGCCCAGGCCAACGCCCTCCTGGACCGTCCGATGCGAAGTCCCTGGCGGGTGTGAATCTCCCCGTCCTTGTTTGAGAAGAATGGATCGGATATAAACATGAAGGGCCGTCGTAAAATGGCGTGATTGGGCAAGGTGATTTCAATGGCTGTTTTGAAGACGCGTACCTGTAACGAGCGTGCGGAAATCGAGTTTGAGCTGGACTATCTGACCTCTCTGACGACTCAGGAACGTTTTGAGATGATGTTCCGCAAGAGCTGCGAGATGGCTGCCCTGCG
>CAZDTD010000597.1:0-1520 GCA_964507995.1 uncultured Pirellulales bacterium | reverse complement strand
ATCGACCGGAAGGCCACCGCCAAACAGCTCGCCTTCACCGACATCGTCACCAACAGCATCGACGCGGTCAGCGACCGCGATTTCTGCGCCGAGTTCATCTTCGACTGCGCCCTGATCGCGGCGCACCTGTCCCGCCTGGCCGAGGACTGGATCATTTTCTCGTCGAGCGAGTTCGGCTTCGTTCGCATCGACGACGCCTTCTGCACGTCGTCGAGCATGATGCCGCAAAAGCGCAACCCCGATGTCCTGGAGCTCATGCGCGGCAAGACCGGCACGGTCTACGGCGCCCTGATGGCCATGCTGACGATCCTGAAGGCCCAGCCCTCCGGCTACAATCGCGACCTGCAGGAGGACAAGATCCACGTCTTTGCGACGGCCGATTCGATCTCGAAGTCGCTCGAAATCGCCGCCGCAATCGTGGGTCACACGGCGTTTCGGACGAAGGAGATCGCCGCCGGACTCGATGCGGGCTTCCTCGACGCCACCGCCCTGGCGGAGTACCTCGTGCGAAAGGGGATTCCCTTCCGCAAGGCGCACGGCATCGTCGGTTCGCTCGTCGCCCAGTGCGAGAAAGAGGGCACGCCCCTGGCGAAGTTGTCGCTGGAGGAATTCCGCGAGCGGTGCCCGGCCATCAACGCGGACGTCTACGAGTGCCTCGGCGCCGGGAACGTGGTGAAACGCTACGTCTCCGCAGGCGCCGCGGGACCCGAGCCGGTGCGCAAGCAGCTTGCGTTCTGGGAGAAGCATCTCGCTGGGTAGTCTTCGTAGGGCGAGCGTCCCCGCTCGCCGCGCAGGGAGTCGTGCGGGACGCACGACCTACGAAGAGACAGGACGCGACCGTTCCGCGATGGACGAACTGCTATGAAAGAAGACGATATCACAGGCTGGTTCCAACAGCAGCGAGAGCTTTCGCCCGCTCAGATTCCCATCGGGATCGGGGACGACATGGCGCAGATCGCCCTCGGGGCCGGCTGTTCCGTCCTCGTCACGACCGACATGCTGCTCGATGGGACGCACTTCGACGTGAAAACCGCGGGCCTCAGGCGGGTGGGCTACAAATCCATGGCGGCCAGTCTGAGCGACTGCGCCGCGATGGCGACGATTCCGCTGGCCGCGGTCGTCGCGGTCGGCCTGCCTTACGGTTTCAGCGGGCGGGAGTTGAAGGAACTGCACGCAGGCATCGTCTCAGCGGCGGACCGATATCGCTGCCCCCTCGTGGGCGGCGACCTCACCGCCTGGCAGGGGGCGGGCCGCTTAGTCGTCTGCGTCTCGATGCTGAGCAAGCCGGGTGACAAGCCGCCCATCCGGCGCAACGGCGCCCAGGTCGGCGACGCGATCTGCGTCACCGGCTCGCTGGGCGGCTCGGGTCTGCGGAAGCACCTGGACTTCGAGCCGCGGGTCGAAGAGGCCCTCGAGATGGTTCGGATCGCGAACGTGAACGCGATGATGGATATCAGCGACGGCCTGAGCACCGACCTGAATCGCATTTGCATGCAGAGCGGCGTGGGGGCTCTCGTGGA
>CAZDTD010000596.1:0-1545 GCA_964507995.1 uncultured Pirellulales bacterium | reverse complement strand
GCCCGGTTCAACTCCAGGGCCCGCTGGGCGATGTACAGGTCTTCGTCGTTGGAGAGCCCGCCCGGTGACACGACCAGCCGCGTCGCCGGAGCGACCGAAAGGATATTCCTCTCATCGGTGACGAGGAAGGATTCGGCACTCACGTCCCGGACCGGCCCAAACCGGGCCCAGATCAGACGTTCGCCCGCGCTGAGCATCGCCAACGCCCAGACCGGGCGTCCCTTGACGATCCGCTCCATGCCCTCCACCATGTCGGCAGCGAGGGGATTGTCTCTGCGAGCAGGATCCGAATGCCAGGGGTGCGAACCGTGCGTGGACTCGTCGAGCAGGGCCAGGCTGTGGTTCTGTTCGACCGTGCGGAAGGCACTGATGCCCGGCACGAAGTTCTTCACCGGGTTCGAGTAGCCTGCGAAGTAGTGGACCTTCACATCCGAGACGACGAGAAAGGCATCCGCCTCCTCGGCGAATGCATTGACCAGCACCTGCGTCCCGCGCGACGTGCGGCCGACGTCGAGGAAAGTGTCGGCTTTGCAGTCGTGGGTATGAATTCGCGTCACGACCAGTCGGGCCTCCCGACCGACCTTTTCGACCTCGCAGCAAATCTGGCGGTTCTTCGGCGTCTCAGCGGTGTGCGTCCCGGTGCAGATCAGGAATTGCACCGACGCGGTTCCGCGAAGCACGGCACACAAGTGCGGCAGCACGTCGGCCAGCGGCTCGTCGCGCGTCCCGTCGTCGAGGAGGACGCACACTCGTTTGCCGACGACCTCCTTTTGAAAGGCCTCGGCCCGGCTGCCCACGATGTCCGCCAGGCCCGCCGCAGCGTCCTGGCTCTGCTCTCCCTGCCACGGTCGGATGATCTCCTGAACGTTTCGATCCGGAACCCGCAGCGAGACAACGCCTGTTCCATAGTGAAGGTCTACGTTCATAGTCGCCCTTTGACTTGGTGCATCCTCGTATCTCTGCGTACGCCAGCGAAAGACATTATCGACCGAAAGACGAGTAACAGTAGATACAAACCGGTATTCGGATTCCCCGTCACAGTCCCCTACCGTCCAAGCCACATGTCGCGATAACTGACCAACTGAATCCCGCGTCGCTGGATCACCTCTTTGACCTTGGCGCTGGTGAAGGACTTCGTCACGCCGTCGCGATGGGAAGCGACTTCCCAATAGCCTGTGTGACCCATTCCCTGCATCTCGCCCGTATCGAGCCCTGGGTGTTCGATCACGATCCACACGCCCGGCCCGATCTCCTCCAGCGCCTTGACCAAGGCCGCCTCCCGCTGTTCGGCGGAGGCCTTGGCGTCCGCAGCCCAGCGGAGGTACTTCGCGCCCGGCGTCTCGATGGGCAGCTTGTACTCCTTCGCCAGCTTCGCAACCAGTTCCCGCAACTCGGGCGTGCACGTCGGCGTCCCCATGTGACTGCTCAGGTGCGACACCTGCGGGATGGCCTTCTTCGCCAGCTCGATCTGGGCCCGCAGTTCCTTCTCGACCTCCTCGATCCGCCACTTGGATTGGAGAAATCCTGTCCCCGGCGGGAAGTCCG
>CAZDTD010000595.1:0-1547 GCA_964507995.1 uncultured Pirellulales bacterium | reverse complement strand
TCACTCGGGGACCCATCGGCCCGCCTGGTATCGGTAAATGTTGTCGAACTTGCCGCTCGAAGGCGGCGAGAACAGGACCTGACGCTGCTGGTCCTTGAACTGCGTGGTCCTTACGCCGGCAAGGCTGATCTCCATCGTGTCCCTGCGTCCATCGGGGTTCGTCGAGACGACTTGCATCTTGGTCGGCACGCGGAACCCCTCTGCGACGTCCTTGTAGTCGCCAAGCTGGGCGACCGCGATCACTTTACCCTGCCCATCGAAGTACTCGATCTTGTGGATGGCGTAGTCGCACGAGTAGACATGCACCCGACGGATCGGCCGCCCCGTCTCATCCCGGCGGACGAGAACATCGTACCCCCCTTTGTTCTCCAGGGACCAGAGGCCTGCATCGAGTTCGCCGTTCGGCTCCGCGACGAGTCCGAGGGCTTCGAGCACCACACGAGGGCTCATCATCAGCCCATCGAAATCCCGCACCTCGTCCCACTGTCCGACGTAATAACTGCTCATTTCCTTGGGCGACAGGGCCAGCCAGAACTCCCTGTCGTTGGCGCCGAGGATCACCGCCCGTGCGTCGACCGCGATGCTGCCCTGGATGTAGATGTTGCCGGGCGGCTCGAATCGCAGCTCCAGGGGCAGATTGTGGCGTTCGGTTTTCTTTTTGCCGGGCACATGGTACGTCAGCATGGCCTGGCCGTTCGCCCGCAGCGGTACGGCGGACGCAGCACGGTCCGTGAGCGTCTTCAATGCCTCTGCGGCGGAGGGCTTGCCCGGGCAGACGGCCAGCTTCGCAGGGCCGCCCGCGCAGCCGCCGAGCAGCACCGTCAGAGCAAACACCAACAATAAAAAAGCACGAAATCCGAAATCCGAAGCTCGAAACAAATTCAAAGGGCCGAAATTCAAATGACAGAAACGCTGACGCCGCATCGAATGATCCGTTTGGGATTTCGGGTTTCGGTCATTCGTGCTTGTTCCGGATTTCAAATTTCGTGCTTCGAATTTCGGATTTTCGCTCATAGGTCCGCCTGGAGAATTTGACCGATCTGCGAGGTGAGCTGTTCGATCTGGTCCTCGTCGAGATGGGGATTCACCACCTCGACCAGGTCCTTGTCGCCCGCCATGCGAAGCCGCCAGATCTCGCGGCCGTCCTCCATCTTCGTGGAGTCGTACTTGAGCCGGCGTTTCCGCATGAGCACCAGGGCCAGCACGAACCGGAAGCTCACCTTCTCCGGCTCGGTCTCGTTCGCCAGCCGCTCGAAGAACGCGACCAGCATGTCGTCGCTGATGAACAGTTCCTTCTTCTCGTTCGGAGGCGCGAGTTTCGTCTTCCAGAAGCAATACACCAGGGGCTTTTCCCGCTCCCAAAATTCGACGCAGAAATCCCGGCGTTGGAGGCCCTGCTCGACCTCGACGAGGGCCCCGTAGTATTCTTCGCCAGGCTCGATCTTTCGTCCGCTTCCGCTGCACTGGCCCAGCGGCTTATTGATTTCCCAGTCGGCCATACGTACCTGTCTTCACTGACGCACTGCGAGCTATCCATGCATCCGCGT
>CAZDTD010000594.1:0-1551 GCA_964507995.1 uncultured Pirellulales bacterium | reverse complement strand
TGACGCTGTCACGATCGTATTCGAGGATCGCGCGATACTGGCCGGTGGTCTCTCTTGGATAGATCCAGGCAGAGACGGTGAATGAACCCGGAGCAAAGTCAAAGCCCATGGGTCTGTCCACGCGGACGTAATCGCCGCGGCCGTCGAAATCGAGGGCCCCGTCGAACCAGCCGCCGGAGGTCCGCCAGGTTGGGTTGCCGTACACGATGCCGTCGCTTCCATTGCCGGAACTGTCGGCCGCGGTGGCGCCTGCGGATTCGTCAAACTTCCAGTGAGCCAGCGGCGCAAGCTCCACCAGATTCCACGCGGCATAGGCGTGATTCGTCCAGCCCCACGGGTAAACGATCGATTTGCTGGACCGGTAGATCGCCTGCACGCTCAGCCAGAGGACGTCGTTCTCGCCGTCTTGGCGATACCAGTTGTCCTCGGGTAGACGAACCACATAGCGATACACCGGCTCGTATCCCTGCGACGCGGCGTCTCTGTCGAAACCAACGAGGACTTCCTCAAAGGAATCGGCCTGGTACTCCCAGACTTTGCGGCCGGGGTAGCTATAGCCTCTCGGATTACTCGCATCGGAGCTCGGCACATCCGACCACAACGACAGCAGGAAGTAATCGGGCGGCTCAGGAGAAGTCATTTGCTGGCATTCCGCAGGCGAGTACCCATAGCCGAGATAGGAACCCCACCAGGCAATGGCGGTAATCGGCTCTGCGGTCGTGCATCGCCAATCGTCGGCTACGGTGCGCCTGGCGCTCAGCGACGTGGTCCCGGTCGCAAGGGACTGCTCGTCCTCATAGTACGGCCAGTTGCGCAGGTCGGTAAAAGCCTGTTCCCACTTGATGTAGGCCGGATCCGTGTCCAGCTCGAAAGCCAAGTCGTATCTATCCAAACGCTCGCAAAGCAGAGAATTCGTAACCGGCAGCATCATGGTCGGGTCAAGTATAAAGCCCGCCCTGATGTCATCCGTGCGAAACTGCGCCGCGATCGCGCCATCAGCCCAAGGTTCTGGCCGGGTTTTCCAACCCCAAGGGTACGTTGGGCCAGGCGAGCCGGCATAGACCGCGGTGATGCTGATCCAAAACATGCGGTCCTGAGTGCTCGCCACGTACCGGCCTTGGTTAAAATACTCGGAGGCCCCGAGGTCTGCCGTGTATCGGAAGGTGGCATCCGACGGTTCCTGAGGGAACACATCGTAGCCCGCCCACTCTTCCTGGACCCGGCTGGACGGCACAGTCACCGCCCAGAGCAATTCGTTGGGCCGGCCGAAGTTGTAGCGGCCGTCGGCCGGGGCGTTGCTCCAGAAACCGATCCGCCAGGAATCCGGCTTGATGCCCGGCGCGGCGGCCTCCGCCCAGCCCTCATAGGAACCCCACCAGTGCACGCTCGTCACGGGCGCATCGCTGATGCAGCGAAAATTGTCCGCCGGGAGGTACCAGGTGCCGATGGAATACTGCGATGTCTTGCTGACATACGCGGATTCGTCCCATCCGCAGAAGACAACGGTCTCCAAGCCAGGGTCGGTCTCAATGGGTGGCTGCGACCACTTGA
>CAZDTD010000593.1:0-1557 GCA_964507995.1 uncultured Pirellulales bacterium | reverse complement strand
ACCAGCAGCTCAACGAGTGTGAAGCCAGCGACATCGATGATTGACGATTTACGATTTGTGATTTGTCTTGAGTTACACTTCATCTCTCCCTTCCGACATCCACCGCGCGTTCCTTTGCGGGCTCAGCCGCCCCTTGTCACGGCCGGGGCAGTGCCGAACCTCTCAGAATCTATGACTGCCCCTTCCACCGGTTGGCCTGCGATCCACAGCGGCCCGAACCCGCGTGCGAAGATCGCGATGGGGTCGCCGGCCGTGCCGTCCTCGGTCATCTGTACCAAGGCGATCACGTCGAGCCAGGAGCCTTGCAGGATCTGGTTCGGGTCCACGTTCGTGCCGGCCAGCACCTCGGATAATGTGCCGCGAAGGACCAGGGTGGACCGATACTCCACCGGCGCGATTGTGAACGGATCATAGGGCGCCTGGATCGTCGAGCCGACGACGAGGTATTGTGGGTATTGGGCCTGAACGTGTTGAGGCGCTTGTGGCGGATTCAGCAGGGGCTCGTCCTGGGTCATGTACAAGACGCGGTCGGCGTAATAGCAATCGACCGCTCTCTGCCAATCGGCTGCGTTGGCGGTCGAGAGATGGTAAGCCACGTCGTAGACGTCGTCGCTGCCCGCCCTCGTGCCGCCGGATTTATAGAACTCGCGGATGGTCCCTTGGGGGTCCTGGAGATACCAGTGATATGAGCCGCCGCCACCCCGAGCGACCTGACCGAAAGGCCAGTAATCTCGCAGGTCGACCGCTGCGATGCCCGGCGCTTCGTCATTCGTCGGGGCCAGGCTTGCCTGTGTGGTGCCGCCGTAGACGCCGAGATCGACGGCATGATTGACGCCCCAGATTCCTTCGGCGTCGTCGGGTGCGCGTTCGAACTCCTCGCCCAGACTGTCCATCGGGTCTCCGGCGTCGATGGCGGGACTGGTCACCGCGTCGAAGTACCAGTGCGATCCGTGGATCGGCTGTGGATTCCACCGCCAACCCTCGGACTTGAGGTGGTAGTCTCCTTCGACCAGGACCATTTTTTTCGCAGGGTCGGCCGTTGCCGTGCCCGTTCGGGTCGAAACGCTCCTCTCGATCCAGGAACCTAGTCGCACGAAGCAGGGATCGGCGTCGATCACGCCGCGAAAGTCCGCATTCATGTCTTCGATCAGACTGTACTGGACTGTTGATATCTGAGATTGGCCGCCCCGCGAGATGCTTGACGGGACCCTCTGGAGGGACTGATTGGCGTAGATGATGCAGTTGCGGACGATGGGGTTGTCCTCGACCATGTCGATGCCGGTGAGGTTGTTGGCGATGGTGCAGTTGACGAACTCGGCGCATCCCGAGACGACGGGCAGCAGGCCGCAATCGTGGAACGTCGTGTTGTCTACGATCAGGCAGTTGGCGATGCGTCCCTGCACGTTCATGACCACGGTTGCGCCGCAGGGCCCGTTGCCGCTGATGATGCAGTGGCTGATCCGGGCCTGGGTGCCGTTGCCGAGGATGCCGCCGTGAGCGTAGTTCTGGATCTTGAAGCCCTGGAGCAGGCAGTCGCTCGACTCGGTGCCGTCGAAG
>CAZDTD010000592.1:0-1566 GCA_964507995.1 uncultured Pirellulales bacterium | reverse complement strand
GAGGCTGTGAAAAAATCGGTCTTGACAAGGATGGTAGAATTACGGACATGAAGACACAAGGAATTCTACCGGGCATGGAATCCCAGGTCAACGGGATGGAAACCCCCACCGACCCCCATCCTCCCATCGGTTCGTTGCGGTTCCGTCGGCCGGACCGGTTGCAGATGCGAATGATGCCGGTGTCGCTGGACGAGACGATCCCTGCGGGACATCACGTGCGGGTGCTGTGGGAGGTGGTGGCGCGGCTGGACTTGTCGGGTTTTGCCGCCGGATTGAAGGTCTGCGCAGGCGAGGCCGGGCGTTCGGCGACGGACGTGCGGCTGCTGGTGTCGTTGTGGCTGTATGCGGCGACGCAAGGGGTGGGTAGCGCGCGGGAGCTGGCGCGGCGGTGCGAGTGCCAGGATGCGTATCGCTGGCTCTGCGGCGGGGTATCCGTGAACTATCATACCCTGAGCGATTTTCGCGTGGACCATGAGAAGGCGTTGGATGATCTGATGACGGAGGTGCTGGCGATGCTGATGGAGCGGGACCTCGTCCGCGTGCATCGGATCAGCCAGGATGGGCTGCGGGTGCGGGCCAGCGCGGGCAAGAGCAGTTTTCGCCGCGAGGGCCGGCTCCAGAGCCTGCTGGAACAAGCCCAGACGCAGGTGGCGGCCCTGAAGGCCCAGCGGGAAGCCCCCGCGAGTACGGATTGCAATGCCCGCCGGTCGGCGGCGCGGGAACGGGCGGCGCGCGAGCGGCTGGCTCGCGTGAACGAGGCGCTCGCGGCCTTGGAGGAGGTCAAGCAGGTCAAGGCTCGTGCGCGGGACAATCAGCGGGACAAACGCAGCGAGCCGCGGGTCTCGACGACCGACAGCGAAGCGCGGGTGATGAAGATGCCGGACGGCGGTTTTCGTCCGGCGTACAATGTGCAGTTGGTCGCGGATACGGAATCTCGGGCGATCGTGGGAGTGGGCGTGACGACGGAGGGCACGGACAAGGCGCAAAGCGAGCCGCTGCGGGAGCAGGTCCAGGAGCGGACGGGGAGTGCCGTGAAAGACCATTTGATGGACGGGGGATTCGTGAAGCTCGAGCAGATCGAGCGAGCGGAGAAGGCCGGAGTGAAGGTGTACGCTCCGCCGCAGCAATCCGGCAAAGATGCCGACCCATATCGGGTACGTGAGACGGACAGTCCCGAGGTCGCGGCCTGGCGGACACGGATGGCCCGTGATCCGGCCAAGACGATCTATAAGGAACGGGCTTCGACGAGCGAGACGGTCAACGCGGATTTGCGGATGTATCGGGGGTTGGGTCCGTTCCTGGTGCGTGGTCTTGGCAAAGTCCGGTGCGTGGTGCTGTGGTCTGCGCTGGCGTACAACCTGATGCACTTCGGCAGTGCGTTGTTGAGCCAGTAAGAACCAAGAAAGGGTACAGATTGCCGCCGTGACGAGGAAAATAGGGTAGTCGAAGAGACGACGGGCACTCGGGCACGTCGGAGTGGGTGCGATCCGCCGAACAAACGAAGCCCGATCTCGTCCCAGAGACAAACTCGATGGACTGTCATACTTCGAATTCTTTCACAGCCTC
>CAZDTD010000591.1:0-1568 GCA_964507995.1 uncultured Pirellulales bacterium | reverse complement strand
GCTACAACGAGAACCCCGGCTACGTGGACGTCTGCTTCGGCTACGACATCTACGGCTTCCGCTGCGTCCGGAGCGCCCCGGTCCGGCAAGATGGAAGCGGTGCGTGATACGCACCCTGCAAACGGACTACACAGGACGATGCACCACAGAGACACAGAGAACCCGGAGAAGAACGAAGGAAGCGTTCTTCTTATAGTACGCTGTCCATCGCAAAATGGGCTCATCCGGTTCCAGCGTACTTCGATAGCTCCTGGGGCTTCCGCCCCAGACCCCGAGATTTTGCGCGTTGAGCCAATAGCATGATGAAAGAGCGGTACGGCGTCAGGCGGTCACTGGTCTTGGGCGTTGGGGGACCCGCTCTGCGGACAGGCAACCTGCCCCTGGGCACGAGCCCGCGTTGCGGGAGGGCAGCGGCCCCGTGACATGACGCCGCCGCTCACCTGGGGCGTCGCTCTCTTGCCCCAATCATGCTATTGGCGTAAAGCGGAAAATCTCCCTTGCACGACCGCTTCGGGCGTGCTCGGATCACGAATGTACGCTAAAACCGGATGATCCGTAAAATGGTGGGCGGCGCAGGAAGTGAGCCTGACCGGACCACGCGAAGAGGCTCGCCTCTTCGTAGGGCGAGCGTCCCCGCTCGCCTAAAGAGAGTCGTGCGAGGACGCACGACCTACGAAGAGTGACTTCCTGGATCTGCCCACTCAATTAACCTGGACGGCGTAGTAGGGTGCGTACCACGCACCATCTTCGGCCATTCTTGACTTGGCGACAGAGTCTGGCTACAATGACTCTGTAGTGATCGGAGAATTCGAGGCTCGGGCGATGGCTCGACGGAGCGAGGCGCTCTGACGCCGAGACTACTCGGTGGTCTCGCCCGCATCACGGGCTGGGCGGGTCTTCGTTCACGTTCTTCTCGGCCATCCAGTCGAACCACATGATGTGGCCGTAGAGCGAGCCCCAACTACCGTCCGTCTGGCGGTTGGAGGCCAGATGCACCGCGTGCAGGAAGGCCTTGCCGTCGGCCCCTTTGGCGGCCACGTGGGCAGTTATGAACCGCGTGTTGCGGTATCGAAACGCCGTATGTGTGGTGTCCGTCCACTCGACCACGCTCTCCTGCTGCCAGTCCTCGGCGGGCAGCGTCGCCCGGAGAACCTGGGCCTGGGCGACCTTGTCTTTCACGATTTGGCCTGCTTTACGGCGGAGGTCGTCGGCGTCCTCGCCCTCGTACTGGTCGGGTTCCATGTAGGTCCGCTCGGCCCGCACGGCTCGGTTCGCCAGGTCCTGCTGCTCGATCTTGTCCATCGTCTCGCGCAGGGTGGCCAGTTTGGCGGCGTCCGCACCCGCCATGTTGGCGTATCGCTGTAACGCCTCCCGCAAGGGCGCCAGATCGCGTTCCATGACGAGGTTCGGTTTCTTGGTGATATCCTCCTTCCAGCCGGTGTCGGCGGTGAGGTAGTCCAGGATCCGCGTGAACTCCTTGTCGACATCCGCGGAAACGAGCGCCCGGCTCTGGCGCAGCGCTTCAGGCATCTCCGCCAGTCGCTGTTGCATCTGCTCTTCGAGCGCAA
>CAZDTD010000590.1:0-1568 GCA_964507995.1 uncultured Pirellulales bacterium | reverse complement strand
AGCCGTTCGGCCTTCTCCTTGAAGTCCGCGACGCGGGACAGGATCAGGTCGAGCACGCCGCCGGCCTCGCCCGCCGCGACCATATTCACAAACAACCGGTCAAAACACCGCGGATACTTGCCGAACGCCTCCGAGAGCGTCGAACCGCCCTCGATATCGTCGGCCACGTACCCGATGATTCGTTTGAACGCACCCTTCTTCTGCTGCTCTTCGAGAATACGCAGGGACCGCAACACGGGCAGGCCTGCGTCCTGGAGCGTCGAGAGCTGCCTGGCGAACTGCGTGACCTGTTTGATCTTGACCTTGGCGCCGGACCCGCGTCGCCTCTTGACCTTCGCGACGCCGGCCTTGCCTCCGGCCTTCGCCCCAGCGGACTTCGGGCGAACCTTCGTGGGGAAATACCCCATGTTGCGGATCTTGCTGATCGCCTCTTTTTCGCTCAGAGCCTCGATCTCGTCCTTGATCTCGACCCCTTGGGAATCCAGCGCTATGTACTGGAAGACCGGCATATTCCAACCTCACTTTCCCTTGATCCGTTCACCTGTTCCGCAATTCAAATGAGTTGGTTACCCTTCGACCATCGTCTGCCTGGCGATTTCGTCGATCGTCGTCAGGCCGTCGTAGATGGCCGCCAGACCGTTTTCCCGCAGGGGGATCATCCCGGCCTTGAGGGCTGCCACGCGCAGCACGTTCGTCGAGGCGCGGTTCATAATCAGTTCGCGAACCTCCTCGTTGAAGACCATGATCTCGAAGATGCCGAGCCGGCCCTTGTACCCGGTGCCGTTGCACCGGCTGCACCCCTTGCCATACCAAAACTTCTTGCCTTTGATGTCGTCTTCCGTCAGCCTCAGGTCCTTGAGCTGAGCTTCGTTGGGCTCGAACGGCGTCTTGCAGGCCGTGCAGATCTTTCGCACGAGCCTCTGGGCCACGATGCCTTCGATGGTGGCCGTCAGAAGAAACGGCTCGACGCCGAGATCCATCAGACGGGCCACCGTGCTCGGGGCATCGTTCGTGTGCACCGTCGTAAAGACCAAGTGGCCGGTCAGCGACGACTGGGCCGCGATTTCCGCGGTCTCGAGGTCACGAATTTCACCGACCAGGATGATGTCCGGGTCCTGACGCAGGATGGAACGCAGGCATCGGGCAAACGTCAGGCCGATGGCCGGCTTCATCTGGACCTGGATCATGCCATCCATGTCGTATTCCACCGGGTCCTCGGTGGTGATGATCTTCGTATCGATCGTATTCAGGTCATTCAAGGCGGCATAGAGAGTCGTGGTCTTGCCGCTGCCCGTAGGGCCAGTAACAATGATGATCCCGTTGGGCTTGTCGATCAGCGTCCGGAACGTCTTGACGTCCTCGGGTCGCAGCCCCAGCTTGTTGATATCGAAGCTCACCTGGCTGCGGTCCAACACACGGAGCACGACGCTTTCGCCGAACATCGTGGGCAGCACGCTGACACGGAGATCGACCGGATTGCCCTGTACGGTCAGGGAGATACGACCGTCCTGCGGCAGACGCCGCTCCGCGATGTCCAGACCGGCCATAACCTTGATACGCGAGCTCAG
>CAZDTD010000589.1:0-1568 GCA_964507995.1 uncultured Pirellulales bacterium | reverse complement strand
CCATGCCTTCGCGGACGAAGGACCGCGCCGAGGTCTCCACCTCCGCGATGAGTCGCTGCTCATCGAGCTGGAAGCCCTGGAGCAGATGCCGGCTCTCGATCTGCACGTGCCGCAGGAGAAAGACCTGGCCGCCGAAGATCGACTGCGTATGATGGGGGTCGGGCACGACCAGCGGCACGAACGGCTCCATGCGGATCTGCACCGTATCCGAAGCGGGAGGACCTAACGCCGATTGTTGCGGGGCGCTTGTCACGCTGGCCTGGTCGCGCATCTGGGCCTGCGCTGGCGTCTGAAACATCCTTTGCTCCGCCTGCGTGCCTGTGGCCGGGATGTCTGCTCGAACCTGTTGTTCCCCGCGGACGGCGGGGGCGATCTCATCGACGGACGATGTCACCACCTGCGGGACCAACACTTGTGTCGTCTGGTCGGCCGGCGGGGGGGTCTGTGCCGAGTTGGAGGCGATGATGGAACGACGCGACTGATATACCTGTGGCTGCTGGGCTTTCTGTTTGAAGCTCTCGATGGGATAGGCCTGGCTTCGGCTGCTGAGCCCCTCCGGGAGCCCTTTTCTCATCGCCGGGATCTTCGATGGTGTTTCATCCGTCACCAGGGCGACGCGGGACGCCGCATTATCCCTCTCCAGGAAGACATTCGGTTTCGCCGTGGACACTTCGGGCCCGCCCGCCCGCAAGTTGATCGAGGGCAGCACATTCTCCACGACGTTCGAGTAATGGTCCTGTACCGCCTCGGCCAACTCGTTCTGCTCGTCGGAGCCGGATGGCCCGGCGGGGGAGTAGGGGGTTACGATCGTTCCATCGGGTTCCACCTGGAAATAGCCGTAGGCGAACCAGTTGGACATCTGATCGCCGAGGGGCGACCGCACCAGCGACAACTGCTGTGCGTCCACGATGTTCTCGGGCACGTAGGAATAGAGATAGTCGGAGTACTTGCGCTGCTGTTCGACCTCGATGAACTCGTCGAGTTTGCGTTTGACGTCCTGACGGATCTGCTCGGCCACCTCGGCGAATTCGCCCAGTCGGACCCCCTCCAGGCCCTCAGCCCACTTCTCGATGGCGTGGAAGCCGAGTCCGCCCAGCCCGCAGACGGCCGCGACGATGATGGCGGTCAGGATGATCAGACGTCTATACATGGATACCCCGAAAGGGGAAAACTCGAATTTCGAAGCTCGAAATCCAAAACAAATTCAAAGGGCCGAAATCCAAAGGATCGAAACGCTGACGCTCGCCGGACGCTCCGTTTTGAATTTCGAGCTTTGGTCATTTGTGCTTGTTTCGAATTTCGAGCTTCGAATTTCGGATTTTCTTCCCGCTATCCTTGCCCAATGTACTTGTACCCCGCGCCGCGAACGGTCTGGATGATCTGCGGATTGGCGGCATCGAGCTCGATCTTGCCCCGCAGCTTGGCGATGTGCATGTCCACCGTCCGCGTCCCGAGATCGCTGAACGTGTCGTTCCAGACCTGTCGGTACAGTTCCTCCCGGCCGATCACCCGGCCGGGGTTGGCCGCCAAGTATTGAATGATCGCCGCCTCCCGCTTGCTCAGTTCGA
>CAZDTD010000588.1:0-1570 GCA_964507995.1 uncultured Pirellulales bacterium | reverse complement strand
TACTGGCTGTTGAACCGGGTCCCGAGGATTCCCCGGGATGCGGTCGTGTCGGCGATGTTGACCCATGCCGCGACGGTGAAGGAGCCCATTGCCAGGTCGTCGGCGTAGGCCACCGTGACATACTGTCCGTCGGCGGTCATATTGAGGGCCTGGCCGATCTTGCCGGCGGCGTAGCCGGGCGAGCCGACGGGCGTCCCATGATGGCCGCCGGCGGAGTCCTGGGCGTCGCCATCGAATGTGTAGTGGGCGACGAGACCCGTCGTGCCCGGATCGACCGGCGTCACGGTTGCGCCGGAGCCGGGGTACAGGCGGATTTCATCGATGAAGAGGCTGCCTGTCGATCCGCTGCCGTCGATGCCGATTGCCAGCGTCGTGACCTTCTTCAGGTTGACGCCCGCGGAGGCCAGGTCGATCGCCCAGGGCATCCACGCTGCGATCGTCAGGTCGGCTGCGGCGCCGCCGTAGAGGATCTTGACGCCGTTGATCTTTACATAGAGCCGCCCGGCGCCGGCGTTGGCTGGATTGCCGAAGAAACACAGCGACAGGGTCTGGACGCCGTATTGGGTCCAGTCCTGGGCCTTGTCGAAGTCCCGTTCGGCCTCGGAGTACGCGGCACTTCCCGTGTTATTGTAGGCGAACGGCATGGACTGCTTGCCGCCGAAGACAATCGTCTGCTCGGCAAACGGGCCGGTGCCATAGCCGACGACCGAGCCGTTCTCATCCACCTCGTAGCCGTCGAGCCAGGTCTGGAAGATCGCGGTGTTGGCCTCCATGTCGTCGTTGTAGCTCTCGAAATCCTCGACGACGATGGAATCGTCCGTCGAGAAGCTCCAGACGTCGCCTTCCCAGACGCCGGGGACGGCAGCCTCATTGATCTCGACCACCTTCCAGTAGTAGGTCGTGCCGAGCGCGAGCGGACCTGGATCGAAGCTGTCGTTCGCGACGGTGGCGACCGGCGCGGTCCCTTCGGCTACCGCCTGCTGATCCGTGCCGAAGCAGACTTGGTGCGAGGCGGCCTTGCGTCCGGCCCGCCAGCTCAAGATGGAATCGACCGCCACACCCGTCGATTCGGATGCGGGCACAGGTTGCCTCGGCTCGGTCGGAACGTAGTAGAACCGCACCTCGCTCAGGCTGAACTGGTCGACGAGGCTGCCCCAGTTATTGTTGATCGTCAGTCTCAAGTATTTCGCGACGATCCTGCCCAGATCGACCGTATCCGCGTCGCAGGGGGCATCCCCGGGGGCCTGGGTCAGTTCGAAGTTGCCCAGCGTCGCCCACTCGGCGTCGTCTTCGCTATATTCGATTGTGATGCTTTTGGCGCCGAGGCCGAGGAGCGATTCGAGCAACTGATTGGAATTCCAGACGAGCATCTTGTCGAGTTTGTGCACGTCGTCCAATGCGTACTGAATCCAGGCGGGTGCGGGGGCGTCCTTGGCGCTGAACCACATGTCGGCTTCGGAATTCGAATGGCGATCCTCGCCGTCGAGGCCCGAGCCGTCGACGGTCTTCTCCGGACCCATGCCGGCGTTCGAGCTGGAGGCCGTGGCGGTGACGCCCGTGAGCGGGTAGG
>CAZDTD010000587.1:0-1577 GCA_964507995.1 uncultured Pirellulales bacterium | reverse complement strand
GACCTTCTGCTCGATCTTGCGCATCGCGATCTCCACCACGTTGACCGCGTGATCGCCGATTCGCTCCAGGTCGTTGACGGTGTGCAGCAGCACAGGCAGGGCGACCGCAACTCGCTCGGAAAGCTCCCGGCGGGACAGTTCCGTCAGATAGGTCGTGATCTCATACTGGAGCGTGTCGGTGAATTCCTCTGCGACGTGGGCGGATTCGAGTTTTCGCTTGTCGTCGCCGAGCAGGCCGTCCACAGAGTCCATGAAACCGGCTCGGGCGATCTGGGCCATGTGGACGATCTCCCGCCGGGCCTGCTCCAGCGCGATGTCCGGCGTGTGCAGCAGGTGGCGTTCGAGCACCACGGCTTGGACCGCCGCTTCCGCGGGTCGAACCGGAATGATTCGCAGCACCGCCTTCTCCAGAAGCGACGCCAGCGGCAGAAAGATGACCGAATAGATCACGCTGGTCGTCGTGTGCGCCACCGCGATGCTCCCTGCAATCGATTTCGCCGAGAGTTCCCAGGGGATCAGATAATCCACCATCGCGCCGTACCAGCCCAGCAGAACGAACGGAAAGACGATCACCCCGCCGAGGACGTTGAACATGGTGTGCGCCCAGGCCGCCCGCTTGGCGGTGCGATTGGCCTGCAGGGCCGCAAGCTGGGCCGTGATCGTCGTGCCGACGTGCGCGCCCAGGACGAAGGGGATCGCCATATCCAGCGCGACCTGCCAGTTCGTCCCGAAGGCCCCGCCCATCGCCAGCAACTGCACGATGGCGATGGAGGCCGAGCTGCTCTGGATCAGCATGGTCAACATCATTCCGACCAGCACCGCGAAGAAGGGGTTGGTTCCGTAGGTAACGAAGATCTCCTGGACCTTCGGGCTTTCCTGCAGGGGTCCGAACGCCTCCTTCATGTACTCGATGCCCAGGAACAACACGCCGAAGCCGAGCAGGATCGTGCCTACGCTCTTCATCGTCCGCGTGCGTCCGCCTGCCTGGAGCAGGAATCCCAGTCCGACCGCCGGCAAAGCGTACAACTCGACACTGATCCCGCCGAAACCCGCGATGGAGACCAGCCAGGCGGTGGCGGTAGTGCCGACGTTGCTGCCCATGATGACGCCGATGGATTGCTTGAGGGTGAGCAGGCCGGCGTTGACGAGTCCGATAACAATGACACTCGTAGCCGAGCTGGATTGGATGAACGCGGTCACGAGCGCTCCGACGACGAAGCCGATGTACGTGTTCTTCGTCATCGTCTCCAGGACAACCTTGAGTTTGCGGCCTGCGACCTTCTTCAAACCATCCGACATCTGGACCATTCCATAGAGGAAAAGCCCCAGACCGCCAATTACCCCAAGAATTATACCACTGATCATCCTGGCTCTTTCCAATGCGATATAAGAATGAACACGCGGCGGTTGCCGCTCCGCACGGCTCCTTGGAACCGCCTTGTGGCATTCTAACGCATCGGTTCACTATCCGCAATGGATTTGCCGGCTTCCGCGGGATGTGGGATGTGTAGGTAGCCTCACCGGGCGGGAGCGAGCTTGAGCTCGATGCCGTCCCACTGGAGGCCGCCGATGACGGC
>CAZDTD010000586.1:0-1578 GCA_964507995.1 uncultured Pirellulales bacterium | reverse complement strand
CGGATGGGGTAAGCTATCGGCGTTGGTTTTGCCGCCGGCGTGGTGAGAGCCGGAATTGCGGTTGCCTGAAAAAGGAGAATGAGCCATGAAAGCGAACGCCCCCATCCGAACGAACGATCTAGATCGTCGCCAATTCCTCGCCGCATCGACGGCTGCGATGGCCTTCACCGTCGTGCCGAGCCACGTGATGGCCGGGTCGAAGAGCGTGCCACCGAGCGAGAAGATCCACGTCGCCTACATCGGCGCAGGCACGCAGGGGATTCGCCAGCTCATCGAGGCGTTGCCCAAGCAGGAACTCAAGATCACCTGCGTGTGCGACCCGAACGCCAACAGCACGGACTACGTCGCGTGGGGTCCCAACGAGATCCGCGACAAGGTCCGCGCGTTCCTAAAGAAACCCGCCTGGGACGAAGGCGTCCCGGGCTGTCGGTGCGGGCGCGAGGTGGGACGAGAGATCATCGAGAGCTACTATGGGATGAGCACACCCACAGGGCAGTACAAAGGATGCGCCGCGTACACCGACTTCCGTGAATTGCTGGACAAGGAAAAGGACGTCGATGCCCTGTACATCATGACGCCGGAACACCTGCACGGCACGATCGCAGTGGCCGCGATGAACAAGGGCAAGCACGTCATTCAGCACAAGACACTCGCCAACGTGCTCTACGAGGCGCGACTGTCCCGCGACACGGCCCGCAAGACCGGCTTGGCGACGCACATGTTCTGCTCCGCCGGCATCGGCTCGACCGCAACGATTGCCGAGTGGCTCGCGGCGGGCGCCATCGGCGAGGTGCGCGAGGTCCACAACTGGTCCACGCGGCCCTTCTGGCCGCAGGGGATGACGGAACTGCCGAAGGACAAGCCGGCCGTGCCGAAGGGACTCGACTGGGACCTCTGGCTCGGGCCGGTCCCGCATCGGCCGTACCATCCGGCCTACACGCACGCGGTCTTCCGAGGCTGGATCGACTTCGGCAGCGGCGCCCTCGGCGACATGGGCAATTACAGCTTCTTCCAGATCTGGAAGATCCTCAAGCTCGGCGCGCCGACAACCGTCGAGGCCATGGCCAGCCAGTACTGGGCGATCATCGACCACCTCTGGAAAAAGCAGGTGAACACGGTCTCCTTTCCGCAGGCGAGCACGGTCCATTTCGAGTTTCCCGCGAGGGAGGGCAGGCCGCCCGTGTCGGTGCACTGGTACGACGGCGGCATGAGGCCCCCGAAGCCTGCGGAACTGGAAGAGGACGGCCAGGACATGCCCGAGGAAGGCATGCTGTTCGTCGGGGACAAGGGCAAACTCCTGGGCGGGTTCATGGGCGACAATCCGAGGCTGATCCCCGCCAGGAAGATGCAGTCGTTCGTCAAGCCGCCCGAGACGCTGCCGCGTCCCATCGGCGAGCTGGACCAGTGGATTCGCGCCTGCCGGGGCGGCCAGCCCTCCGACGCCAGTTTCGAGAACGTCTATCCGTTCGCCGAGACGATCACGCTGGGTGACATCGCCCTGCGGGTGGACAAGAAGCTGCACTGGGACACGGCCAACATGCAGTTCACCAACTCGCCGGAAGCCAACAAGCTCCTGCG
>CAZDTD010000585.1:0-1580 GCA_964507995.1 uncultured Pirellulales bacterium | reverse complement strand
AGATCACGGCGAGGCAATACAGGATTGACGTGACTCTTTTCACGATGAGACTCGCTTCCTGAAGAAGTCTTGATGACGGATGTCTCGAAATCGCTCAATTTTGGAACAATCGCGGTGCGAAGTCGTGCAAGGAGCGGCGTGCCGTTTGCCAATCATGAGCCGTGCCGGGCGACTCGAAAAGGACGTGCTTGACGCCTGCCTCGTCGAGAGCACGGTGCATCCCCCGAATGCCTTCGGCGAACGCCTCGTCACTTCCGCATCCCAGCCAGAGCAGGCGAGTTTTCTCGTTGAGGGCCGTCGCGTCGGCGAACGCCTTATCGTACGCGGTCTTCACGTCGAACGGACCGAAGACCGGGGCACTGATGGCACAGATCGATGAGAACAGGTCCGGATGCCTGAGGCCGAACTGGAGGGCTTGGATCCCACCCATCGACGCCCCCGCGATCGCCCGGTGGTCACGGTCGGCCAGGGTGCGGTACGTGGCGTCGATCAGCGGGACCAGCTCCTCGATCAGCACCGTCTCAAACCTGGCGTAGTCGCCCATCGTGGATTTCACGCCGGCTTTGGTCGCCTTCCCGTCGCCCATCACCACGATCATCGGCTTGCACTTCTTGGCCGCGATCAGGTTGTCCAGGATGAAGTTCGCCCGCCCCTTGTCCGTGCAGGCACGCTCGTCCTCGTTGGCCCCGTGCTGGAGGTACAGCACCGGGTACCTCTCGGTCCCCTTTTCATACCCGGGCGGCGTATACACCATCACCCGGTTGGCCATGTCCGTCACCTTCGAGTGATACCAGAGCGCCCGTACTTCGCCGTGCGGCACATCCTTGACGTCGTAGAAATCTACCCCCTTTTCAGGGACTTCGACGGCGCTGCAGTAGCGTTCAGCGAAATAGTGCTCGCTGCCGGGGTCGCTCACGATGACCCCGTCCACGATGAACCAGTAGGTGTGGAGGCCGGGCACCGCGGGCGGGGTGGTGACGGTCCAGTAGCCGAACACCCCACGCTTCATGTCGAACACGTTCTTGCCCAACCCGTTGTCGGCCAGCCATGACGTCCGCCCTTCGCCGCCGGGCTTCAATTGCACCTTCTTCGCGTTGGCCGCCTTGAGCCGGAATGTCACCCGGCCGTCCGGGTGAACCTTCGGGTACTTCGCTCCCGGAACGTTGGAGGAGGCCGGCTTGGCGTCGTCGGCCTGCACGGGCGTAAGGATGCACGCCAGAAGCAGTCCGATCACGCACGGCACGGCCGGACCGTAGGATCGAAAGGTGGTTCTTGTCGTCATATTGTTGGCCTCCACTTGGCACTCCTATTCTGAATGATTTGACGCTTCGCCTACTTCGGGACGTCTCCCTTCAGCCGCGTGTAATACGTGTCAAAGGCCTTGAGCTTTTCGAGGTTTGGAGTCGGACCCGCCTGAGGTGTCTTGCCGAAGATCATGGCGCTCATCGTCTCGCCGTCAAACACCGGCCATTGGGGCAGACCGGGGCCGCCGGGGTCGCCGCTGGCTGCGAAATTGACCCAGTAAGACATGATCGTGTCCGACATCGCGCGGTTCTCCAGGGTTTTGGCCGTCCTGAAGA
>CAZDTD010000584.1:0-1582 GCA_964507995.1 uncultured Pirellulales bacterium | reverse complement strand
TGGATTTTGTCTCGGTTCAGGCTTGTTCGCCTCTGTCACAGGCGTTATATTGGAGATCAGAAAATGAGATATGGAGCCCCGGGGAATGGGGACTCCGCCAAGGGTGGCTTATGGGCGACTGCGCCAAAATCGAGTTGTTCGACAATCCGCGTCCGGGCCGGGACTATCGGATCACGATCCGCTGCCCGGAGTTCACGAGCGTCTGTCCCAAGACGGCCCAGCCGGACTTCGGCGAGATCACGATCGAGTACTGCCCGGACAAAAGCTGCATCGAGCTCAAGAGCTTGAAGTTCTATCTCCAGGGCTATCGAAACAAAGGCATCTTCTACGAATCGCTGACGAATGATATACTGGATGACCTGAGCGGCGTGTGCCAACCTCGCTGGATGAAGGTGACGGCCCGGTTTACACCCCGTGGTGGCATCACAACCGATGTCGCGGCGGAGTACACGACAGAACATTGACTTTTTGCTGAGGTACTGGAATGCCTATCAAATTTCAATGTAGCCTCTGCGGCAAGAAGATCGAGGCGCCGGATAGTGCGGGCGGCAAGTGGGGCAAATGCCCGGGTTGCCACAACAAAGTCTACGTCCCTCAGCCGATCTCGGAGGAAGACGAACTCAAGCTCGCCCCGATCGACGAGATGGACGAGCAAAAGCAGAAGCAGTTGCTGCACGAGACGTTCGAGCTGACGCGGGAGATCCTGCAGGAAAAAGCGGCCCCCGAGGCCGAGGGCCCGTCTCTCACCGGTGGAATCGACATCAGCGAGGAGAAATTAACGGAGATCATCATCCGTTATCTGCGACAGATGGCGGCTGGCGACCTCAATGACGCCCAGCGCACGGCGGAGTTGATCGTGCCGCACCGCCGCAAGGCCGTCGGCATCCTCGACGGGTTCGTGCACAGCCCGGCCCCAGACCCGGAGTTGGAGGACATCCCCGCGCAGGTCCTCTCCGGCCTGATCAAAAACCTGAAAACTCGAATCAGTTAGTGCCCAACCGATCGGCGTCGCTCGAATCTCGCAGTGACTATGGGCCGTCGTCTATGGGACCGGGGCGCACAACCACCGGCGCGTTCTTGATCTGGGGACGGATGGACAGCCAGTCGATCCCCTGGAACTCGGGGTCGTCAATCTCTCGCACTTCCTCATCGCCCAGGTAGGGTCCCATCGCGTCCACCCAGGCGATCAGTCTCAGGCGGCTTTCCTCGTCCACTCGCACGTTGTAGTGCTGCCCGTTCGAAGCCATCTCGACCAGCCGGCTGCGGTAGGACAACTTCGTCATTGGTTCAGGCGTCGCGTACGCGTCCGGGTCGCGTTGGTCATAGGCCTCCACCATGATCGTGTCGGCGATGCCAAAGCCCGGCGGTGGGTCTTTGGGCAGATGGTACGCCGCTCCCCAGGAAGGATTGCCAAGCAATAGCACATAGGGTTCTTTGAACAGACCGTCGCCATGGAACGTCAGATCGGGGGCCGCCCTCGTTTTTCCGCCAGCCCCGTGGCATTCGACGCAGTATCTGTCCAGGACCGGCTGGACGAATCGCATGTAGCTGATCGATTCGTCGCCCCAGGGCGATGGCGTGA
>CAZDTD010000583.1:0-1589 GCA_964507995.1 uncultured Pirellulales bacterium | reverse complement strand
GTCGATCCGGCCCAGGGCCATGCCGTAGCCGTCGGGCTCGGTGGGCCATAGATCGATCCCAGTGACGAAGGACTCCGGATGCGAGCCATCGCTGTACGTGACGGCGTCAACGCCGGTCCAGGAGCGGGAACTGTCGAAGCTTTCGTTGCCTGGGGCGCAGAGCTGGATCGTGTCGCCGCTGTTGGCGAGTTTGCCGCGGCCCCATTCGAAGACCTGCGCGTCCGCCGGGATGCTGTAGGCCGCGTCGAATCCGGCCAGGTCCTTCACGAGCAGCAGACACTCGCCCGGCGCCAGCGTCACAGGCGGATCGGTCGGGAACAGAAAATCGATGGCCGGGTCCGCGGGGTTGTCGGTGAATCGCCAGGGGGCCTCCCGAAGGGCGTCGTACAATGTGACGGCGGACTGGCCGGTATTGACGAGCTCAACATATTCCACGTCCTCCGCGCCGTCGGGATTGTACATGATCTCGTTGATCCGTACGCTTTGAGCCACCGAGCCGACGTCGAAGATCGCCTGGGCCAGACCGCTCCAGGGACTGTAGGCGTTGCTGGCGACCAACACGCGGGCTTTGATTCGCGTGCTCTCGGCGATCGTGATCGGACCGGTGTACGTGTACACAGTCCCCGGCTGGTCGTCTCCATCCGGCACAGCGATCTCGCCGGCGACCAGCTCCGCGGAGAACAGGAAGTCAGTACTCGACCCGGCGGAAGAGTTCATCCCCTGGATGGCGAGCAGGTTCTGGCCCTGCTTGAGCAGACCCACGTAAGCGGAAACGTCGAATTCTTCCAAGGCGATCGCGGAAGATTCGTCATTGTTGCCGCTTGCGGCGGAATTCCACGTCGGGGAGCCGGTGAACAAGGCCCGCGCGATCTCGGTGCCGTTGAGGTAGGCGACGAAGCCGTCGTCGTAACGGACTCCCAGGGTCATGGAGTTGAATGCCCAGGGATCATCCACAACAGGGAACGGGATGCGGATGTAACAGGTTGCATTTTGACCGTGCATCGCGGTTTGGAGGTCGATGGTGAAGTAGTTCTCATAGCCGGTGCCGGTATCGTAGCCGACGCCGCCTGTGGCGCTGGTCCAGGCCGAGTCGTCGAAGGCCAGGCTGGTGCGCCAGGCGTCGCCGATTGCTGTGGTCGGGACGAGGACTCTCTTGGACGCGTTCTCGGCCACTAAGGTGGTTGAGTTCACGAGCGTTGCGGCGGAATCCGTCGGTCGCGGGTCCGAGCCGTCGAGCGTGTAGTAGAGCACGCCGCCGGCGTTCGGATTGGCGAGGACCACCTGGCAACCGGTTTCGAACCGGCCGCCGTTTGGGACGATTGCTGGCGGAGCGACGAACTGCTTGTCGACCCATGTGCACCGCCTTTTCAGCCAGCTCTTCAGGTTGTCGATCTCGCCCTGGAAGCCGCCGTATCGTGGCCCGACGCCCGTCCATTTTTTGTAGTTGCGGACCTGGGCCTCCCGAATCTCGTCGGCCATTGCGTCGATTGTCGCGTTGAGGCTCTCCGTGCTGAACGGGCCCTGCCGCAGCGCGAACCAGCGGTCGATGTACTTCTGCCAGAAATTGCTGTCCTCGAACAGCCGGTTCC
>CAZDTD010000582.1:0-1590 GCA_964507995.1 uncultured Pirellulales bacterium | reverse complement strand
GGACCTCGAAGCGGAGGGCTACAAGTCCTTCCTCGATGCCGCGGCCGCGTCGTCACCATACACACTCCTGTCCACTGCGTGCCGCCGGATCGAGGTCGTCGATCCATGCTGTCATGCCCAGGTGGACAAGGCCGTGCGTTACGCCGCGAAACTCGGGTTGGAGGTCGCTCTCGAGCTGGACATCCGCCTGGCCCGGCAGGCCTTCCTCGCCAGGTACCCCGACGAGCAGCAGGAGGAGCTGGTGCTGCAATTCGTCGAGTTCTCCCAGGGCCAGCCTGCCGAGGCGATCTTCCAGGGCGTCGACACGCGCGATCACATGAACGGCAGCCTGCCGGACTACGAATGCCTGGCCACGCGGCTGGTCCGAGTCTATTCGTTCGTTCGAGACGAAGGCGGCATCGACCCGGCCAGCGTGCAGGACATCACCTCCGACGGCGTCACGACCACCGTCGACGGGCCACGCAAGCTCACGGTGCGTCTACCCGCCCTGTCGGATCGCAGCGTCTGCGTGATCGCATCGCACACGTACCTCACGCCCGATGTCTTCGCGCCGCACTTGATCGAGTACCAGCGAGGCATCATCGGGCAATACACGGACGTGCCGCTGGCGGGCATCATGAAAGACGAGTGGGGTTTCCCGCCCGACCACTCGGGCAACCCTGCGCACGACCGCTACTGGTACTCGGCCGCGATGGCCCGCGCGTACTCCGAATGCTCCGGCGGCAGGGACCTCATCCGCGACACGCTGCTCATGTGCGCCGGCGAGAAAGGCCTTCAGCGAGAGCGTCTGGCGGCGATCAACCGCTACCTCGCGATGTGCCGCCGGCGCAATGTCGCGATCGAGGACGACTACTACCGGGCCGGCAAGGAGAATTTCGGCAAGGACGCGTTCATCGTCACGCACGCCACGTGGACGCCATATCCCGGCCCGCAGGAGTTCCGCAAGAACGGCCTGTCGTGGTGGCAGGCGACGCGCGACATCGGGCAGACCGACGAATCGACGCCGTACCCATGCCGGACCTCGCTCGCCAAGCGATGGGGCTGCCCGCTCTGGTACAATCAGTTCTACGCTCGCGAGACCAAGCTGTACATCCAGGAACTGTGGGCCGGCGTGCTCGGCGGCGGACGGCTCAACGTGCACCCGCTCTATCCGCGCGAGGACCTCAAGACCGGCCAGCGAGAGACGCTGCTGATGCAGAGCGGCCTCATGGACGGAATGGCGAGAATTCGTATGCTGGACTTCATCACGCGCGCCCCGCTCGACTGTCCGGTGGCCGTGGTGTTCGGCCACGCCTGCGCGATGAACTGGGCCGGGCCATCGTACAACCGCGTCGGCCTGGAGATCGCCTCCGCCCTCTGCGCCGAGGGCTACCCGACGGACCTCGTCCCGTCCAGCCTGGCCGAGAGTGCCACGCTGCGGATCGACGACGACGGGTACCTCTGTCTCGGGCAGCAGCGATACCGCGCCGTCGTGCTCTATCGGCCCCAGTTCTGCGGCCCGCGCGAATTGGCGTTCTTTCGTCGTGCCGCCGTCGGCAAGACGGCGATCTTCCAGGTCGGCCCATGGACGTGCGACGCCGAGGCCCGTCC
>CAZDTD010000581.1:0-1593 GCA_964507995.1 uncultured Pirellulales bacterium | reverse complement strand
GAACGGCAACACCTGGAGCGCGCTGGCGGAAGCGGTGTTTGCGGTCGGGCCGGTGTGGGAGAGCCTTCGCATCAGCGAGATCATGTTCTGCCCATCGGTTCTCGACGATCCCAACAGCGAGTACGTCGAGCTGGCGAACGTGGGCGACGAAACGATCAATCTGAACCTGGTCCGGTTCACAAAGGGCATCGACTTCACCTTCGGGGACGTGGACCTGGCGCCGGGGGCCTTCTGCTTAGTCGTCAAGGACCGCAAGGCGTTCGAGGCCCGATATGGCTCGGGCCTGCCTGTCGCAGGGCAGTATACGGGCAGTCTCGCCGATTCCAGCGAACGCATCGAACTGTGCGACGCGCTGGACGCGGTCATCCATAGCTTCGAGTACCGCGACGACTGGTTCGACGTCATCGACGGCCTCGGATTCTCGCTGACTGTCACCGATCCCGCCGGAACGGACCCTGCCCTGTGGGGCGGCTCGGCCTACTGGCGGCCCAGCGCCGCATCAGACGGCTCGCCCGGCCAGGACGACAGCGGCCTGCTCCCCGACCCTGGTTCGGTCGTCATCAACGAGGTGCTGGCGAATTCTTCCGGCGTGGGTCCCGACTGGATCGAGCTGCGCAACACGATGGATGTCCCCGTGGACATTGGTGGCTGGTTCCTCAGCGACAACAGGGACGACCTCACCCGATATCGGATCGCCGCCGGAACGGTCCTGCCGCCGCAGGGGTACCTCGTCCTCACGGAGGACGAGCATTTCGGCAACCCAAACGATCCCGGCTGCAGCAGGGCGTTCGGCTTGAGCGCAGCCGGCGAGACGGTGCGACTGCACTCCGGCCAGGACGGCCAAATCACAGGCTACAGCGAGCGGGCCCGGTTCGGCGCCTCCGATCCGGGGGCCACCTGGGGCCGCTGTCCAGAGTGCGCGACCGGCAGGGACCTCGTGCCGTTGACCGAGCCGACCCCCGGCGAGGCGAACGCCGACCCGGTGGTCGGTCCCCTCGTCATCAACGAGATCCTGTACCACTTCAACGGGGCCACCGACGTCGAATACATAGAGTTGCTGAACATCAGCGACGCGAATGTCACGCTCTACGATTCGGACCGGGGAGCTGCCTGGCGGTTCACCGACGATCCCGAGTCGCCGGGCATCGACCTGCGGTTTCCGTCCGATCCGCCGATCACGCTCGAACCGGGGAGGTATCTGCTCCTTGCGAAGGACATCTCCCTCTGCGAGAGCCATTTCGCGATTCCGACCGCAACGCAGAGACTCTCCTGGGGCATCGGCAGGCTGCGCAATTCCGGCGAGACGATCCAACTATGCCGGCCGGGCGACCTCGACAGCGACGGCGTCCGAAGCTGGATCGTGGTGGACCGTATCCGTTATAGCGACGGCTCGCAGCACAATGATTTCCCCTCGGGCCTGGACCTCTGGCCGGCCCAGGCGGACGGCAGGGGCCTTTCCCTGACGCGGACCTCGCCCGAACGATACGGCGACAACCCGCTCAATTGGCGTGCCCTGACGCCTTCGCCGGGGACAACCATCCCTCGCACCAGTCGCTGACAGCGACTCAATCGAGCAAGCCGCTCAGGACTAAG
>CAZDTD010000580.1:0-1594 GCA_964507995.1 uncultured Pirellulales bacterium | reverse complement strand
CCGGGAGCGAAGGCCGCATCCACGTCCTTCTGCACATCGGCAATCGCATGGAGCTGGTAGAGATCGAGATGATCGGTCCGCAGTCGGCGGAGCGATTCGGCCAGTTCCGCCGCCGCCTCTTCCTTCGTCCGCTGGGTGGTCTTGCAAGCCAGGAACACGTCCTTGCGATAGGGCTCCAACGCAGGCCCGAGCTTGATCTCGGCATCGCCATAGGTCGGCGCGACATCGAAGTAATTCACGCCTTTCTCGACGGCCTCGGCGACGACGCGATTGGCCTGCTCCTGCTCGACGCCGCTGACGACGATCCCGCCGAAGCCGATGATGGACAGCCGCTCGCCTGTATCGCCATAGGCCCGCCTGGGCAACTTCGGGACATTCACACAATCGCACTCCTGCCCGGCGTCGCCCTGTCCGCAGGCAAGCCTCCCGGTCGCCACGCCGCCGGCGACGACCGCCCCCGTCTTCAAGAATTCCCTGCGTTCCATCGGAAACACTCCTTCCCAGCCCGTGCGAGGCGCCGGTTCCAACTCGACCACGCCATCTGATACGGAAGACGTAAGCGAGGTGTTCCATAGTCGACAGGAGGGAATGTAATACATCTTGGACGGATTCTCTTGCAAAATCGACGCGTTCGCTGTAAGGTAAGACTGCAAATCGGTTGCGGCGGCAGCATGAACGCCCGTCCGAGTTGGCGTAAGTACTGTTACGACAGGACTTTGGGAGCGTAGCTCAGGAGGTAGAGCAACGCACTTTTAATGCGTAGGTCCTGGGTTCGAATCCCAGCGCTCTCATTGACCACCCCGTTACCGAGCGGAAAGCGAAAGGAGTCTCGCTCCATGAAGGCGATGGTGCTTGCCCGAACGGGTCCTATCGAGAATCAGCCGCTGGAATTGAGAGAGGTCCCCACCCCCGAGCCAGGACCGGGCGAGGTCCGCATCCGGGTTACCGCCTGCGGGGTCTGCCATACCGAGCTGGACGAAATCGAAGGCCGGCTCGAAGCCCGTCTGCCGGTCATTCCAGGACACGAGATTGTCGGGCAGGTGGACGCCCTTGGGCCAGGCACATCGCGGTTCCCGCCGGGCCGGCGGGTCGGCGTCGCCTGGATCTATTCCGCCTGCGACGTGTGCTCTCGCTGCCGGACCGGCAACGAGAATCTCTGCACGCAGTTCCGCGGGACCGGCTGCGACGCCAACGGCGGATATGCCGAATACTGCGTTGTCCCCGAAGATTCCGCCTATCCGATCCCCGAGCAGTTCAGCGACGTACAGGCGGCGCCCCTGCTGTGCGCCGGAGTCGTTGGCTATCGGGCGCTGCGACTGACGAACCTCCAGGACGGCCAGACGCTCGGCTTCTTCGGATTCGGCGCGTCGGCCCATATCCTCATTCAAGTGGCCCGACACAAATTCCCCGCCGCCAGGCTGTTCGTCTTCACCAGGTCCGGCCAGACCGAACACCAGAACTTGGCGAAGCGTCTCGGCGCCGACTGGGCCGGCATCACGGGCGAGATGCCGCCAGCAATGCTCGACGCCGCCATCGACACAACCCCGGCCTGGACCCCGATCGTCGAAGCGATGCGAGTCCTTGCGCCGGGCGG
>CAZDTD010000579.1:0-1618 GCA_964507995.1 uncultured Pirellulales bacterium | reverse complement strand
GCTCGACTCCGAGCCGCCTGAGGCTGTCGTGGCACTCCCGTCGGACGCTGTCTCGTTTCAGGTGCACAACCCTCTCCCGCTTGTCGTTCCAGAGGATGCCGCATTTCGTGGCGACGTAGGGCTTGTGCTCCGTTTGACGCAGCGCCCGGCCGAGCAACTCCTCCGAGTGGCCCAGACCGTACGCGGGCGCCGTATCGATCCAGTTGATGCCCTGATCCAGGGCCTCCAGAATCGACGCAACGGCCTCCTCGTCATCCTGCGGACCCCACCCATACTCCCACGGTCCGCCCATGGCCCAAGTGCCCAGGCCCACAGTCGTGAGCCGCATATCCGTTTTACCCAATTGTCGTATCTGCATGCTTCAATCTCCGAAAGGGCGACACAATGTACCAGCCTGTGCTCCAGTAGGATAGTCGGGTGGGGTGGCTTTATCAATAGGCATGTCGAATCACATCGACGCGGCGGCGCAGTTCGCGTTGGTAGGTTCTGTATTGTTCTGAGTTGCGTCGTTCGAGGTTGACTTTGTCATTCCCGCGAAAGCGGGAATCCACCTCCTCGGGGTATATCGCCTCCCACGGCTTCTGGATTCCTGCGTGCGCAGGAATGACACGGTCGATTCCTAAGGCTTGAAAGGGATCAACCTACAAACACGAATCGCGCCCCTCAACGCGGCGTCCGCGGCTCTTACACCTCTACCGGTTCAGGCTCCTGGAGCGTAAAATCGCAGCCGGCGGAGATGAAACGCATTTTGTGGTCCATCATCTCGACGCCGAAGCCGACGCCGAGGGAGATGCCAAGACCCCAGCGCACCTCCGGCCGATCCGGCAGGACGAACTCCGCAAACCAGTTGTCCCCTGAGAGGTAGACCTCGTCGAAGACGGCAATCCTCATCTCCCCGTCGTAGACGTGCACATCCCGCACGAAGGCGTCCACGGAGGCGGTTGTGAACCGGAGCACAACCTTCCTGATTCGTAGACGGGCGTCGTTGATGATCACCGGCGTGGGGATCGAGAAATGGAACCAGTTCGTCAGGCCGGGCTTGCCTTCGATCTCGAAATAGTACCCGATGTGCCGCTGGGAGACGATCCGATCGGGATACTCGATCTCCATGCTGTTGCCGTGAATCCATGAGGCATAGACGATATCGATTGCCTCCGCTGCGGCATGAGCCTTTGCGGGCGTCAGCGCGTGGGCCGCCACGCCGGCGAACATTCCCATCCCGGACAATTTCAACATTTCACGTCGGTTCGTTCCTTTGACAAGAGCTTGCTCGTTCATGATGAACCTCCTTCTACAGGTTGCAATGAAATGAAAGGATTCACCCCGGCCGGCCACACCGCCAGCGCAAGGCAACATCCCCAAGAAACTCTGAGTCCGTCTTCCCAAAGACTTGTCAAGTAGAATGATACCTGCTCGTGATGCCGAATTCGCTGTCCGTTTGAGGCAAGTACAACGCGCCAGTGCGAGGATGTCAAGCCAATTTCTCGTGCGTCTGTTTCGGGTTTCGGGTCCGTCCTGTGGCTTGCAGATGCGGATTGTCAGGACGCCACAGGTTGGTTAGAATATGCCCTCGTCTGGATTTCGTGTTGACGATTTCCTGGGTGCATTGGAGGCACCG
>CAZDTD010000578.1:0-1631 GCA_964507995.1 uncultured Pirellulales bacterium | reverse complement strand
GTGCAGGTGCAGCTTCGGACCGGCGTCGTCCCAGTAGAGAGTGCCGACGCCGAGGACCTCGCCGGACCCGGCGAACGGCTGGAACCGGGGGACAATGGGCTGTTCCCGCTCGGGCCCCACGACGATGGCGGCGTCACGAAACCCGCCTGTGATCAAGACCGCCGCACAGCGAATCTACGTCTGGCGAGCGATCTGATCGACGCACGCGTGCAATTCCTCGCCCTCGAACAACCTCGCCACCACCACCCGCCCCACGTTTCCGACCGAATACTGCATCTGTGTACTCCATTCGACAGCGTAAATCCTTCGACACATCCTCTCCCCGACGGCATCATACACGGCCGCCTCCCCGGCGAAAAGCCCCCTGCTGAATGGGTCCATCCGCGGCCTGCCCCCCTGCCCAACGCTCAACCACACATTGAAGTCGGTCCCATGCGTCCTGACATCCCTCACGGAGGCGGTCCCTGGCCTCGTCTTTTTCGGGCATTTGCCGAGATCCGTCACGACCCGCTATGTCACGCGCAGACGATAAACTGGGTGGGTACCGTGCGGTCTCGTGCATCTGTTTGCATAATCTGAGGAATAGGAGTTGCCTTGAGGCGGTCGGCCTGATACACTTTAGACAGGTCCCGAGGGTTTCTCGAGGGCTAAACGCTGTCAAGAGGCCGTATACGACGAGCGTTTGTCGTCGACCACGAGAGCAGCGACTGGGCACTGATCGTTGGAGGTCGTCCCCTGTGTGTTTGACGCCGCATATAAAGCAGGACCGGGCACACGTTGGGGAAGTCTTCTGCGCTGTGGAAACGGCCCGATCGAGTCCATTTCCCGCCTGCCAGCCGGAGGAAGAAGTTGAGTTTTCACGCCCTTCCCCGGATCCCCCTGTCACAGCAGAACGGCCGTCTCGGCGATTGGAGCCGGACGGTGACGTAGCGTATTTTCCTGATTCATTTTGGAAGGAGGAACACCATGTGTTGCAAAAGATTGACGTACCTGGCCTGTTTTGTCCTGACGGTGGGATTGGCCGCGCCGGGCGGTTTGCTTGCGGAGCCAACGCAGTTTGACTTCGCAGGCGACTTGGCGGCGACATTCGGGCCGGGGACGCTGGACTACTTTGGAGCGAGTTCCGGCCTCGTCACTTTCGGCACAGCCGGCTCGTTCGGGTTGCCCGCCCTGCCCGGCGGCAACGCTGCGGTGATGCAGTTTCCGGCCTTCAGCCCGTCTGAGGGACTTGTGTTCGATCCGACGTCGGAAGCGAACGGCGGCGGAAAGATGGTCAACCAGTACACGATGATCTGGGACCTGCTGGTTCCGAATGTCACCGCCTCCGGATATATGTGCCTCTACCAGGCGGACGGCGCGAACAGCAGCGACGGCGAGTTTTTCATCAAGGGCAGCGGCGGCATCGGCATACATGGCAACTACGCCGGCACCGTCACATCGAATCAGTGGCATCGCATCGCAGTCGTCGTGAACCTCGTGACGCAGACGATGGCCAGATACATCGACGGCGTGCCGGTCGGCACCCAGAGTCTCGACAGTGCGGTGGATGGCCGTCACGCCGTCGGTTCGTCGCCGAAGACGCTCCTGCTGACCGACGAGGACAACGAGACCAACGCCGGCTACATCAGTTG
>CAZDTD010000577.1:0-1656 GCA_964507995.1 uncultured Pirellulales bacterium | reverse complement strand
CCATCGAGGACGACCCGCAGGCCGGCTGGGACCACGTCAGCGGCTATCGCACCACCGCCTATCTCGTCAGTCCGTACACGAAGCGAAAAACGGTCGTCAGCACGCAGTACAACACGACGAGCATTCTGCGCACAATGGAGTTGATGCTGGGTCTGCCGCCGATGAACCAGATCGACGCGACCGCGACGCCCATGACCGACTGCTTCGTGGACGCGCCGGACTTGACGCCGTATGTCGCGGTCCCCACGAATATCCCGCTGGACCAGATGAACCCGGATCCGAAGAAGGTCTCGAACTCGCTGATGCGCAAGAACGCCATGGCCTCCGCGAAGCTGCCTCTCGAAGAGATCGACCGCTGTCCCGAGGACGTGTTGAACCGCATCCTCTGGCACGCGATGAAAGGACCCGATGTGCCCTATCCGCAGTGGGCAGTGATCGCCGACCTCGAAGACGACGACGGCTGAGATCGCGCCAGCCCAGGGGAGCCCAGGAACTCGAAGAGGGCCAGGAGAGAGGGCCAAAAGCCAGAGAGATGGCCAAGTATTTGGATTTGGCCTTCCTGGCCATCTCTCCCTCCCGGGGTCCCTGGACTCCTCGGGGGCGAGCGGCGCAATCCCAAACCATCCCCAACCACCGAACTGCGCGTAGGGCGCGTATCACGCACCATCTTCCTGCGCACGACAAGAATGGGTGCGTGATACGCGCCCCACAGACTCGGTTCTTCGTAGGACGAGCGTCCTCGCTCGTCTGGGAGGGCCTTCCTTCCGGGGCCGGCGTGATGCTCGTCGAGGAGGGTCGGGCGAGGACGCCCAACCTACGAAGAAACGCGTCACCTATCCGCCCACCAGATTCCGGCGGATGGCATAGTCCATGGTGGGCGTCGGGTGCCCAAGGCGAACCCCAGGGCATCGGACGACGACGCCCAGACCGCGGAAGGCGCTGTGCCGAGCCTCTCGTGATCCCAGCCGCCGGAGCGCAGGACGGCCAAGGGCCTCAAGGGTGTCAAGAATACCAAGAATACCAAGAACACCAAGAATACCAAGAATACCAAGTTGAGATCCTTGGTGTTCTTGAGGGCATCGGACGACGACGCCCAGACCGCGGAAGTCGCCGTGGCGAGCCTCTCGTGATCCCGACCGTCGGATCGCAGGATGGCCAAGGGCCTCAAGGGTGTCAAGAATACCAAGAATACCAAGTTGAGATCCTTGAGATCCTTGGTGTTCTTGGGTCGGGCGACTCCCTCGCACAGGGGTACCACGCACCGATTCCTGCGACTCCGAGGGGACAAGGGTGCATCATACACGCCATTGGGTGCCATGCCCACGCTGGCGTGGGCATGTCTTCTGCGCCTCAGGAACATGCTTACGCACGCGTAAGCATGGCACCCGGCCGGAGCGCAGGACGGCCAAGGGCCTCAAGGGTGTCAAGAATACCAAGTTGAGATCCTTGAGATCCTTGGTGTTCTTGAGGTCCTTGGTGCGACGAGCATCGCGCCGACTCCGGAAGGAAGACCCGCCCCGACGAGCGGGTCCGCTCGTTACGCGTCTGGGAATCTTCGACGGCGTGTTTTCAATCGACGATGATTCCGGTATGATGGGCGTCATGGACAATATGAACGAACAGGACAAAGGACAGGAACCCGCGACGGCCGAACGG
>CAZDTD010000576.1:0-1656 GCA_964507995.1 uncultured Pirellulales bacterium | reverse complement strand
AACGTGCTTGGATGTCATCTCGGGCGTTTGTTTCAGGTCACTATCGCAGGCGGCTCGTACCAGGAGGGCCTGACCAGTGTGTTGCAGGGCGTTCCACCGGGCGTGCTGCTGACCGAGCAGGAAATCTACGGCGACCTGCTGCTTCGCAAGCCCGGCGCCGATGAGCTGTCCAGCCCGCGCAAGGAGCCGGATCTGCCGATCATCTATACAGGCGTCAACGCCGCCGACACGATCGAGAACGCCGGCAACAAGAACCACACGAACGGCACGCCGCTGACGATCCTCATCCCGAACCTGGACCGCCACTTCATCCACATCAAGCAGTACCAGGACACGAATCGCACGCCGCGACCGGGCCACGCGTCCTACGCCAGCTTCGTGAAGTACGGCCCGGATGACGACGCCATCGGCGCGGGCATCTTCAGCGGCCGGTACACCTCCACCATCGTGGCCGCCGGCTACGTGGCCAAGAAGATCCTCAAGAAGTGCGGCATCGAGGTCTTCGCCTACGCCAGAGAGATCGCGGGCGTCCGGTGCCCGGACGTACCCCACGAGGCGGCCCTGCGATCCACGAACAACTACAAGACCATGCGGCACGACCTCGACCCATTCTACCAGGAACTCTACATCAAGGGTCGCCTCCACATGGACATGCGGTTCCTGGAGAAGGCCGCGGTCCTGGCCCAGGTGGAGAAAGAAATCGACGCGATCCGCGACAAGGCCCCGCAGATGGCGTCCGAAGAGGTCCGCGAGCGGTACGGCGTGCACCCGGTCCTCAACTGCCCGGATATCGAGGCAGCCCAGGAAATGGTCGATGCCTGCAACCGGATCTGCCAGATGGGTGATTCCGCCGGCGGCGTGGTCGAAGTGATCGTCACGGGCGTACCCATCGGACTGGGCGAGCCGGTGTTCGCCAAGCTCGACGCGGAACTCGGCCGGATGCTCGGCATCGGCGCCGTCAAAGGCGTCGAAGTCGGGTCGGGATTCGCCGTCAAGGACATGACCGGTTACCAGGACAACGACCAGATGCACGCGGTGAACGGCAAGGTCGCGTTCCAGTCGAACAACGCCGGCGGCATCACCGGCGGTCTGACCACCGGCCAGCCCATCGTGGTCCGCCTGGCGGTCAAGCCGACGCCCACCATCGCCAGGCCGCAGCAGACGATCGACAAGTACACGCTGGAGAACAAGGCTCTGGCAGCCATCACCCGCCGGGACCCGACTATCGTGGCAAGGATCTGGCCGGCTGCGGAAAACTACACGGCCTTAGTCATCCTCGACCACCTCATGATGCACTACGGCTATCAGGCAATCCGAAGCAGGATCGAGCAGGCGTAGAGCCCCCCTTTCAATTCTTCGAGCGCAAAAGCAAGCCCCGGGTTTCCCCGGGGCTTCGTCTTTACGCTTTCATTCACCCGCCGGACTCAGCATCTCGGTTTATGAGCGTCATTTTCAGCAAGCCCGATGGTTTGGCGGTATCGTAATGCATAGCACAAGCATGTACTCTGAAGCGGTGACCGCGGATATCGATCATCGACTGGGTAGTAGCATGAGTCGGATCATCGCTCCTGGCCCCTGTAGAAAACACAAGAAAAGTACTTTTTGTACTTGACAACCTCTCAGATGCGTGACACACTCGCCAATAGCGATACTGTG
>CAZDTD010000575.1:0-1656 GCA_964507995.1 uncultured Pirellulales bacterium | reverse complement strand
CCGCCCTTGCGAGGACTGCCGACAACCACAAGAATATTCGCCATATCCAACCACCCGATTGCCAAGAGGTTCACGATTCGTGCCGATATGTCCCCCAGACACGCGCCGGCACAAGCATTGAACCTCGTTATGGTGCGGGGAAAACAGGGGGTCGTCAACAACAAACCGACGGCGCCTGTATCGACAGTCCAGGGCCAACGCAAAGTCATTTCAAAGCCCTGCCGCGAATGTCATTGCGAGCGAAGCGAAGCAATCTCCCACACCGGGAGTTGAGATTGCTTCGTCGCGATGCTCCTCGCAATGACATCCGTGAGACTCGTCCCGCGACTTTGCGTTCGCCCTGATCGACGGCCGGGACGGCGTTGACAGACTCCCCCTTCGGTGGTAGCCTGAGGCCACTTTCGGAGTTGTCTCTATGGAATTGACGTGGATCAACAAGCTGCGGATCGCCGCCATCGCAACCCTGGGAATCGTGGTCATAGGAATTCTCTCCTGGCCACTCGCGGCGCCGCCGGACCCTTTGATGCCCGTTCGCGCATCGGGCATCAGCCTGCCCGGCACGTTGTTGCTGTTGGCCCTGGCCTTCGGCATCGGATTTGCGGGGTACTTCGTCGCCTGGCCGCATGGCCGCGAGATCGGGATTCTCGGAGTGCCTCTCGGGCTGACCACCTGGGCCGTCCGCTCCGGCTCCATGCAGACCCTGACTCAGGTATACGAGAAAGCCCCCGAGCGGATGGCACTGGTGCATTCGCTGCGTTTCGAGCCGATCTACTGGCTGCTGCTGGTGGCCGCCGGGTTTGCGGGGGTACTCGTGGCGCAGCGGCTGCGTCCCGGTTCAACTCCAACGGCGAGCACCGATGACCGTGCCAACAGCCGCACAGGCGAGAACGCTTACGTCAACGGAGCGATCGCACTGCTGGTCGCGATCCTGATCTCGCTGTTCTTCCTCGGCATTTTCACTCGGAACCTGGCGGTGTCGCGCCATGTCGCGGCTCAGCCGGACAGCGGCCAGATTGTCTTTGGCGTGATTGCGACGTTTGCCGTCGCGGCATTCGTCGTCAAGAGATTCCTGGATTTGAGCTACGTGTTGCCCGCTGTGGCGTCATCGCTCGTGCTGATTCTCGCCCAAGTCGCCTACTACAGGGCTGGAACAGTCCAACGATTCGCAGAAACTCATCCGGCGACGTTCTTTCCCCACAGCATCTTCGCGGTCTTGCCCATCCAACTCGTGGCCCTCGGAACGCTGGGTTCCGTGCTCGGTTACTGGATTGCGGTCCGATATGACTATTGGAAAAAGCACGAGACCGGCTGATTCCCTTCTGTTTTCAGCGGTTTCTTCACCCCCCAATCTCACCTCAAATAGCGGTCTTATAAGGACTTGCGCACACAACGTCCCATAGCGAGATCGTGCGATCCCAAGAAAAAAGGAATTCTGTTGTTCCCCCTCCGAAATCAGCCGAAGTAAGGATGTCCTGAAACGTTCCAGGGCACAGATGCGGGGCCAAGGACATCGGGCCAGCACCGTGTTTCACGCGGGGGCGATCCCGGATGGGGCCACCGCACATAGGGAATGTGTAAGAATCGGCTAAATGAACAGGTGTATCTCCCCTTTCGTAGGGAACACTGTAAAACCAGCCGATAAAAGGAGTTAGCGAT
>CAZDTD010000574.1:0-1657 GCA_964507995.1 uncultured Pirellulales bacterium | reverse complement strand
TTCCTGGCTGCGATTGCGGCGGTGCCCGCGACCGCGACCGATATGTATCTGCCGGCAATGCCGACCCTCGCCGGGCAATGGGGCGTGCCGGACAGCCAGGTCGCGCTGTCGCTGGTGCTGTGGTTCGCCAGCTTCAGCGTGTTCCTTCTGGTTTGCGGCCCGTTGTCGGATAAATATGGCCGCCGGCCCGTGCTGCTGGCGGGACTGGCCCTGTTCACCGGCGCGACGGTGGCATGCTCGACGGCGACGAGCGTCGTACAGTTGATCGTGTTTCGCGTCCTTCAGGGGATCGGGGCTGCGGGACCGTCGTCGATGAGCATGGCCATCTGCCGCGACCGGTACGAAGGCCCGCAACGCAAGCACATCCTGGCCTGGATCGGGATCATCCTGGGCCTGGCGCCCATGCTTGCGCCGAGCATCGGTGCGGCCATGTTGAAGTTTGCCAACTGGCGGTGGATCTTCGTCGTGCAGGCCGTGCTCGGCGGCATCGCGACGCTGGCCTCCTGGCGTCTCTACCGCGAGACGGTGGCCGAGCGGGTCGCAGGACATTTCTTCTCCCTGATGGGACGCTATAGCCGGTTGGCAGGCAACTCCCGCTATCTGTTGTCCGTCACTGCGATGGGACTGATCGTGGGACCCTTCTACGGCTTCATCGCTTTTGCGCCGATCGTCTATATCCAGATCTACGGCGTGTCGAGCCAGACGTTCGCTGTACTGTTCGGCCTTAACGCGTTAATGGGCATATCCGGCGCGTTCGCCTGCACGCGGATGATGAGGTCTGTGTCGGACACCGTGTTGTTGACCGCCTGTCTGGTCGGTTGTGTCTTCGGCGGAGCGGGTCTGCTCGTTCTGGGGGGCTTCCACTATCTGGCGTTTGCCGCGTGCATGTGTGTGGTGAGCTTCTCCAGTGCGGTGACCCGGCCGCTGAGCAACAACCTGATTTTGGAGCAGGTCCGCACGGACATTGGTTCGGCGTCCTCGTTCATCGTGTTCTACCAGTTCATGATTGGCGCGCTGTGCATGCGGTTCGTCTCGATCTCGTGGCGCGCCCCGATCCGCGTCTTTGGTCTCCTGGCGATGTTCATACCCGTTGTCGTCCTGGCGATTTGGCCAGTGCTCCTGTGGATGCTCAAGAGGCCCACTGGGGCCATTGCCGGGACGTCTCAGGCGGCCAGTCAACCCGTAAGGAAAGGTCCGCAATTGGTTGCCGACTGAAATTATCAATCATCAAGTATCGATCATCCATGGTAAATCGCGTTTGTGTCTATTGTGGCAGCGGGGTGGGCGGGCATGATGGGTATGCCCAGGCCGCCCGAACGCTGGGTCGTGTGCTCGTCGAGCGAAAGATCGGGCTGGTCTTCGGCGGGGGTCGGATCGGGATGATGGGTGTCCTGGCCGAGACGGTCCTGCAAGCCGGCGGGGAAGCCATTGGCGTGATTCCCAGGCACCTGGAAGAGAAGGGCCTGGCCTTGACGACCGTGACTTCGCTGCGGGTCGTCGGGAGCATGCACGAGCGGAAAGCCCTCATGGCCGATCTATCGGATGCCTTCATCGCCATGCCCGGCGGCTACGGCACCGCGGAGGAGTTCTTCGAGGCCCTCACCTGGGCGCAGCTCTCGCTGCACGCCAAGCCCTGCGGCCTGCTCAACACGAAGGG
>CAZDTD010000573.1:0-1661 GCA_964507995.1 uncultured Pirellulales bacterium | reverse complement strand
CCAACGGCCTGGCCGTCCGCATGGCGGTCCTGTTCTTAGTCAACCAGGCCGCCGCGGAGACCCAGTCGTAACGGATCGTGTTCGTGCGCTACATACGACTTAGGCATCCGCGATTCGCCTTTGAGCGAGCCATCTGCCTCGCTCGCAGCCATCCCCCTATGAGAATCGACGGAAGCAACGGCAATTGGGCCGCAATCGTATAGCGATTCAGCAGGGGGGCAGCAAGGTGTCCACCTGTAAGCAGCAGGAAGAAAACCGCATTGACAAGGCATGTGAAGAGGACAAGTCCTGCCGCATGCTTGATCTCATCTCGCCGGGCGATAGTGCCCGTCAGGAACCCACCGGCCATCGCAGAACCATAGAAGACTGAGAAGACAAAGAACATCCGTCCAAGAGAAAGGCGGGAGCCCGCAGCAAGGTTCTCTGAATCGAAGATGCCGACCGCTGTGATCGCCATGAGATATCCCCCGAACATGGCAGCCCAGCCCAATAGGATAGCGTTCAGACTCCGAAGTACTCCCTTGCCCACTGATGGCTCCCTCATAGGAGTCCAACTCCTACATGCTCCGAACCTATCTCAGACCAACTCATATGACCACGGATCGATGCCGACCAACTCGCCCTTGTCGTTCACCTCGACTGTAATGTTGGGACTTACCTCGACGCTCTGTGCCTCAGATTCTTCGGAGATCGCCAGATGCAGAATGTCCTCGTGCTCAAAGTAGACCATTCGGGGCTTATTCATGAGTGAACCTCATCGGGCCCCAATCCCCATGGGGCTCTATAGGATTTCCTCAGCATTCCGTTGGCTTCCTCATCATCCGCAAAACGCTCGGTCTGCGGATTCCATTGGAGCTTGCGACCCAGTTGAACGGCGATGTGGCCAAGCTGACACATCGAGCAGGTGCGATGGCCCACTTCGGCGTCCGCCATCGTGGTCGTGTTGTGCTTGATTCCGTATAGAAAATCCTCCTTGTCCTGGCGCTGGGGCAAATGGAGGTCGCTGTCCTTGAGCTTGATCTTGAGAATCGCAGGGTCGCTGGCGGCGATCTGGCCGCCCAGCCAGGGCGCGTGGATCCATCCCTCCTCCCCCTCGATCCGCAACAGAGCGCCTTGGGCGGTGTGGTAGTCCAGGATAACGCCGTCCGCGTAGCGATACTGGATTTGAAAATTCAGCAGGACGTTCCAGAGGCCCGAGCCGGGAGTCGGGTACTCGCCTTTGCCCTCGACGCTCACCGGACCCGTCCGCTCGCTGTCGTGGGCCTGCTGGGCCACGTCGATCACGTGCGCGCCCCAGTTGGTCACCATCCCCTCGCAGGTGTCGCGACATCGCATCCAGCCCGGACGGCTGTACGACTGCGGCGGATGCACCCGGTCCACGGCATAGGGCTTCGACGGCGCCGGACCCGTCCACATGTCGTAATCCAACACCTCGGGAACGGGCATCGGAGCCGACGAACCTCCCGCAATATCCCCGGTGGGGACGCCCACCTCGATGCGTTTGATCTTCCCCAGGTAACCGTTGCGGGCCAGTTCCGCGGTCTTGTGCATGTACGAATCGCTGCGGCATTCGCTGTCCGTTCGGAAGACGACGCCGCGTTTCTTGGCCGCATCGGCCAGGATGCGTCCTTCGGCCACGGACAGAGTCAGAGGCTTCTCGC
>CAZDTD010000572.1:0-1668 GCA_964507995.1 uncultured Pirellulales bacterium | reverse complement strand
TGCTTCGGCGAGTTCTCCGACGTGGTCACCTCGGGCGGCGCCACCGGCGACTGGGTCGTCGCCGACATCGGCGTCAATCCGGGCAACGACATCGCGACAATGTATGTCACGCTGGAAGACAGCGCCGGCAAGAGCGGCGCCGTCTCCAACGCCGACATCGTGACCTCGGCCGACTGGACCCGATGGGTGATCCCGATGAGCGAGTTCGCAAACGTCAATTTCAGCAAGATCGCGAAGATGGTCATCACCATCGGCGACAAGGACGCCACGACCGCCGGCGGCAGCGGCATCGTCTTCATCGACGACATCGGATTCGGACACGCAGCCGAATAGTCCGGCCGATGGGCGACACGCTGTAATGTAAAAGCGGGGCCTGCGTCCTGAGAGTGCGGGCCCCGCTCTCTTTCTGTGCCGACGCCTCCGAGCATAGAGCGAAAACCGGCCCCCCAACACAAAACTGATATGATCCTTGCACAAATCCAACACAATCTGGTATGCTGATAGGCGATGTAAGGCAGACAGGTCATACGAGCAGCCGGGAGGTACGGACATGAAAAAGCGGCACGGGTTTACGTTGATCGAGTTGCTGGTGGTCATTGCCGTCATCGCACTTCTTATGAGCATTCTTCTGCCTTCGCTGAGCAGGGCCAAAGAGCAGGCGAAGAAGATCGTCTGCTCGGCCCATACAAAGGGGCTCGGCGTCGCCCTGCTCATGTATGCCGACGACAACGACCGCAAGACGCACCATTCCCCCAATCGCGGCATGTGGGACAACGCCTACCAGAGTCCGGCCAAGGTCACGCCGTTTGCCCCCAACGATGACTTCGCGTACTGGGGCGTTGCCTACCTCCCCTATGCCAGCACCAAGAAGATCTTCCGGTGCCCCGGCACCCGGCGAACGGACGACTGGCCGGAAGAAGGATGGGGAATCACCTATCAGGAGTACTTCAAGTACTGCTCCTACGGAATCAACGGATACGTCACCTGGAATGGCAGCGATAACAGGAACATCAAGATCGACCACGACTTCAAAAGGCATGACGAAGTTATTGTCTTTCAGGATCACATCGAGCAGAAGCTCGACAGCATCGATTCCGACATGTTCTGCATCGGTTCGGGGAACAGCATCAACCTCACGCAGTGGCGACCAGGCGGCGGCCTGGTCGATAGCTATTGGCAGGGCTATGACACGGTGGGAGAGTGCTTCCGGCATGTGAAGAGCTCCAGCACCTGCTGGCTGGACGGCCATGTCAGCGCGATCAAGGAAACGACCGGCGAGGACGTCCCGACCTCGTGGTACACCGGGGTGCAAGCGGCGCAGTAGCAATGGTACAAGGAAGGAACCAAGTTATGCGTGTCCGATGTATCGTCCTGGCAATTCTCATCGCGGCGTCACTGCTCGCTCTGCCGGGCTGCAAGCAAAAGACGGATGAGGCCGGCGCATCCCCGACGACGGCGGTCCCCCCCGATGCGGCCGCAACAATCAAGACCTTGACGCGAGGCATGCAGCCCATCGCTGTAGCAAGCATCTCCAAAGCCCAGCATGTCGGCCGCCGCTGCGTGGTCGTCGCCAAGACGCCCGAGCGGCGGGACCCGCCCCCGCCGCCGCTGGGGATGGTCCGCCTGCTGGGACCCACGATCGTCTACATCGCACAGATCCACGACGTC
>CAZDTD010000571.1:0-1674 GCA_964507995.1 uncultured Pirellulales bacterium | reverse complement strand
GCCTCGCTCTCTGCGCTGAGAGCCGGTTGCGCGGGCTCCTGGGCCGTCGTGGAACGCCTCGGCGTCCTGGCCTGCTGACCGGCGCCTGCATAGGGGTCCTGCCCGCCGGACAGGGTCGAGGATCGGCCTCGCGTGCCGCGAGTACCGGCGCTCCGGGTGCGTCCGGTGGTCGTCGTGCCCATCGTTTCGCGACTGGCCGCGACGGTCTGCCTGCGCTGTTCCCGCAACTGTTGGCCGATCTGGTCGTACCGGATCTTCCTGGCGGCCACCAGGCTGTCGATCGCCTTGGTCGTCTTGCCGGCCTTCTCCTCGACGGCCAGCCGCTTGATGAGCTTCATCTCGTCGTCGAATTGCTTCTGGACCGCCCGGATCAGAAGGGTACGGTTATCCGACCGGCGGACGACCCACGCCCGCTGCTCGCTTTCGCTGTTCGCGTCGATGACCTTGAGCGGGGCTTCGAGGGCAGTGAATTTTGCGAGGTTCTTGCGGATCTCGTTCGGATCGATTGTGATGCCGGAGACGATCTGCGGCTGCGCCCCCAGGCCCTGTTGCATCGTGCCGGCGTCCGCGTAGGGGCCGAGCCGGGAATCCACCGCGGGCACGGTTCCGCCGTGCTTCGTGAGCAGTTCTTCCATCTCGGGCATGTTGCCTCGCTGTTTGGCGAAGCTCAAGGCTGTCTGGCCCCCGGCAGTCGTCGCGTTCACATCCGCTCCGGCCTTGAGCAACGTCTCGGCAATGTCGATATGCCCCATCATCACGGCCATATGCAGGCAGGTGAACCCGGAACGGTCCTTCGCCGTTAGATCCGCCTTGACGGCCAGCAGCGCATCGATGATCTCCCGCTGGCCCCCCTGGCAGGCCAGGATCAGGACCGTTGCGCCGTCCGCATCCTTGATGTTGGGGTTTGCCCCCGCGTCCAGGAGGAGGTTCGTCGCCTCGATCTGGCCAGAGTCCACCGCCCGCTTGAGGGGCGTATAGCCGAAGGAGTCCACCGCGTTGAGATCGGCCTTCTTGTCGATGTACTGCTGGATCTGGTCGATCGCTCCGTTCTGGGCTGCCATGTGAAGCGACAGGTTCTGACCGTTGACCACAGCCACAGATGCCACCGTGCAGATCAATGCGCTCGCCGCAAGTGCCGTCAACCGTGTCACAGGATGTCCTTTTCAACGTTGTTGCTCGAATCTGAGAATAGCCGCAGCTACACCTTGCGGCCGCCAACCATTATACAGCAAACCCGCATCCGCGAGCAGAAAAAAGGCCCGTCGAAGTCGCCTGTCTGGCTTTTCGGGGTGAATCTGGGTGTAATGGAGTATCGTCTCGACGAACCAGTTGTATGCCCAGTACGTCAACCGCATGCACAGACGCAGCGGCCATTTCTGGCAGGATCGCTTCTTCTCCTGCCCGCTTGGCGTCAAGCTCGAAACCTTTCTCGGCCGCAGACTTCGGGCACTGCCCCGAGGCCGACCCTCCAAACAACAACCCAGTTCTGACGCTGCTATAGAAGGAGGACACCGATGAAGACCCCTTCACGCTCCACCACGACCACGTTCCGGACCCTCCTCACGCAGAGACACGGAGACGCCCACGTTCAGGCAACCGCAACGAACTCGAACCGGAGCAAGGGACAGGGCGACAGCGGTAGGCTGGGCTCCGCCCACCGCTCTTCCTGACACC
>CAZDTD010000570.1:0-1681 GCA_964507995.1 uncultured Pirellulales bacterium | reverse complement strand
CTTATCCACGAGTTTTCCACAAAGGCCACTTGTGACGTGTGTAGTCTGTGGATAGAAAAGAATTTTTTCGCGTAAAGCCAGTATCCTCCTGTGGCTCGCGCAGGTGGATAAGAAAACGGCCGAATACGTATTGCTTCGCAGGGATTTCCCGGAATAATAGCACGCAGATTGTTAGTTTGATGTGAGGACGGATTGGGTTCCCCGGCAGCACGGTTTTCGTCGGCGGGCCTGTTGGCAGTTCTCGGGTGCAACCACAACAAGGAGCAGGTATCGGCAGGGCGTCGGTGCGTGGAATGTCACGCCGGACGTCCTCCCGGCAGGGAGACCTGATGTACAGCGTAGTCACGGATGAAGGGGCTCGCAGCAACGCTGCGTGCGACATGACGGCCATCACGGATGCACTGGCCAAGCGAATCGGCACGGAGAAATTCCAGATCTGGTTCCGGAACAGCGCCCGATTCACCCTGGCGGACGGCCTCATACGAATCGGCGTCGCCAATCCCTTCCTGGCCACCTGGTTGGAGGGACATTTCATCCAGGATATCCGCGAGGCCGCCCAGTCCGTGCTGGGATGCGTTCCGGAGGTCACGTTCACCATCGATGCGGAGCTGGCGGGCGAGCGTCGGCGTTCCGGCGCGAGCGTTCGTCCGGCGTCGAAGGCCAGGACCCGCGAAATCGCGGTCGCAGCGTCGCAGGAGGCTGCGCCGGAGGTCGCCGGGGGATTGCGGCTGACGCTGGACAGCTTCGTCGTGGGACCGTCGAACGAGCTGGCGTTCAACGCCGCCCGGGCGCTGATCCGCGAGCAGCAGAGCCCGTTCAATCCGCTCTTCATCCACGGCGGTTGCGGCGTCGGCAAGACCCACCTGCTGCAGGGCATCTGCAACGGCGTTGCGCAGGTCCGGCCGCAGACGCAGTGGCTGTACCTCTCGGCCGAGGAGTTCGCGAACCAGTTTGTGCTGGCGCTGAAGACGAAGAAGCTCGAGGCGTTTCGACGCCGGATGAGGCAGACCGATCTGCTGGCCATCGACGACGTGCACTTCCTGGCCAGCAAGCCGTCCACCCAGGAGGAGTTCCTGCACACCTTCAACACGATCAGCCTGGCCGGCAAGCAGGTGGTCCTCGTCTCCGACGCCCATCCGAAGATGATCGCGCAGCTCTCGGAGAAGCTGGTGAACCGGTTTGTCTCCGGGATGGTCGTCAAGGTCGAGGCTCCGGACTTCCACACGCGATGTGAGATCTGCCGGCAGTTTGGGCAGCGGATGATGCAGGTCTCTCCCGGCGGCAGCGAGGCCAAACGCCGGGCGGAACTCCCCGAGGCCGTGATCCGTTTCGTCGCCGAGCGGGTGCGCACAAACGTCCGCGAGCTCGAGGGCGCGTTGCTCAAGCTGATCGCCTACGCGACGCTGCAGAACGAGAAGCTTTCCCTCGCGATGGCCGAGACGGTGCTCGCCGAACACATCGAGCGGTGCGATCCGATCGTTCACATCTCGGACATCGAGGCCGCGGCGGGCGCCTATTTCGGCGTGACGCCCGCCAGTCTGCATTCCGCGAAGAAAGGGCGGACCGTCTCTCTCGCCCGGCACTTCAGCATGTACCTCACGCGCAAGCACACGAACATGTCCAGCTCCGAGGTTGGTCGTTATATGGGTAACAAAAATCATGCAACAGTTTTGGTTGCATG
>CAZDTD010000569.1:0-1693 GCA_964507995.1 uncultured Pirellulales bacterium | reverse complement strand
GGGCGGGAGCGAGCTTGAGCTCGATGCCGTCCCACTGGAGGCCGCCGATGACGGCTTGTGCGATGTTCGTCAGGTGGTCGCCTGTCTTTTCGACGTTGTCCACCAGGTCGATGAAGATCAGGCTGGCCTCCGGCGTGCACTGCCCGTCGCGCAGCCGCTGGACGTGGCTGCGACGGAACTCGATCTGCATCCGGTTGAGATCGTGCTCGCAAGGCAGCGCCGTTCGTGCGACCGCCGGATCGTCCTTCTCCAACGCTTCGATCACCCGGTCGAACATGCCCTCGATCACCTGACGCAGTTGACAGGCCTCGGCCAACGCCGAGTTGGTGAAGACGAGCTTCTGTTCGATCTTCCGCATGGCGATTTCCACCACGTTGATCGCGTGATCGCCGATCCGCTCCAGGTCGTTGACGGTGTGCAGCAGCACGGGCAGGCTGTTGGCGACCTCCTCGGAGAGCTGCCGGCGGGACAACTCCGTCAGATAGGTGGTGATCTCGTATTGCTGTGTGTCGGTGAATTCCTCTGCGACGTGGGCGGATTCGAGTTTCCTCTTTTCGTCGCCCACCAATCCGTCCATCGCATCGAGAAAACCCATCTTGGCCGTCTGGGCCATCCGCACGATCTCCCGCCGAGCCTGTTCCAGCGCGATCTCCGGCGTGCTGAGTAGATGGCGTTCGAGAATCACGGCCTGGGCTCCCGCTTCGGACGAACGCACCGGCACCAGCTTGAGCACCGTCTTCTCCAGCACGCTCGCCAGGGGCAGGAAGATGATCGAGTTCACCACGTTGAACGTCGTGTGGGCAATCGCGATGCTCGCGGCAATCGTGTCCTGCGAAAGCGCCCAGGGCGTCAGGAAGTCCACCAGGAAGCCATACCAGCCCAGCACGACGCACGGGTATGCGACCACGGTGCCCAGAATGTTGAACATTGAGTGCGCCCAGGCCGTTCGACGGGCCGTGCGGCTGGCCTGAAGGGCCGCAAGCTGCGCCGTGATCGTCGTGCCGATGTTCGCGCCGAGGACGAAGGGAATCGCCATATCCAGCGCCGTTTGCCAGTTGGTCCCGAAGGCCCCGCCCATCGCCAGCAACTGGACGATGGCGATGGAGGCCGAGCTGCTCTGGACCAGCATGGTCAGAGCCCAGCCGACCAGGATGGCGAACAGGGGTTTGCTGCCATAGGTGACGAAGATCTGCTGGACGTGCGTGCTCTTTTCCAGGGGCCCGAACGCCTCCTTGAGGTACTCGATCCCGAGGAAGAGCAGGCCGAAGCCGAGGATGATCGTTCCGACGCTCTTCATCGTCCGCGAGCGGCCGCCGAGCTGGAGCACGAAGCCCAGGCCGATGGCCGGCAAGGCGTACGTTTCGATGCTCAGCCCGCCGAAACCTGCGATGGAGACCAGCCAGGCGGTGGCAGTGGTGCCCACGTTGCTGCCGATGATGACGCCGATAGATTGCTTGAGGGTGAGCAGGCCCGCGTTGACGAGCCCGATAACAATGACCGTCGTAGCCGAGCTGGATTGGATGAAGGCGGTCACGAGCGCTCCGACGACGAAGCCAACGTAGGTGTTCTTCGTCATCGTTTCCAGGACGACCTTGAGTTTATGACCGGCGACCTTTTTCAATCCATCGGACATCAGGAGCATTCCGAAAAGGAAAAGCCCCAGACCGCCGATCACCCCAAGAATCATGGTGCG
>CAZDTD010000568.1:0-1697 GCA_964507995.1 uncultured Pirellulales bacterium | reverse complement strand
CCGGTGTAAGAGAATTCTGTGTTGTTCCTCCGAAAAAAATGCGTACTTCGCGTTGTATGGCTGTGGTTCTGACCGCATGGGAATGCCGGCGACGGCATTTCGGCTCGCCGGCTCTGCAATGAAATTGCCGGATTCAATATTTCGGGTTTATCGCTTTTCGGCCGCCAGCGGGTTGGGAGTACAATAAACTTGCCATCACGGGGGATAGGGCTCCGCAGGGGTGCGAGGGCTCCCAAACGCGTCGGATTGCGTTTGGGGTTCCCGTCCCGAGCATCGGGCCCGACGCGCAGCGACGCTGTGAACCAAGCGCCATACGACGCGGGGTCGGCATCGATCGGGCGCCGACCCGGTTATGAGGACTCGATGGAACGTGTGCTGGGAGCTACTGCCGTCGGGGCAAGCGGTTCTCTTCCGCGGAATACTGGAGACAACTACGAATGACATGAAGATAAGGCTCGCCGAGGCCAGCAAATCTGCGAGTAGAGCTACGCTTGGACGATGGGGTTGGGAGTTCGTCCCTAAGGTTTTGAATGATCAGGACTCATCTTGAGCAGCCAGGAATCGTCGATCGTTACGATCTCTTTCCGGCCGTTGCGTTCCAGGAAGATCTGACCCGTGATGTTCTTCAAGCCATTTCCTTTGGGGTCGCTGATCTTGAAGAACGGACGATCGACGTCGTCTTTGACGATCACATTTGCGAAATAGATGTTCCCGCCGGGGCGGTTGTCTGAATTCACGCCCTGCACGAAGATGGGCGGAAAGAACGAATCGTTGCGGGCGCAGTCGCGAAGGATCGAGTCGGTCATTTCGATGCGCACTGCATCGTAGGGGTTGAACTGCGAGGACAGACCCGCCATGCCGTCGTTTTCCGAAATGAAACGAGTAATACGCAACAACCCGCCGGGCGCGTCCTTCTGGGCGGTGCACAGGTGAATGCCGTGTTGTCTGTTGTTGCGGGAGACGCAATCTTCGATGGCGATTGTCATCGGCTTGGAGTTGCTGTTCAGGTATTGTGGACAGATCTGAAAGCCCGTGCCCCTGTTCTGTTCCGCGATGCAATGGCGCAGGACGCAGTTGACCAGCAGATCGTCGGAACCGTTCGGTTCGAAGTCGATACCCGCCTGTGGCTCGGTCCCTCCCGTGTTGCGCAGCAGGCAGCCTTCGATCAGCAGATTCTCCGCGCTGATGACGCTGATTCCCTGGCGGTGATTGCCGTTGCAGTCGACGCGCCGGATGATCACGTTGCGATTGGGGCCCCTGTTGTAGGATGCGCCGAGGTAGATGCCGTCGCCTCCTGTGTGTTCGATGGCGAGGTCCTGGATCAGCACGCCCTGGCACCCGGAAAAGACCACGCCGTGCCGCCATTCCGACTTCTCATACTTGTCGGATTGGTAATCCTCTTTGTGCATGCGCAGGCGAGCGGGCTTGCCGTCGGCTTTTTGAACGCCGCGAATGGCGACATGGTTGCAGTCATGAAATGAGAGCAGGCAGTCTCCTTTGTCGCGAAAACCGCCTTTCAACGCCACGAGTTCCGCCGCTTCTTCGAAGACGATTTCCTGGTCGCTCACGCCGGTCAATGGCCGTGTGACCCAGGCGGACTCCTGCCGGTCGATCACGAGTCGTTTGACTCTCGAATTGATGGCGGCTTGGAGGAACTCGGTGGAGTCCGTCGGATTGAATCCCCACCACGAAACGCG
>CAZDTD010000567.1:0-1707 GCA_964507995.1 uncultured Pirellulales bacterium | reverse complement strand
GGTGGCCGGCGGCCTGGACACAGGCCTGCACCAGAAATGCGACAGTGGTCTTGCCGTTGGTCCCTGTGACGGCCATGCACGTCAGTTTCTTCGCGGGGTAACCGTTGACGGCCTGGGCGAGCAGGCCGGCCGCGTGCGCCGGGTTTTCCACAGGCACGAACACGGCGCCGGTGGGTTTGAAACCCGCCCCTACGGTCGCAGGCGTCTGTGGCACGGTCTGACCATCCTCATAGACGACGTATTTCGCGCCGTTGGCGACGGCCTTGTCGATGAACTGCCGGCCGTCGCAGGAAGCGCCTTTGATGGCGACGAAGACGTCGCCTGCGCGCACGAGGCGCGAATCGATCCGGACACCGACTACCGGATTCGAGGAAACCAGACTCAGTAACCCACCCAGGTTCATTCTCTAACACCCTTCAGGCGGAATGCGCGAACGGGTCCGACCGTTACAGGTTTGTCATTCTACGCCGGCCATCGCGGCTATGCAACCAGGCAAGACCACGGCTGGCGGTTCTGTCATTATCGGCGCTTCGGGCGGTTTCGGATGAAAAACGGTTGGCTGGATGACGACGATTTCGGATGCCGTCGCTTTGTACCCCCGATCCGCTTCAGAACAAGCCTTGAATCGTGTCCTCATGCATTGTAGGATCATCTGCGAGTCTTTGTGTGAAGATGGAAGGAATCGCCAAATGGCTGGTCGCAATCATCGCATAGTTTTGTTCGTGCTTGCAATTCTTTGTGCCCCCGTCCTTGCCCAGGAAGAGACGAACTACCTGGCGGTCTTCATGGAGGGTAAGAAGGTGGGCTATTCCGTCCATACGCGGATCGTGCAGGGCAACGAGGTGACGACGAGCGAACGGGCGAGCATTACGATCAGCCGGATAGGGATTCCGGTGACTGTCGAGATGACGGAGACGAGCGTCGAGACGATGGCCGGCCGGCCGCTGCGGTTCGAGTCCGTGCAGCGCCTGGGCGCCATGACGATGAAAGTCGCGGGGGTCGTGAACAAAAACGGCGTCGTCGATGTGACGTCGTCGTCGATGGGCAGCGAGCAAAAGAGCACGATCCAGTGGCCCGGCGGCGCCGTGATGGCCGAGGGGCTTCGGCTGTTGACGCTCGAAAAGGGTCTCAAGCCGGGAGTGGAGTATGCGACGAGCCTCTTCAGTCCCGGGGTCATGCAGGCCGTGACCACAAAGGTTGTCGTCAAGGACAAGAAGGAAGTGAACCTGCTGGGCCGCGTGGTCAAGCTCACGGAGACTACCACGACCCTGGACATGCCTGGCGCCGGAAACGTAGTCAGCACGAGCTATGTGGATGACGATATGCGCGTCCTCAAGAGCGTCGTTCCGATCGCGGGCATGCTGGTCGAGATGATCGATTGCCCGAAGGAATTCGCCCTGGGCGCCAACGACGTCCTCGACTTGATCGACAAGATGTTTGTGAAGAGTCCCGAGCCGATCAAGGACGTCCATTCGACCGCAGCGATCACCTACACGCTGAACCCGGGCAAAGCTGCCGATCTTGAGATTCCATCGACCGATAACCAGAAGGCCTTGCGTCTTCCGGACGGTAGAGTGCGCCTGGAGGTCAGGCCGGTGGAGGCTCCGGCGGGTGGCAGATTCCCCTACCGGGGCAGCGATCCCAAATTACTTGAAGCGACGAAGCCGACGCGGTTCCTGCAAAGCGACAACGAGCAAATCGTGGCGC
>CAZDTD010000566.1:0-1717 GCA_964507995.1 uncultured Pirellulales bacterium | reverse complement strand
GCCCGGGGCAATCTGCGGGAGATACTGGAGACCATGCTGAAATGAAACCAAACCCAAATCTCGATGAACTGCTCAGCAGTTTCATGGATGGGGAGCTGTCCCCCCGTCAGCGGACGGAGGTGCAGCGTATGGCGGCGCACGATCCGGCGGTAGCCAGACGATTGTGCCAGCTTCAGAATTGCCGGGCTTTGTTCTGTGCGTTGCCGCCGGCCGAGGCCCCAAGCGATATGCTGGAGCAGATCAAGCAGTCGCTCGAACGAAAAACGCTTCTGCAGGAGCACCCCGCGTCGCGCAGACGTGCGGCGGGAGTCATGCAGTTGGTGTTCCGTAAGTTCGTGGCCGCGGCGGCGATGATCGCCTTGGTGGCGGTCCTGGGAGCGGTCGTCTATCAGATCGTCTCGCCGGTTCCGGACGACGGACTGTCGCCCGTCGCAACGCCGACGAATCCGCCAGAGTCTGTGCCGGAAAACATGGGGGGGCCGGCACCGGCTATCCTGGTTGCGGATGCACGATTCTCTGGTCGGCTGGAACTCCAGACAGCGGTGTTCGCCTCGACGGACGCATTCCTCAGACGTGAGATCCTGACGTGTGGTTTGGAGAATGTCGCCGAGGCTGGATTGGCGAACGACCAGCGGGTCTACCAGGTCACCGGCTCGCGTGAGGGCATTACCCGTCTGGTCGCGTCGCTTAGCGGCGTCTGGCAGGATTTCGAGTCGGCCTTGCTGGAGGTGGACGCGACCGAAGACACAGCAGGTTCGGTGACAATCGAATCGGTTACGCCGGACCAAGTCGCAGCAGTAGTCGCCGGCGACAGCTATGAGACAGCCGCCACATATGCAATCATGAACCGTCTAATGCACAATGGCTTGAACGGCGACGTTTCGTCGATCCATGAGAACTCCGGCGGCCTTCTGGCGATGGATATCATCCCGATGCCCAAGCTGACAGGACCCGGAAAACCAATCGAAGCCACACACACTCCTGCACAGGGAACGACGCAGGCCAGTTTGACAATCGTCCTCCTTCGTACCACTAAGTGACTGGATGTAGCGCACGGATGCGCTTCCTCTTTTTTCCCCCGAATCTGAGTTCTGTAAAATGCAGAATCAGGCCTATATTCTTCAAGGAAATCTTGTTCCTCGATTTCCTTGAAGAATCGATGTGGGCTATACTGTTCTCTGTCCCAGTGTTACGGTTTGGGAAGGAAGAATCGAGGAAAGAGATTCTTCCTTCCCAAAGCAGGCCTGATCCTGCATTTTGCAGAACGTCACTGCTCAGGAGATGCAAAGGAATGCTCGAAATCGCGAATTGCTGTCTGGTCGTCATCGATGTGCAGGGCAAGCTCGCCCAGCTCATGGCGGACAAGGAATCCCTCTTCAAGAACATTCGCATACTGATCCAGGCGGCCAGGATCCTTGAAATCCCCATCCTGTGGTGCGAGCAGGTCCCCGAGTCGCTCGGACCGACCGTGCCCGAGATCGCGGAACTGCTGGCGGGCGAAGAGCCCATCGACAAGGCCAGCTTCAGTTGTTGCGGCGAAGAGCGGTTCATGGACCTCTTCAACAGCCTCGACAGGGAGCAGGTTCTCCTGTGCGGCATCGAGACCCACGTCTGCGTCTACCAGACGGCCATGGACCTGATGGAAGAAGACCTGGATGTTACTGTCATTGCCGACGCGGTCTCTTCCCGGACCGAACAGAACAGGCAACTCGCCCTG
>CAZDTD010000565.1:0-1739 GCA_964507995.1 uncultured Pirellulales bacterium | reverse complement strand
TGTGCCGTGCACATCCCTTCCTCATCAATAAGCCCATGGGGCTGTGAGTGGTTGACCTGCGCTCACGGCCCCTCGGCTTTATCCTTGGACTCCCGTAAGTCCCTCGAACGAGACGACGTCGCGAGCGAAACGCTCGCTCGCAGGTTGTCCTGCGTCTGGGTGCCATGTCCACGCTTGCATGGACATGGCTTTCTGTTCCCTGAGGGGCATACTTATGCAAGCATAAGCATGGCACCCAACATCCGGAAGGGCATCTCCGGTGTCCTGATCGCTGGTGGCCTGAAAGCAGTACACTCCCGCTGCGTTGCGGCGGATTCCGGACTGGTCCGCCCGATTCCTGCGCAGAAGAAAGGGGCTGTGGATTGGAATCCTACAGCCCCTGGAGATATTTCTTTCGTCGGCGAACGGATCAGAGCGACTTACGACGACGAAGCCAGTTCACCAGACCGGCGCCGAGCGAGCCCATCAGGATCGCGCCGGGCGCCGGTACGGCGGGAACAGCACTCGTCAGTTGCGTATAGAACCCCGCCGGGACGCCGCCGGCTCCATCGCCCTGGATCGTCAGATTGTGGGCGCCAACCGCCAACAGGACTTCGCCGCCGGAGTAGACAGGATTCTGCCACGCACTTTCGCCGGAGTTGAGGAATCCGGTCGAGGCCCCGGCATAGGAGGCAGTCGTCGTCAGGATGAGCGTCCCAAAGTCATAGACGTAGAAGGTATCGCCCACAACAAAGGCATCCGTAATTCTGAAATAGGCGGGAGTCGCCAGATCGTAGGCACAAGGAGACTCCTCGGAATCGACAAAACTCCATTTAATCGTATCGGAGGACCAGCCCATGTCAAGGACCGGAGCCGCCGAAGCGGTGCCCACCATCATCGCCACAAAACACAATGCCAACAGTTTCTTCATCAACCTTCTCCTCGTACACAATCCATCAACTCGTTCAGGTCCGGCGGACTCGTGTCTGCCTGGACGCACAATCAGCGCGGAACGTTCTCTGGAAACCCTTCGGCAAAACCCCACAGCGGAGAATCCCCCCTCTGTACACCGGAAGTTTTGTACAAGACAGCACTATACCAGAAACAATATCCGCTGTCAAGAGCAGATCTACGAAGCATGTCACTATGTAGTCGAAGGCCGATAAAGCGTGTGCCTTTCGTGGCGAGATCCAGTTGATTTCGGTTGATTTTTTCGCGTGGATGCGCATCTTTACAGACAAGGGCGGCGCGTGGCGTCCCTGCTTTCCCGGTGTGGGCGGGGGCGTCCTGCGAAGACCCGCGAGGTGAGAAAGAGGTGCGAACGATCATGATCGATTCGAAGCATGAACAGACGCGTCGGATTCTGCAGCGGCTCGGGGTCTCCCTGTTGGTTTTCGGCGGGGTCCTTGTCGTGATCGGGATGGTCAGTTTCTTAGCAGCTTTCGGCGGAGGGGCAGAACCCCGCTACTTCTGGTGTGCCTTCGTCGGGATGCCCATCGGGTTCGTGGGCCTGGTCCTGAGCTCCTATGGGTTCATGGGCTCGATCATGAGGTACTCAGCCGGCCAGATGGCTCCTGTCGGAAAGGACACGTTCAACTACATGGCTCATGGCACGAAGGAGGGGATCCAGACCGTTGCCTCCGCCATCGGGGAAGGCCTGCGGGCCGGCTCTCCGGCGAGCGCAGGTGGCGTGCAGGTCCTCTGTCACAAGTGCAATCACGCCAATGTGCCCGAATCCAAGTTCTGCAGCCAGTGCGGGG
>CAZDTD010000564.1:0-1739 GCA_964507995.1 uncultured Pirellulales bacterium | reverse complement strand
GCCACGCCGAGCAGCAGCAGGCCCATCGTCGTTTCTCCGAAGATCAGCTTGCCTGCGCCGAACAGGCAGAGCATCACGCAGGCCACGCCCGCCATCCAGTCGGCGAGCAGACCCCAGTAGCCGGTGTCGCTTTTGACATCGGGCAGCTTGTCGGCGATCGGTTTCCACAGTAAACCGCCGGGGTGGACCCGCCTGTAGAAGGCCAGCAGCACATCCTCCGGCGTCGGCCGCGTCAGGAATGTCACCGCCAGCCAGACGACCGTGGAACCGGCCACGATGACCAGCAGGGACTCCGGAAAATCGACTTTGAGCACATACTTTGCGATGGGATAGAAGACAAACGGCGCGGTCAGGGCCGAAATCTCCGACCAGGCGTTGATCCGCCACCAGAACCAGCGGAGGATCAGAACCAGTCCGATTCCAGCCGAGCATTGGAGGACCAATTCCCATGCCTGCTTGATCGTCGCGAGCTTGGCCGTCACGACCAGGGACAGGACCATCAGGGCCAGAGTCGTGATCCGCGAGATGCGGACATAGCTCTTCTCATCGGCCCCGGGCTTCAAGAACGGTCGATACAGATCGTTCACGATGTACGAGCAACCCCAGTTGAGCTGCGTGGCGATGGTGGACATGTACGCTGCGAGGAAGGCCGCCAGAAGCAATCCGATCAAGCCCGCCGGCAGCACCTGCCCGATCATCATGACGAATCCCTGTCCCTTCTGGTCTGGAGCGAGGTCGGGGAACATGACGAGCGAGCACAGGGCCACGATTACCCACGGCCACGGCCGGATCGCGTAATGCGCTACGTTGAACCACAACGAGGCCAGGAGCGCGTGCTTTTCGTTCTTGGCGGACATCATCCGCTGGGCGACGTACCCGCCGCCGCCCGGCTCGCTGCCGGGGTACCAACTGGCCCACCACTGAACGCCGAGGTAGGTCACGAAGGCCAGGACGGTCATCTGGAGCAGGCCGCCGGATGATGGAGCGACTGGCTCGGCCCTGTGAATCTGGGGCGTGAACTGAAAGACCCATTCCGGCAGTTTCGCCTTGAGACCGGCGATCCCGCCGATTTCCGGACTGCGCAAGGCCAGTACGGCCAGGATGATGCAGCCGCCCATCGCCAGGATGAACTGGAAGGCGTCGGTGACTGAGACGCCCCACAGGCCGGACAGCGCGGAGTAGCCGGCCACCAGCAACATGAGGGCGCCGACCAACAGCAGATGCGAGGAGAAGTGAAATCCGAGCACCGTGATCGACTCGCGACCGAAGAACAGCAGATTCGGGAAGATCACAGCCAGGATCTTGACCATCGCCAGGTTCACCCAGCCGATGACGATGATGTTCATGAAGATGCCGATATAGACGGCGCGAAAGCCCCGGAGGAAGGAACCTGCGGCCCCGCCGTAACGGATCGAGACGAACTCGCAGTCGGTGAGGATGCCCGCGCGGCGCCAGAGCCTGGCGAAGAAGAACGTGGCCAGCACACCACCGAAGACCATGTTCCACCAGAGCCAGTTGCCCGCGATGCCATTCTGGGCGACCAGCTCCGTGACGGCCAGGGGCGTGTCGGCTGCGAAGGTCGTCGCGACCATGCTGGTTCCCGCCAGCCACCAGGGCAGCGCCCGCCCGCTCAGGAAGAAATCGTTCGTGCTCTTGCCGGCGCGTTTGGAGTAGGCGACGCCGATAGCGAGGCTGACGACGAAGTACAATGCGATGACGATCCAGTCGATGGCGGTCAA
>CAZDTD010000563.1:0-1747 GCA_964507995.1 uncultured Pirellulales bacterium | reverse complement strand
ACTGGTCGGCTCGAAAGGTCGGGCTCAAGGAACTCTGGACGCTGCAATGGTCGTCTTGGTTCGATGCGCAAAACGCCTGGACCCGGGCCGGCGGCGTTCAGCCGGAGGATTGGCCGTCGTGGATGCGGCGTTTCGAGGACTACTGATTACACACTCTCTGTTTCTGTTGTAGTCTGCGGATTGACCATTTTGCGATTTGGGATTTACTAATCGCGGGTCGGGGTTTAGTATCTGGGGCCGATGGTGACAGATGCTGTTGCCCCAGGACGGGGCGCAGAAGTGTGAAGTTTCCGGTGCAAGAGCGGGATTTGCAGTGCCAGGCCCGAGGGGCCGGCGCCCGGGTCTGTCGACTTGACGCTTGGGACTTCAAACTTGAAACCTCTATCAGAAAGGCGGTTGGAAGATGTCAACGAGGACATGGCGGTTGGCGGCGTGTGCGGTTGTTCTGGCTGGGGCAGTGGTGACGCTGTGCTCGTGCAAGTGCCCGTGCCTGAAAGGCGGGGCAAAGGCCGCGAAACAGGCGATGGATATCGACGTAACGGCGTTCGGGAAGACGCCGGATGGACAGGAAATCAAGCTGTATACCCTCAGCAACGCCAGGGGCGCTACGGCGAAGATCATGAACTACGGCGCGACGGTCGTATCGCTGGAGATGCCCGACGCCAAGGGCCAGATGGCCGACGTCGTGCTGGGCTGCGACAATCTGGACGGCTATCTGAAGGGCGTCCCGTACTTCGGGGCCGTCGTGGGTCGGTACGGCAACCGAATCGCAAAGGGCAAGTTCACGCTCGACGGCCAGACGTACACGCTGGCGACGAACGACGGGGCGAACCATCTTCACGGCGGCGTCAAGGGCTTTGACAAGGTGGCGTGGGGACACAAGCCGGTGTGGAAGGCGGACGCGGTCGGCGTGGAACTGAGCTATCTGAGCAAGGACGGCGAGGAGGAGTATCCGGGAAACCTGCGGATGACCGTGACGTATCTGCTGACGAACAAGAACGAACTGCGGATCGAGTACGTCGCGACGACGGACAAGGCGACGCCGGTGAACCTGACGAACCATGCGTACTTCAATCTGACGGGCGCCGAGCGGGATATCCTGGGTCACAAGCTCATGCTCAAAGCCGACCGGTTCACGCCGGTGGACAAGGGGCTCATCCCGACGGGCGAGTTGCAGCCGGTGGCGGGCACGCCGATGGATTTCACGAAGGCCACGCCGATCGGCGAACGGATCGAAGCGGACTTCGAGCAGCTCAAGGCCGGCGGCGGCTACGACCACAACTGGGTGCTCAATCGCAGCGGACGGGGCCTGAGCCTGGCAGCCAAGGTGACCGAGCCGACGACCGGGCGGGTGATGGAGGTCTGGACGACCGAGCCGGGAGTGCAGTTCTACGCCGGCAACTTCCTCGACGGGACGATCACCGGCAAGGGAGGGAAGGTGTATCAGCATCGGTGGGGATTCTGCCTGGAGACGCAGCATTATCCGGATTCGCCGAATCAGCCGAACTTCCCGTCCACGATCCTGCGCCCGGGCGAGAAGTACGAGACGACCACAGTCTACCGGTTCTCCGCGAAATGACGTAAGTCTGTGAAGGTGGAGCCGTTCGGTGGACGTGATGCCATAGCCCATATGGATATTCAGCAGAGAGGTTGAATATGCACACGATGCAACTGGTGATGGGGCAGGTCTTTGGCACGGCGGACTGGATCGCGATTGCCGCCTACTTCGGAATCCTGCTGGGCCTGG
>CAZDTD010000562.1:0-1748 GCA_964507995.1 uncultured Pirellulales bacterium | reverse complement strand
GGCACGGCGGACTGGATCGCGATTGCCGCCTACTTCGGAATCCTGCTGGGCCTGGCCTGGTGGGTCATCCTCAAGAGCAAGAACACAGCCGACGACTACTTCCTCGCCGGCCGCAACTTGGGCTGGTTCATCGTCGGTGCCAGTGTTTTTGCGAGTAACGTGGGCTCGGAACACCTGGTCGGACTGGCGGGGTCGGGATGCACGGACGGCGTCGCGATGGCGCACTACGAACTGCACGCGTGGTGCCTGCTGATTCTCGCGTGGGTATTCGTGCCGTTCTACATGCGGTCCCGCGTGTTCACGATGCCGGAGTTCCTGGAGAAGCGGTTCAGCGAATCGAGCCGCTGGGTGCTGTCGCTGATCTCGCTGGTCGCGTACATCCTGACCAAGATCGCAGTCGGCATCTTCGCGGGCGGCGTGGTCTTCGGCGCCCTGTTGCCCGAGCTGCACCTGGACCTCGGTCCCCTCCACCTGGACAGCTTCTGGGTCGGCTCGATCCTCGTGATCGTCTTCACCGGCCTGTACACGGTCCTCGGCGGCCTCCGCGCCGTCGCCTACACGGAGGCCCTCCAGACGATCATCCTGATCGTCGGCTCGGTCCTCGTGACGATCTTCGGGCTCAAGGCCCTGGGCGGCTGGTCCGAACTCCGCGCGATCGTCGGCTCGGAGATGTTCAACCTCTGGAAGCCGATGGTCCCGGCGGGCGTCGAGAGCACGTGGGCGCCGGTCCGCGAGACCGGCCGGATGGCCTGGTATTTCAACGACAACTACCCCTGGCTGGGCATGCTCTTTTGCGCCCCGATCGTGGGTCTGTGGTACTGGTGTACCGACCAGTACATCGTCCAGCGGGTGCTCGGCGCCCCGAACGAGCGCGAGGCGCGTCGCGGATCGATCTGCGCCGCGTTCTTCAAGCTGCTGCCGGTGTTCATCTTCATCATCCCCGGCATGATCGCCTTCGCGCTGGCCAAGAGCGGCCAGAACGCAACGCTCCAGCAGACCCTCTTTGCCGCCGATGGCACGCTCGCCCGCGACGAATGCCAGAAGGCCTTCCCCATGCTGGTCGCGACGGTCCTACCCGCAGGCATTCGAGGCATCGTGGTCGCAGGCCTGCTGGCGGCCCTGATGAGTTCGCTGGCGGGCGTGTTCAACGCCTCCGCGACGCTCTTTACGATGGACTTCTACGACAAGCTGCGTCCCGGCGCGACGCAGGCCCAGCTCGTCTGGATCGGGCGGATTGCGACGACGGTCATGGTGGTCATTGGCCTGTTGTGGATTCCGGTCATCAAAGGGGGCAAAGGTCTCTACGATTACCTGCAGGGCGTCCAGGCGTACCTGGCGCCGCCGATCTTCGTGGTCTTTTTCCTCGGCGTCTTCCTGAAACGATTGAACGGCAAAGGCTGCCTGGCGGCGTTGATCGTCGGCTTCCTGATGGGCCTGTTCCGCCTGGCGGTGGACACGCCGATGAAGCTCAAGAGCCTCTTCCCCGACTTCGCCTACACGGAAGGTTCGTTCCTGTGGATCGTGAACAACATCTACTTCCAGTACTACAGCGTGCTGATCTTCCTGACGTGCGCGATCGTGATGATCGCAGTCAGCTACGTGACGGCGGCGCCGGACTACGAGAAGATCAAGGGCCTGACGTTCGCGACGCAGACGGCGGAGGATCGTCGTCAGTCGCGTGCGAGCTGGACGAAAGGCGACGTGGTCTTCACCTGTGTGGTCCTGGCCTTGATCCTCGCGGCCTACAT
>CAZDTD010000561.1:0-1754 GCA_964507995.1 uncultured Pirellulales bacterium | reverse complement strand
TATCGCTCGTCCATCTTCACCGTCGCCCATTCGAGGATCTGGACCGCCATCTGCGTCTCGGTGACGATCGGGCACATCAAATGGGGCACGGTACTGTAACTGGTCATCTCCACCATCTTCGGGTCGACGAGGATCATCTTCACCTCATCGGGTCGCTTGGTCATCAGGATGCCGACGATGATCGTATTGATGCAGACGGACTTTCCCGAGCCGGTGGTGCCCGCGATGAGCAGGTGCGGCATCTTCGTCAGGTCCGAGACGAGGGCCTCGCCCGACGAGTCCTTGCCGAGGAACAACGGAATCTGCATCTTCGACGGCCTGTCGCCCGCCAGTTGCACCATGTTGCTCATCCGGACCTTTTCTTTTTCGCTGTTGGGGACCTCGATGCCGATGGTGTGCTTGCCGGGGATCGGGGCCACCACGCGGACCGCGCCGGCGCTCAAGGCGCGGGCGATGTCGTTCGACAAGCTCGAAATGTGACTGACCTTGACGCCCGCCGCGAGTTCGAGCTCGAACATGGTCACGACCGGTCCGGTTTCGGCCGCAACGACCTTCGCGTTGACGTTGAACTCGCTTAACAGTTTCTCGAGGTCCTTCGACTTCGATTTGACGACCTTCTCCTGGATGGCCTCGTAGCCATGCTCCGCCTCCGCCAGCAGATTCAGCGGCGGCAGCGTATAGTCGTCATAGGAGGGCTGCGTAAAGGCGGGCTTCTCTTGCCTGACCGGTTGCGGCCTGGGTTTGATCTCCACGCCCACCGGTTTCGCAGAGGCTGCCTGCGCCACTTCCGACGTCTCGACGGCCTGCGGCTCCGCAGGTTCCTCTTGTGTCACTTCCACCTCCGGCTGCTCGTCGACCTCCTCCGGCTCGTCCGCTGCCGGTTCCCTGCGCGGTGCCGGGATAGGCGTCTTCTGCGATGCGCTGAGCCGTTCCCAGATCTCCGTGAGGGCCTCCGAGTGCTCCTTGGCGGCCGCCCAGGCCGGCACGACGATGCTCCCGATCCGACGGACCACCGCGCCGCAGGCCGCGAACAACCCGACGATCAGGCTGTCCGCCAGCAGCGGCAGCCCGAGCACCCAGGTCATCAGGATGACGAAGAACACCCAGCCCGGCGCCAGGCTGCCCTTGAGAAAGAGCATGGTCCAGACGCCGAGCACGCCGCCCGAGCCCATCGGGAACGTGTACACCTTGTGCGGCCAGAAGCTGTAGAACGTCGCGGAGGCCACCGCGGTCAGCAAGACCATGCCGATGACTCGAAAGATCGGCTGACCCACCGGCCGCCGGGCCAGCTTGGCGATGCAGTAGCACAGGGTCGAGAGCAGGACGACGAAGATGCCCGGGCCTATATAATAGAGGAGGTGGTACGCGAGGAAGGCCCCCGTCGGGCCGCACCAGTTCACCGGCGGCTCGTTCTGCGGCACCACGTACGGGCTGGGCGCATCGGCGATATCGAACGTCAGGCAACTGACCAGCAACGCCAAAGATATCCCCACCCCCAGGCACAGCGCCGCGACCCGGGCGCCAGGACCGAAGATGACTTCCCTTGCCTTCCTGCCACGCGATCCCTGCTTCTTCTTCACCGCATCGACTCCAAAACCATGCGGGCCCCCACATGCGTCGTATCACGCCGGCGGGCCTCGTCCTATAATTCCCGTATTGTAAGTGTCGGCACCGCCTCCGTCGAGCGCCAACTGGAGTCTATATCGGCACTCTCCGCTGCTTTTCTGCATACTTCCGCGCATTTATCCGACCCT
>CAZDTD010000560.1:0-1763 GCA_964507995.1 uncultured Pirellulales bacterium | reverse complement strand
CGGGGTTTCGGCGGCAAATGCTTCTTCTGCAACAGCGGCGCCGAGGCCAACGAAGGGGCCCTCAAGCTGGCGCGGCTCTACACGTCGAAACAGAAGAAATACAAGTTCATCACGTGCGAGGGCAGCTTCCACGGCCGGACCTTTGCGACGGTGACGGCCACCGCGCAGCCGAAGTATCACGAGGGGTTCCTGCCGCTGCTGCCCGGCTTCGTCTATGTCCCGTTCAACGACGTGAAGGCGATGGAAGCCGCGTTCACCGATGAGGTTGCCGCGGTGCTGGTCGAGCCCATCCAGGGCGAAGGCGGCATCAACGTGGCGAGCCCCGAGTTCCTCCGGACGATCCGCCGATTGTGCGACGAGAAGGGGGCCGTGATGATCCTCGACGAGGTTCAGACCGGCATGGGCCGGACCGGCAAGTGGTTCGCCTATCAGCACTCGGACATCGAGCCGGACGTCATTACGATGGCCAAGGCCCTCGGCGGCGGAGTCGCCATTGGCGCGATGATGGCCCGCGAGGAGATTGCCGCCTGCTTAGTGCCGGGCAAGCACGCCTCCACCTTCGGCGGCAACTGTCTGGCCTGCGCCGCGGCCATCGCGACCATCCAGGCCATCGAGGAAGAAGGCCTGCTGCAACATGCCGTCGAGATGGGCCAGTACGCCCAGGACCGGCTGCGCGCGTTGAAGGACAAGCACTCCGCCATCGACCACGTCCGCGGCATCGGCCTGATGATCGGCATCCAGCTCACCCGGCCGGGCGCCTCGTACGTCGCCAAGTGCCTGGAGCGGGGCCTGCGAATCAACTGCACGCACGACACCGTGATCCGCTTCATGCCGGCGATGGTCGTCACGAAGGAGCAGATCGACGAGGCCGTGGACATCTTCGACAGCGTCTTGGCCGAGGGCTGAGACGAACGACCCTGTGCGAACGGGCGCATCGCGGCGATCCCGGTCAAACCCGTTTGGCCGGGCCACCCTGTATGTGCTACACTACTTATTTAGCTGAGGGCGGATATGAACGATTTCATTGCCATCGCCGACTGCTCCACCCAGGAGCTCCATGAACTGCTCGATGCCAGCGGGTCCCTCAAGGCGTTCTACAAGTCGGGCAAGCGGGACCTGTGCCTGGCCGGCAAGACGCTCGCCATGCTCTTCGAGAAGCCCAGTCTGCGGACGAGGATCAGCTTCCAGGTCGCCATGACGGACCTGGGCGGCCATCCGATCTACGTCAAGCCGGAGGACATCGGCGGCATCGGCAAACGCGAGCCGGTCAAGGATATCGCCCGCGTTCTGAGTCGCTACGTCCAGGGGATCATGGCCCGCACGTTCGAGCACCAGACGGTGATCGATCTGGCCCGGTATGCGGACATCCCGGTCATCAACGCGCTGACGGACTGGTCGCACCCGTGCCAGGCGATGGCGGACTGCCTGACGATCCGCGAGCATTTCGGGCGGATCGAGGGAATCAAGATCGCCTTCATCGGCGACGGGAACAACGTCGCCCGGTCGCTGGCGTTCGCCGCCGGCAAGCTGAACATGAAGGTGGTCGTCGCCTCGCCGGCCGGCTACGAGCTCGACGACGCGGCGATCCGCCAGGCCAACTCGTTCACGGCGGACTGCACCTCGCAGGTGCGAGACCCGTTCGCGGCAGTCGCCGACGCGGATGTGATCTACACGGACACCTGGGTCAGCATGGGCCAGGAGAACGAGAAGGAGAAACGCCGACAGGATTTCGCGGGGTATGAGGTCGATATGAAACTGGTCGG
>CAZDTD010000559.1:0-1775 GCA_964507995.1 uncultured Pirellulales bacterium | reverse complement strand
CAAAAAGAAAGGGCTGCACGGCGGTCGTGCAGCCCTGGTGGAACGATGGTTGCCGAGGGAATTAGAGGGCTCTGCGTCGCCGCATCCAGCCGACCAGTCCGGTCCCGAGCGTGCCGAGCAGAATGGCGCCGGGCGCCGGCACGGTGGGCTGCTCGAGAGCGATGGAGGTCTGCATTAGGAAACTCGACTCGGTCGTATGGCGTTCGGCGAAGAACAGGTCGAACGAGTAGTTCTCGCCAGCGGTCAGGCCGAGGGTGTCCAGATCCACCCAGTCCGTCTGTGCGGAGTGGACGCCGCCGAGGTCGATGACCAACTGGTCATCGATGAAGACGAACACATCGTCATCCCCTGTGAAGCGGAACATCTGGCCGGTCTGGTAGGTGAATTCGGAATGGAGCTCCAGCGTGAAGTGGTAATTGTGGCTCCTGCCCTCGTTGCCGAAGAGCTGATTGTCGATCGGGAAGAAGGTCGAATCGCTGAACTGGTAGATTCCGCCGCCGATGTCATCCAATGTCAGGTTATACGTCCCGCTCATGTTGACGCCGGAAACGTCGTTGTACCACTGGTTGAAATTGGCAGCACCGCTGGTGGTCGGATTCCCGGTCAGGCCGGCGTATACCGGCTTGCCGTCCGCGCCGAGCGTCGATTGGACGATGCCTGTGTCCGCCTGCATCAGACCCTCGAAATCCGGGTGGGATGCGTTGAAATCCCGTATCGTGGTCGTCAGGTTGATGCTGTCACTGGCTCCTGCAGGGGCAGCCACGACGGCCCCCAAGAACAAAACCACTATCAACGAATTCTTCATCACAAGCCTCCTCATACATCAAGATTCTCTGTTTATCTATCAAGCACACAAAGCTTGTAGAACGCGTTGTACGCACTCCGAGCGGGCGACTTCCGGATACACGAACGCCGCTGCGGCGAACCATGTCGAAGTGTCGCTCGGGGGATTCGACCCTGCCCCATTTGGCACGAGCTATTCGAATTCCATATTATGCCATTGTGACACCTGAATGTCAAGGAGAATCGGTGACGCAGGAGATCGTGTTCGCTTTTTTGGGGGAAACGTCCCAGATTATCTCGCTGGGCGGCGTGAAAGACGAAGGCAACGAGGACATCGAGGCGTTTTGCCCGCCATGAGTTTCGCCACTGCGTTTCGGACAAATCAGGATACTCCGCTCAAGTTGCGCATAGGAGATCCTCTGAATCTCCATGATCTCCGAGGAACCGAGGAACTTGCAGTTTGTGAATTGCTTGCGGGGATGGTTGTCTGCCGTATAATGATAACTTGGATTGGATGTGTGATGATTCAGACTGAAATTCATCTGTTTCAGGGGTGCGGCTATGATGACGCGGCGAAGACTGAATTGGTTCCTGAGTATGTCGGTGGTTTTCCTCATTGCGACGGGTGCGATGGCCGCACAAGACGACAGGGCGATCCATCTGGTCGTGCGCGCGGACGACATCGGGTCGTGCCATACCGCCAATCTCGCCTGCATCCAGAGCTACCGCGAGGGGATCGCCAGGAGCGTCGAGGTAATGACAGTGTGTCCCTGGTTCAACGAGGCGGCCAGGATGCTTTGCGAGAATCCCGGCTTCGACGTGGGCGTGCACCTGACGCTGACCAGCGAATGGGAAAACTACAAGTGGGGTCCGCTGACGCAGTCGCCGAGCTTAGTCGACGAGCAGGGGCACTTCTTCCCGACGACGAGCCAGCGGTCGGACTTCCCGCCGGGGACAGGATTTCTCCAATCCAAGTGGCGGATCGAGGAGGT
>CAZDTD010000558.1:0-1779 GCA_964507995.1 uncultured Pirellulales bacterium | reverse complement strand
TGATGAGCCTGACCATCCTCGTGATGAAGCATTTCGACCAGTCCTTCGAGGTGCCCCAGCATGAGGCCCTGGAGGTGATCACCGAATCTCCCTCGGTGGCGTTGCAGGTTCTCATGGTTGCCTTGGCTGTGCTGGTTGCCCCGCTGGTCGAGGAGCTGATGTTTCGCGGTCTATTCCAGTCGATGATCCGGTCTTACCTCGGCCGGCCGTGGGTCGCCATCGCGATTACGTCGGCCCTGTTCGCGACGATCCACACGAACCAAGAGCACTGGCCGGCTTTGTTCATCCTGGCCCTGGGTCTGGGCTACAGCTACGAGAAAAGCGGCTCGCTGCTGCGGCCCATCTTTATGCACGCCATGTTCAACGGCGTCACGATCGTCGCTGCTCTCATCGACTCGCGTATGGCCTGATGCTACTCCAGAATCTGAACGCATACCGTGTTCACCACGGCGTTTTGCTGATCCGGGAGCTCCAGAGAGAGTCGAATCGTTGTGCCGACCCAATCGAAGGCCAACGGTCCTGCGATGATCATCCGGGCAACACCGATCCCGACGTTGTCCAGTTGGCCGTCGAATCCGGTGAAGACCGTCGTATCCGGCAACGCGGCATGTGGGCTCTCAGCAGGTTCTGAGCCGGCGGAGAGGGAATATGCCAGATGGTAGTTCTGCCGGGCGTTATCGACCCCGGCGTTCACGTAGATCTCGATCGTGCCGCCTCGTTGGGCGGAGACCGCGCTGACATTTGCCCCCAGCGCGGTGACCGTGAAGATGTGGGCCTGCGGCTTGCCGATATAGGGATGCGTCTCATCGCGGCCGGAGGCGTCCTTGGCCCGCAGATAGTACTGGATGACCGTGCCCACGGGCTGGGCGGGGATATAAGCCAGATACTGGTGCTCCTCCAATTCGGATTGGCGACTCATGGGCAGGGAGTTCCACGACTCAGGCAGTTGCGCCTCATGGGCGTCGGTCACTGTCCTCCACAAGACGACCGGGGTTCCCTCCACGAACTCGGTCTCGCTGTGGGCGACGATCTTGGCACGGATTGGGAACCCCTGCGAAGCAGGCGGACGATCCAACAGCGGCATATGCTCAATGTACAGCATCTGCTCATCCGCAATGCCCATGGTCATACAGTGCAGAGCGGTGAACGACGCCCACCGACTCGTGGCTCCCGCGGGAGCATCGCGCACCCCAATCACCTCATAACCCGGCATGGCCTCGCCGTAGGTGGCGAGGGCCTTGGCATCGGCTTCACGATCCATGATAGGGACAAAGACCCTGCGATTGACGATCAGCGAGTTGATGTACGGCTCCTTGTTCGGCGAATCCACACGCACCACATGGTAGGGTATGCCGTAACAACTGATTTGCCTGCTGAAATAGGCCGCGATCCGCTCCCTCCGATTCATAGAGCGCGATCAACTTGACGTCTTCCGCGATATATCTGTACAGGGCATCCGATCTGATGTCCGGGGAGGCAATCACGGCCTGCATGGGCTCGAATTCCGCCGGGATTCGGACCGGTTTCGGCGGCGGTGTGTTCACCAGGGGATCGCCGCCTGCCCGCGTGAGTCCCACGACTGCGAACAGCACAACAAACAAGCCAAGCAGACGGAACATCAGACGCCTTGGAGTGATGTGGGTAGGGTCCATAACCACGCCTCCTTTCCTGAAACGTGGTGCGCAGCGCACCTCCCGCCCATCCTGAAATGCCAGTCGCCTTTAGAGACTATCTCAAAACGATGAATGTCATTGCGAGGAGTGCCGCGACGAAGCAATC
>CAZDTD010000557.1:0-1796 GCA_964507995.1 uncultured Pirellulales bacterium | reverse complement strand
GGATTCAGGCTCTTGAGTAATTCGTCCACCAATCGCGCCCGCAATTCTACAGGCAGGGACACGGCCTCATGGATCAAATCTTCTGCCTTGAGCATTTCAACGACCTTGCCACCGCGACTGCCGGGATGACCTGACTGGGTGAATCATACCACTTCGTGGCGAGAAATGGAAAAATTGATCGCCGGCCCCTCCAACCAACCACACCTGAAAACTGATGGCTTCCAGGCGTCTGTGCCTGAGCCGTGATTCTTCGATCTTCCAGTTCACGAGCGACGGCCTCCTTGTCAGTCGGCAGGCTTTCCATTTGCGTTCGCGTCCTGCCGGACGTATGATCGCAGAAGTGATCCACCGAATAGCGTCAATTGCTATCAGGAGACCGATATGCACTTGGATCGATGCGACGCGAACAGCACCTCACGCAGGGAGTTTCTCCAGCAGCTTTCGGCGGGCATCGCCGGGTCGGCCCTGGCCGGCGGCATGGCGTTCGGAGCCGGGGAGTCCTCGCGGGTGACCGCAAAATCGGCCGGTCTCCTGCCGACGATCCGATTGGGCAATCATGAGGTCACCCGCCTGGTCGTCGGCGCCAATCCCATCGGCGGATACTCCTACCTGGGCTCTTCGATGGACCAGGAGATGCGCGAGTACTTCACGCCGGAGCGAGTCGTGGAGTTTCTCGCCCAGTGCGAACACGCCGGGATCAACACGCATCAGTTCCACGACTCCGCGTTGATGACCGGCGCCATCCGCACCCTGCGGGAACAGGGATCGAAGATGAAGTTCATCTGCCTCCATTCCGGCGGCGGGATCGCGCAGGTGGTCCGCGACACGCAGCCCATCGCGATCGTCCATCACGGCGGGGTCACCGACTCGCTCTTTCGCCAGGGCAAGAGCGAGCAGGTCCGCGAGTTCGTCAAGCAAGTCCGCGACGCAGGCGTTCTGGCCGGGGTTTCCGCCCACAATCCCGACTGCGTCAAGCGGATCGCCGACGAAGGCTGGCAGGTCGATTTCTTCATGACCTGCTTCCACAATCTGACGAGATCCCAGGAGGAACTGGCCAGGATGCCAGCCGCCGACGCGCTGCCGAAGGGCCACGGATTCTACGCCTCCGACCCCATGGCGATGACCGACGTGGTCCGGCAGGTCAAGCAGCCGTGCTTAGGCTTCAAGATCCTCGCGGCCGGCCGCAAGTGCGATACGCCCCAGGCGGTGCAGTCCGCGTTCCAGTTCGCCTTCGAGCGTCTCAAGCCCATCGACGCCGTGATCGTCGGCATGTACCCACGCTACCGCGACCAAATCACCGAAAACACCGCCTTCGCAAGGCAGTTCGGCGTAAGAAAGGACACGTGACCAATCCTGCAATCCCGCCGAGTTGTACCTGTCACCGAGACTCTTCGTTTACATGCCAACCGAAGTGCTCATACGATGACGCTTGGAACACGAGGCTGTCATGAACAGGAATGAAAGACTGCCGATTTGTAGCGGTGGCTCTCCCTGCACTCCCCCTCCGCTGGCGCCCCCAATGCGATAGACGCTCTTCTCCCCGCTGCCCGCGGCCTCCGACCGCATCCCACCTTCTCATCTGTCACCAATTCCTTGTCACTTCACAGGATTCGGCTTTGCCTTCGGGCAGGCCCGACTCTACAATAACCCAGTGGGCGGCGAAACCACCTTGCTCCGTAAGGCGCAAAAAGGATCGCGGACGAGAAGACCCACTCCATTGAATTCTCGAGAAGGGAGTATTCGTATGATTACCCAAGCATTCTCTGACCTCCATCCCACATGCGGGGGTGTCAGAG
>CAZDTD010000556.1:0-1809 GCA_964507995.1 uncultured Pirellulales bacterium | reverse complement strand
AGACGCTCCTGCTGACCGACGAGGACAACGAGACCAACGCCGGCTACATCAGTTGCTTCTACTTCACCGATTCGCTGCTGAGCGACGCGGAGATCGCCGCGTTCGGCGGCCCGAACGCGGAAGGCGTCATTCCCGGCGCCGCCACAGAAGCCAAGACGCCCGAGCCGGCCGACGGGGCGGAGGACGTGCTGGTCGATGTGGTCCTGAGCTGGACGCCGGGCAAAACCGCGGTCAAGCGAGATGTCTACCTGGGCACCCGCTTCGCCGATGTCAACGATGCTTCGCAGGCCAATCCGGGCAATGTCCTGGTCAGCCAGGGGCAGACCGCGACGACCTACGAGTCGGCCACCCCGCTGGAGTACGGCCAGACCTACTACTGGAGGGTGGACGAAGTCAACGGGGCTCCCGACAACACGGTTTTCAGGGGCAAGACATGGAGCTTCACGACGGAGCCCTATGCGTATCCGATCACCAGCCTGACGGTTCAGGCCTCCAGCGAACAAGCGGCCTCGCCTGCGATCCGGACAATCGACGGCTCCGGACTCGATGAACTGGATCAACACGGCGTCGATCTGAAGAACCTGTGGTCCACCTCCGGCGGTCTGCCCACGTCGATCCAGTACACCTTCGACAAGGAATACCAGCTCCACGAGCTGTGGGTCTGGAACGCAAACTCCGAGCTTGAGGCGTTCATGGGCTTCGGCGCTCGAGATGTGACAATCGAGTACTCCACCGACGGCGAGACCTGGACCGCGTTGGAAAACGTCCCCGAGTTCGCCCAGGGAACCGGCAAGGCCACGTACACAGCGAACACCTTCGTCGATCTCGGCGAAGTCCTGGCCAAGCACGTCAAGTTGACCATCAACACCGGTTGGGGCACCTCGGGAATCGTCGGCCTGAGCGAGGTTCGATTCTTCTCCACGCCGGTGCAGGCCTTCGAACCCACGCCGGCGGACGGCGTCACCGATGTCGCCCTCGACGCGACGCTCGCCTGGCGGCCCGGCCGCGAGGTAACTTCGCACCAGGTCTACTTCGGGACCGACCCGAACGCTTTGACGGCCGAGACGGTGACCGACTACAGCTATACGCCGGACTCGATGGACTTTGGAACCACGTATTACTGGAGAGTCGACGAAGTCGGCGACAGCGGAACGTACGCAGGCAACGTCTGGAGCTTCACGACGCAGGAATTCGCCGTGGCCGAAGGCTTCGAGGACTACGATGACGACATCGACGCCGAAACGACGATCTGGCAGGCCTGGATCGACGGCGTAACCACGAAGGCCAGCGGCTCGACGGTCGGCTACGAGAACTCCCCGTTCGCCGAGCAGACCATCGTCCACGACGGCAAGCAGTCCATGCCCTTCGCGTACGACAACGCCACGCAGTTCTACTTCAGCGAGGCCGAGCGGACGTTCGACCCGGTCCAGAAGTGGACGGGCAACGGCGCCAGCGAGCTGTGCCTCTGGGTGCGTGGCAACCCGGCGAAGTTCGTCGAGACCGCGCCCGGCCAGTACACGATCAGCTCCAACACCGCGGATATCTGGGGCACCTCCGACAACTTCCGCTTCGTCTACAAGCGGCTCAACGGCAACGGATCGATCTCCGCCAAGGTCCTCAGCATCACCGGCGGCTCGACCACCTGGGCGAAGGCCGGCGTGATGATCCGCGGGAGCCTGGACCCGGCCTCCTCGTACGCGTTGATGCACCCGACGCCGGACGGCCGACGGGCCTTCCAGAACCGCCCGACCGACGGCGCCAGCGCCGTCTCGGCCCATAGCAACACCGGCGCGATCACCTTCCCGGTCT
>CAZDTD010000555.1:0-1818 GCA_964507995.1 uncultured Pirellulales bacterium | reverse complement strand
CATCCGACGCTGTGGATCATCGAGGCCAACGCCACCTATCGCGGCTGGTTCGTCGGCGGCAACCAGACTGGCGAATGGGGCAACAAGGCGTTCGTCGCCGCACACGTCGCGGGCCACGGCGCGTTGGGCGATTTCTTCGCGACGCAGCTCGGCGGCACGATCAAGATGGGGGACTCGCCCTCCGTCGGCTACCTGCTGCACGGGATGGCTGAAGACCCGTCGCAGCCAGGCTGGGGTGGGCGATTCGTCCGGGCCTGGGAGCGGCCGCACAGGGTGTTCCAGCGGCTCACCGGCGAGGAGGATCGGATCGAGCAGTTCGGCGTCTTCGAACTGGCCTTGCCGCTCGGCGGCGATGCGCCGAAGCACCCGCAGGCGACGCTGGTGATCGAGAACCAGTCGTCGGCGGGGTCCGTGGGCGTGGACGGCGCGATGCGCTTTCGATTCTCGCCCAAGGATGCGAAGACCTATCGCTACGTGATTCGCAGCAATGTGCCTGCGATGGATGGAAAGGCCGGTGAGCTGACCTCCGTGCGGCCGGCGTCCGACGCCGCGCCGCGACATTCGCCACGCTTGCCCAACTGGTGGACGGACGATCCGTCGTCGGAGATGGCAGAAGGTCCGCATATCGGCGCTCGGACCGTGAGCCGGTGGCGTGAAGACTTCCTGCGCGACTTCGCGAAGCGCATGGACCGCTGCAAGTAGCCTTGACTGTCGGCGACGGCTCGCGAGACGATGTCCTGAGGTCTCTCAGCGCGCCTGGCGGACACAATAGAGAAAGCGATTCGAGCGGAGGAACAGGCGCTTGTCGCTTACGGCGGCAGACGCGTTGAAATCGCTGTCGTCGGAGGCGAACTGGTTGTGGGCGACGATCTGATACTCCGGCTTGGCGGCCAGGACGAACGTGCCGTCCTTTCGCGTCACGATGTAGAGTCTCCCCTCGGCTGCCACCATCGAGCCGTAGATGGCGAATCGCTGGGTGATGGGCAGTTTCTCGCTGTAGCGCAGTTCGCCCGTCTTGGGGTCCGCACAGCAGGCCCTGCCGTAGCCGTCCGCCCAATACATCAGACCCTCGACGAGCACCGGCGACGGCGGGCTGGTGACGTTCTTGCCGGACCAGACGATGTGCGTGTCGGTGACATCGCCGTCGCCGCCCGTGCGAACGGCCAGGGAGCCGTATTGTCGAGGGCCGCCTCCGTGGACGTACGCGACGCCGTCGAGAATCACGGGGGTGGGGATCATGTCGTCGTCGATGCCCGTGCGTGCGAACCAGAGCTGCCGGCCCGTTTCCGGGTCCAGCCCCCAAACCTGGGACGGCACGACCACCACCAGTTCCGCGCCCGCGTCGCCTCGGGCGGCCACCACGGGCGTACAGAACGACAACCCGGTTTTGGATGCGTCCTTCTTCCACACCTTGCGGCCCGTTCGCGTATCCAGGGCATATAAGGCTTTGCTCTCGTCCCAGGCATTGACGAAGAGCAGATTCCTGTAGAGGGCCAGGCTGGCCGCAGCGCCCCAGGATTTCTGGTCCGAATCGGTCCCGATGCTCGTCTGCCAGAGTTGCTTGCCGTCCAGGTCGAAGGCGAGCACGCCGGTCTTGCCGAAGAAGACGTAGACTCGCTGGCCATCGGTTGCAGGGGTCTGGCTGGCGTAGCCGTGCTCGCGCAGCATGCCGCGGTAGGGATCCTCCGGGCGCGCCGCCGGCACGGCCGTGTCCCAGAGCACCTGGCCGTCCGTTGCGCGGATGCACAGCAGGTGACGCTTCAAGTTGTTCGGGTCGCCCGGTCGGTTCGGGTCCAGACCGTAGCCGGAATAACACGT
>CAZDTD010000554.1:0-1828 GCA_964507995.1 uncultured Pirellulales bacterium | reverse complement strand
ACGCATCTCGACGAGGTCCGTCCGGGCGAGGGAGGCTTGGACTACGCGACATTCCTGAAGGAATTGAGCCGATTCCCAGGCACGCCGCTGATGATCGAGCACCTGCCGAACGCACAGGAGTATGAAAAGGCCGCTGCTCACATACGAAGCGTTGCGAAGGCAATCGGATTGTCATTCGCCTGACCGATGGACGTGCTTTGCGACCGCATGGCAAACCGTGTCATGATTTGCTGTCCGGCGGGCGGGTCGTTCCCCGATGGAGGGCCCGTCGCCCATAGCGGTCGCGGATCTGGTCCACAACGTGGTCGAGCTTCTTGAGCTTCTCCTGCTGGTCGTCCCGAAAGAGCAGTTGCTGTCCGGCGTGCTCATCCGTCAGACCCGAAGCGGCGAAGCCGATCAATCGCAGCGGTCCTGCAGATCGGTTTTGCCACTGCCGAAAGACTCTTTCCGCGGCTTGCCATAGCGTACTCGTCACGTTTGTTCCCTCGACGAGGGTCTCGCTGCGGGTGACGGTGCGGAAGTCCCCATACCGCAGCTTCAATGTGATAGTTCTCGCCTGGAGGCCTCTTCGTCGGAGCCGCTGGGCCACCTCCTCCACCTGCTCCATGAGGACGCTTAGAAGGATCTCGCCGTCGCGAACGTCTGTGGTAAAGGTCTGTTCGCTCGACAGCCTCTTGCACTGCTGGTCCGGCTCGACCGGGCGGTCATCCAGTCCCTGGGCCAGTCGCAGCAGTTCATCGGCGGCGGCGCTGCCCACGATCGATCTGAGCTGTGCCGTCGTTTGACGCCGGAGCTGGCCGATCGTCTCGATGTGGTGAGATCGCAGGGTCTCTTCCGTCACCTTGCCGACGCCCCAGATTCGACCGACGGACAGCGGATCGAGGATCTCCTGCCTGTTTTGCTCGGTGATGACGACGAATCCATCGGGCTTGCGCAGATCGGAGGCCAGCTTGGCGAGGAATTTGTTCGGCGCGATCCCCACGGAGGCCGTCAGGGAGGTCTGCTCCAGAATCCGGTTCTTGATCTGTCTTCCGATCTCCTCGGCGAGGCCGAAGAGGCTCGTGCTGTCGGTCACGTCGAGGAACGCTTCGTCAAGCGAGAGCGGCTCCACCAGAGGCGTGTAGCTCTCGAAGATCGCGTGGATGACGTGCGAGATCTCGGCGTATCGCGCCATGCGAACGGGCAGGAGCACCGCGTGCGGGCACAATCGCAGGGCCCGGGCGGTGGGCATGGCGCTGTGGACGCCGAACTTACGGACCTCGTACGACGCGGCGCTGACGACCCCACGGCTCTTCGGATCGCCCCCGACGATCACGGCTTTGCCTCGCAACTCCGGGTGGTCGACCTGCTCGACGGAGGCATAAAAAGCGTCCATATCGACGTGGATGATCTGTCGTACTTGAGCCATGGTCTGTTCGCAATCGGTTTCTGGTCGCCCGGTCCTGACACCTGCCGGCGTCGATAGCTCATTGTAGAGTCCAGACCTTGCGAGGACAAGGCGGTTCGGGCCTTTGAGTTTCGTGCGTTGAATTTGCTTCGGAGGTCGAGTTTGTTGGCCGCTGGAGGGATTCTGGATGCCCGAAAATTCGCACATACACCGGCCGTACAGCCGGTGAACAGCCGTTCGTTTCCGGACTTTGACCTTTACAATTCGCGTCGCATATATAAAATAAATGATTTTATGCTGGCCGGTCGAAGATCGAGCGTCTCTGTGAGTGGATGCTTCCGGCGGCATGAAGCTGGACTTGGGGTACCGTATGACAAGGGTCGCACTTTACGATACGACGTTACGCGATGGCATGCAGGCCGAAGGGGTGAGTTTTTCGCT
>CAZDTD010000553.1:0-1834 GCA_964507995.1 uncultured Pirellulales bacterium | reverse complement strand
TATGCACAATGGGTCGAGGAAGTCATCGAAACCGGCACGGTCATCGGCGACAAGGAAATCGTAGCCGTCACGGTGGAGAAGTAATCGAGCCGCGGAGCATAGGAGTTATCATGAGATACGGATGTCACGGTAGGAATCGCAGGTCGGCCGCAGCTATTCTGCTGGCCGTGGTTCTTTTGACCTCGGCCGCCACGGCCGTCACCAGCAAGATCACGCGCCACGCGAGCAGCAAAGACCTGCTGGCAGGCGAGAGCGACGACGTCATTGTGACTTCTCGCGGGACGATCCAGCTCGGACGGTCGGCCAAGGTGCTCGCCTCCGAGTTCGACGGCGTCTGGTCCGTCAACTGCATCGTCGTCAGCGGAGGCACCATCTTCGTGGGGACCAGCCCGAACGGCGATATCTACAAATACAGCCTGGACAAGTTGTCCAAGATCTACCCGCTCGAAGGGGAAGATTCGCCCAGGCAGCCGTCGGTGAAGGCGGAGGAGCCCCAGGAGAAACCTGTGGCCGACGCCAACGAGCCCGGCCAGGTCGTTCAGACCGATGCGCCGCTCAAGAACCAGCACATCTTCGCCATGGGGGTGGATGTGGCCGGACGGCTCCTGGCCGGCATCAGCGGCGACCAATGCCGGCTCTGCCGCTACGAGGCCGGCAAGATGGAGACCATCTTCGAGCCCAACGACGCCACGTACATCTTCGATATCGAGCTGGACAACGTCGGGAACATCTATCTGGGCACCGGGCCGGAGGGCAAGGTCTACGCGCTCGACCCCTCGGGCAAAGTGGCGCAGCTCGTGTACGACAGCCCGGACAAGAACATCCTGACCGTGGCGGCCGGCAGGGACGGCTCCATTTACGCGGGCAGTGACACTCGCGGCCTGGTCTACAAGATCAATCCTCGCAACAAGACTGCCACGGTGGTCTACGACAGCGACGAGCCGGAGATCAGCGCTCTGCTCGTTGCCGGCGACGCCCCGGGATTGGGGGGATACCTGTACGCGACTGCCACCGCGGCCAACGTCGTTGAGACGGAGCAGCGGTTCGTTGCCCAGCAATCGACTTCCGGGCGGCCCGAGGCCAGGGAATCCGAGAACAAGTCCGACGGCGGCGACGGCGTCGTGACATTGAAGATCGCCAACACGAGCGCCCCATCCGGCGGCAAGGCCCCGCAGCAACAGCAACGTCCCGTTCCCAAGCCTGCGGCGAAGCCCGGCGCCGCCAGCTACCTCTACCGGATCGACAAGCAGGGGTATGTCAGCGAGGTCTTCAGCGAGCCGGCGGTCTTCCTGTGCATGGCCGGCCAGGGCGGCAAGGTGCTCGTGGGCTCGGGCAACGATGCACAACTGTTCCTCGTCGATCCGGAAGGCGAGCGGCAGGCGGTCATCTACGAGGATGAGCAGGCCAGCCAGATCTCCGCTTTGGCGGTTTCCGAGCAGGACGTCTATATCGGCACGGCGAATCCGCCGCGTCTGGTCCTGCTGTCCTCGGTCTACGCCTCGCTGGGGTCGTACGAATCCGATCTGATCGACGCGGGCCAGCCTGCGAAATGGGGCAAACTCCAGATCGACGCGGACATCCCGCGAGGCTGCAAAGTCCTCGCTGCCTCGCGCAGCGGCAACGTCAAGGATGTGAACGACCCGACGTTCTCCGAGTGGACCGAGCTGGCGGAGATCACCGAGCCGGTCCAGTTGCGCTGCCCAATCGGGCGGTTCTGCCAGTACAAGCTCGTGCTCGAGACGCAGGATGGACAAAAGACCCCGCTCGTTCGGGCGATCGCGGTTGCCAGCACGGTTCCGAACCTGGCGCCGCGGGTCGAGACGGTGGACGCCAG
>CAZDTD010000552.1:0-1835 GCA_964507995.1 uncultured Pirellulales bacterium | reverse complement strand
CTCTGACACGAGCATTTCGCTCGTGTTCTATGCTGGAGGCCTCAAAGCGCAAAACTCGCCAGGCAGGTCTGCTTCGGGCAGGCCTTGTGCCCGCGGGACGGCAACTTCTCCCGGTTGCTTGAGCATCCTGCGTCTGCCAGAAAATCTGGGCACACCCCGCTTCATTTCTGGCCGGCTTTTTTCTTTGTCTGGGAACGGACGGCCTTTATAATAGTGCGTCCGGAAACAGGGGGGCTGCGACGGCGGGTCCAGCGGCATCGGAGGTCTCAGCAAGACCGGACAAGTGAAGCCGGTGATCGATACCGGGATCGGTTGTGGTATGCCGTTACCTGGCCGAGTGGCGGAATGGCAGACGCTGGGGACTTAAAATCCCCTGCCCGCAAGGGCGTATGGGTTCGAGTCCCATCTCGGCCACTGGGGTGAACTGTAGGTTCCCGATGGCCGTATGTGCACCGGTGGTGATCGGCGCACGGATCGGAACCCCAGTATAGACAGGCGTGAATGGTCATGTCCTGTATCGACAGGACGTGTTGGAGGTCAACTATGGTCAATAAGGACATCAAGGTCGTCGAGATCGACAAGCCGAATCTTTACCGGGAGGTGTTCCCGTACACGGAATTTCCCAAAGTGGTCTTCGATGGTCAACAGGAGCCCTACGAGATTCCGGACGACATCTGGATCACCGATACGACGTTCCGCGACGGCCAGCAGGCCCGGCCGCCCTACAAGCCGGAGCAGATCCTCCGCATCTACGACCTCCTCCACGAGATCGACGGCGGCACTGGCCTGATCCGCCAGTGCGAATTCTTCCTCTATTCGGACAAGGACCGCAAGGCCGTCGAGCTGTGCAAGGCCCGCGGTTATAAGTACCCCGAGATCACCGGCTGGATCCGCGCGGTCGCAGCCGATTTCAAGCTCGTCTCCCAGCTCGGCCTGCACGAGACCGGCATCCTGACGTCCGCCAGCGATTACCACGTCTTCCTGAAGCTCGGCAAGACGCGAACCCAGGCGTTGAACAGCTACTTAGACATCGTCAAGGCCGCACTCGACACCGGCGTGCTGCCCCGATGCCACCTGGAAGACATCACCCGGGCCGACTACGACGGGTTCATCCTGCCGTTTGCAGGCGAACTGCTCAAGATCCAGGAGCAGTACGGCAAGCCGGTCAAAATTCGTCTGTGCGACACGCTGGGCTTCGGCTTGCCCTGGCCGGGCGTTGCGCTGCCGCGGAGCATTCCCAAGCTGATCCAGGGCCTTCGCAAGATCGGCGTCCAGCCCGCCCAGCTCGAATGGCATGGACACAACGACTTCCACAAGGTCCTGATCGACGCGGCTACCGCCTGGCTCTATGGTTGCAGTGCGGCGAACGCCTCTATTTTCGGCTCCGGCGAGCGAACGGGCAACCCGCCCCTGGAGGCCTTAGTCATCGAGCACGCGCAGCTCAAGGGCATGGTCCCCGGCGTCAACTACGCCGCGATCACCGAGCTGGCCCACTACGCTCACACGGAGCTCGGCTTCGAGATCCCGCGGAACTACCCGCTCGTGGGCCAGGATTTCAACGTGACCCGCGCGGGCATCCACGCCGACGGCCTGCTCAAAAACGAAGAGATCTACAACTGTTTCGACACGAACAAGCTGCTGAACCGGCCCATCGGCGTGGCCATCGCCGACAAGACCGGCGCCGCCGGCATCAAGCATTGGGTCGAGACGCGCTACGAGATCCAGATCGCCAAGCACGATCCTCGCATCATGAAGATCAAGGACCGGATCGACTCGGAATACGCGGCCGACCGCATCTCGGCAATCTCCGACGATGAGATGCACCTGTGGGTCCG
>CAZDTD010000551.1:0-1841 GCA_964507995.1 uncultured Pirellulales bacterium | reverse complement strand
GTCGTCGGCCAGATCGCGTTGGCCAACTCGTCGCGAGACTACTCGGACAGAGACCTTCAAGCCATCGAGCGCATGGCAAAGTTGTATGCGCTGGCGGTCCAACGGATGCGTCGTCAGACCGCCCTCAAGGCCAGCGAGGAACGGTATTCTCTGGCGCAGAAGGCGGCGAACATCGGCAGTTGGGATCTCAACATCGTTACGGGCAAGCTCATCTGGTCGGACGAGATCGAGCCAATGTTCGGTTTCGCCCACGGGGAATTCTCGGGCACCCACGATGCGTTTCTCAGCGCCATCCATCCGGAGGATCGGCAGTTCGTGATCGATTCCATCGTTGCCTGTATAGAACAGCACAAAGACTACCACGTCGAGCATCGCGTCGTCTGGCCCAATGGAACGGTGCGATGGCTTGCCGAGACGGGCAATGTCCTCCGGGATGACACTGGACAAGCCATCCGTATGCTGGGTGTCGTCCAGGACATTACGGAGTGGAAGAAGGCACAGATGGAGATCCGCAAGCTCAACGAGCAGCTTGAACAGCGGGTCGTCGAGCGGACCGCCGAACTGACCAAAGCCAACCGACACCTGCAAGACGAAATACAGCGTGGCAGGCATCTGGAACATGAAATCCTGGCGATCAGCGAACGGGAGCAGGCCCGCATTGGTCGGGAACTGCACGACAGCCTGGGCCAGCAGCTTACAGGCATCGCAATCATGAGCAAGGCGTTGCAACAGCGGCTCGCCTCCCCGCTGCCGGACGAAGCCAACCGGGCAGGCGAACTGACGCAGCTCATCAGCCGGGCAATTGAGGAGACCCGGCTGTTGTCTCGTGGCCTGCATCCGGTCGCTCTGGATGAAAACGGCCTGATGGCAGCCCTGCAGTCGCTGGCCGCGACCACGGAAACCGTGTCCGGCGTCTCGTGCAGGTTTCAGTGCGATACGCCGGTCCTTGTCAGCAACGCCTCGACGGCTGTCCATCTGTACCGGATCGCCCAGGAGGCGGTTTCCAACGCCATTCGCCACGGTCGAGCGAAGCAGATCCGCCTGACGCTCAGCGCCGACCACAATCGCGCGACCCTGTCGATCATCAACGACGGGCGGCGTTTTCCCAAACGCCCACCCAGAAAAAAGGGAATGGGATTGCAGGTGATGGGCTATCGTGCCGAGGTGATCGGTGGTATACTGAGCGTGCAGTCAGGACCGACCAGCGGAACGCAGGTCACCTGCGAGTTTGATGCCAGGCCCAGAAGACCCAGAGGGACCAAGAAGAATGCCGCAGAAGACACAAAGCAGCACGAAGAGCCGAGGTAAACGGACCGTCCTGATCGTGGACGACCATCCGATCGTGCGCCAGGGGCTCGCCATGTTGATCAACCAGGAGCAGGACTTGGTTGTCTGCGGACAGGCGGAGGATGCGCACGAAGCGATGCGGGCTGTTCGCGAGTCCGAACCTGACATGGTGATTGTGGACATCTCCCTCAAGGAGACCAGCGGCGTCGAGCTGATCAAGGACCTCCAGGTGCAGCATCCGGATCTGCCCATCCTGACGCTGTCCATGCACGATGAGGCGGTCTATGGCGAACGGGCGCTGCGGGCCGGAGCGAGAGGCTATATCATGAAACAGGAGGCCACCGAGAAAGTAGTCACGGCGATTCGCCGCGTGCTGGAGGGAGAGATCTACGTTAGCGACGGCATGGCCGCCAAGATGGTCAGCAAGCTCGTTGGTGGCGCCAGCAAAAGGACAGGTTCGCCCGTCGAACGCCTCAGCGACCGTGAGCTGGAGGTTTTTCGCATGCTCGGCGAGGGCTACAACACGCGTGAGATGGCGGAAAAGCTGCACTTGA
>CAZDTD010000550.1:0-1850 GCA_964507995.1 uncultured Pirellulales bacterium | reverse complement strand
TTTGAACCTGGAGATCTATGAGCCAGACCGAACGACACAGACGACTGCGCCTGCTCCTGAACAGGCTCAACAAGCAGCGTAAGCAGCAGGCACGCAAGATCGACATCCTGTGCAACGATCTGATTGCCGCCCAGCGGGTTTTTATCCAGCAACTCTACACGGTCAGTTTCGCGGCGGAGTTCTACAAATCGTTGTTGGGCAGCCCGGACCTGAAGCACCTGTTGGCCCAAGCCGACCAGCAGATCCGCCAGGAACTGCCCGGCGTCCGCGTCGCCTTCTATCTGAGGCAGTCCGACGGCTGCGAACTCTATTCATTCGAGGACGACGAGACGTTCGCGTGCGAACAGGAAGGTCCGCAGGAGTACCTGACCTCCGAGCTGGTCGCCGAAATCTGCAAGTCAAACCGGATCTGCACGCTCGGCAAGAGATCGAGCCTCGCTCTGAGAGAGAACATCCCAGGGCTCGCCGGGTTCTCGATCGCTACGCTCCCCTTGAGCGACCTGGGCCGCTCGCTGGGATTCACGCTCCTGTGGTGTCGGTCGCCCTTAGCCGTGAGCGAGGAAGAGATTCGCAGGATCGAGCCGGTAATGTGCGGCCTGTCGCAGGCAATTCGCAGCACGCGAGTGCCCTTGGCTTCGGAGGAGTAAGTGGTGAAACCGGAGAACCGCCGACGGGAAGAATTCCCTTGTGTCGGCTCCCGCAATTTCGGATAATCGCCTGAGCGTTCCTGTGTGAATCGTGGTGAACGGAGAGCATGAGAGATGAACGACATTCCGGTCAATCCAAACAACATGGTCGAGACAAGCGACAGCCTCGAAGCCGTGGGGGTCTTCCGCGCCTGGAAGAGCATCTTCTTCGTGATCGTGCTGATCTGCCTGGCGATGATCCAGGCGGCCTTCTGGGCGGTGGACCTGCACCTGGTCGAGACGCCCGGCGAGGCTCAGCCCGCCGCGACGAACCCGGCAACCGCTCCCGCCGAGAATGGCCAAGCCGTGCCAACCGGCGAAGGATTCGTAGGCAGTCTCCTCGGTGATTTCGATTTCGAGCTGCTCGCTCGCGTCACAGGGGTCGCCAACGGCATCCTCATCGTCGCGGCGGTCCTGTTCGCCTTGACCGTCTTCTTCTGTCTCATGGTCTCGCTCGTGGGCAGACTGGGCGGCATCAATCACATTTCCCGCGCGTTCATCCTGGCGCTGATTATGGCGGCCCTGATTATCCCCTGGCAGAGGCTCTTCGGCTCGAACGTAGTCGGGGTGGCCTACGGCTCCGAGGAACTGCTTCGCTGGTTCGACGCCAAGGCCGAAGGGGTGCCGAACGCGATCTTCTATTACCTGCGGTTCTGCGGCCTGTGGTTCGTCGTCCTCTTGCTGCTCATCATGACGCAGGTCCGCAGCGTTCGGTGGTCCAAGTCGATCATTCGCAGGCTCGAGATCATCTGATCCGACGGGCAGGACATAGGGGAGCGACGCTCTCTGTGTCAAAATCCGAAGCAATTCCAAATGACCGAAATGCGAAGTCCCAAACGACTCGCGCGAATTTGCGACAGCGTTTTGGTCATTCGGGTTTTGTGCTTTATTGATTTTTGAATGGACAAATGCAACCGGTATTGTCACCCCCGCGAAAGCGGGGGTCCAGGAACATCGTGAAAAAGCCTGGATTCCCGCTTTCGCGGGAATGACAGAGTCGGTTCCGTGTCTCGATTGGCCATTCAATCATCAATAGATTTGTTTCGGATTTCGGGTTTGGGACCCCGCGATACATTGGAAGCATGGAGGCGGTCGTGCGCCAGGAACGGATCGGTTTCATCGGAACGGGCATCATGGGTGAGCCGATGGCGCGGAACCTGCTCC
>CAZDTD010000549.1:0-1858 GCA_964507995.1 uncultured Pirellulales bacterium | reverse complement strand
TGTTCCCGTAGTGCTTGTCCACCGCCTGCTTGGCCTGGTCCAGCCGCCACCGATCCACATCGCAGACCGCCAGCACGCGGGAATCGCTGGACTGCAGGAACGGTTTGAGATTCGCATAAAGAGCCTGACGCCCCATCCCGATCATCGCGATCGCAATCCGATTCGACGGAGCCCCCTTCCCCAACACAACCGATGGAACGATCGTCGGAAACGCAGCCAGAAAACCAGCCGCTTCCATAGTATGGAGCATTTGTCGACGGGTACAGGTCGTATTTCGCAAGTTCGTCCTTCGCATCGGAGCCACCCAATCCATTCTGCATCCACGATCCATAACGCCACGTCAAACCTGACCCGCGTCAGCTTATATCATCGTATCCACTGCGAAGCTCCGCCGCAACCAACTGCCGGCGACAGCGCCCTGTTGACGGGCCGGCGGGAAACTGTATACTGCACAGACAATTCCATAGGGCATTTTCGAGAGAGGTCACAATGCAGCTTGTATCCAGAAAATCCCGGCTCCAAGGCGTCGTTTCGATCCCCGCGTCGAAGTCGCACACGATCCGCGCTGTCGCCATCGCCTCGCTGGCCAAGGGCGACAGCGTGATCCGCAACCCGCTCTGGTCCGGCGACACCGAGGCTGCGGTCCTGTGCTACCGCGCCTTCGGGGCCCGGATCGACACGAGCGACGACAAGGCCTGGAAGGTGACCGGCCTGGGCGGCAGGATCGCCCCGCCGGCCGAGACCATCGACGTGCTCAACTCCGGCACGACGCTCCGCATCGCGATGGGGTCGGCCGCGTTGGCCGAGCCCGGCGAGACGACGACCTTCACAGGCGATGAACAAATCCAGAGCCGGCCCATCGCCCCGCTCATGCAGTCGCTGGAAGATCTGGGGGCCAAGTGCGTCAGCGTCAAGAACAATGGCAAAGCCCCCGTCCGAGTCTCAGGCCAACTTCGCGGCGGGCGGACCTCCATCGCCGCCTTCACGAGCCAATACCTTTCCAGTCTGCTGCTGTGCACGCCTCTGGCCCAAGCCGACACGGACATCGAAGTCACCCTGCTCAACGAGCCCGGCTACGTCCAGATGACGCTCGACTGGCTCGACAAACAGGGCATCCAGTACGAATGCGACGGCCTGAGGCGGTTCCACATACGAGGCGGACAGAGCTACAAGGCATATGATCTGCCTGTACCGGCGGACTTCTCCAGCGCGACCTTCTTCCTCTGTGCGGCCGCCCTCTTCGGCGACGGGGTCACCCTGAAGGGCCTCGATTTCTCCGACAGCCAGCCGGACAAGGCCGTCGTCGATTACCTCCGCGCCATGGGCGCCGAGATCGTCACCAGTCCCGCCGGCATCACGGTGAAGGCCTCCTCGCTCAAGGGCGTCACGATCGACATGAACGCGACGCCGGACGCCCTGCCGGCCATGGCGGTCACCGCCGCGTTCGCCGAGGGCACGACGAGACTCGTCAACGTGCCCCAGGCCCGCAGCAAGGAGACCGACCGAATCAGGTGCATGGCCGAAGAACTGACGAAAATGGGGGCGAAAGTCGAAGAACTGCCCGACGGCCTGGTCGTACACCATAGCAGGCTCAAGGCTGCGTATCTGGACGGTCGAGGCGATCACCGGATCGTCATGGCCCTGTCCCTGGCGGCGATGGGCCTCGACGAGCCGTGCACGATCGGAACCGCCGAGGCGATCAAGGTCACATTCCCGGAGTTCGTCGGCCTGATGAACGCTCTGGGCGGCAACGTGGAAATCAGAGGTTGATCTCAAGAATCGGACTTCGTTACAGGAGAGTACAACGTGCTTGGATGTCATCTCGGGCGTTTGTTTCAGGTCACTATCGCAGGCGGCT
>CAZDTD010000548.1:0-1859 GCA_964507995.1 uncultured Pirellulales bacterium | reverse complement strand
TCGAGCACAAAGTCACTTGCGCCCCGGTCACGGGCCGGCCGTTCGGATCGACCACGCGACCGGAGATATCCTCTGGCGAGGTCTCCGGTTTCGACGTATCTGTCGCGATGTCCGGAATGCTCGTCTCGAGCATCTGCTTCGTCTGGCTGATGTACTGGTTCAAAGACGCAAGACTGCGACGGACGTCCTCGTCTGTTAGCTCGCCCGGAGGCCGGACCGTATAGACGCCGTAGTCCCGGATGCTGGCGATCTTCTGTCCTTCGGTGACCGAGAGCAGCCAGCGGTACGCCTCCCGGCGTGACTGGATGAATTCGGGCTCAGGCATCCCGAAGTGCGTGTGCAGTCGTGCGTAGATCGTGTAATGATTGACCACGTCGGGCCAGCGTTTCACGATCTCCCTGTGGTACTCCCTCCGCTTGGCCTGATAGGTCGGATCGCCAGTTTGGTTCGACACGATATCGGCCTGATCGGCCGCAGTGAAGTACGCCTCCAGCGCGTATTTCGTGCCGGCGTACTTCTCCGCGAGCGCGAGCAACCGCTGAATTGCCTCATCGTGCGAGCCGTGCCCATAGTTGCACGTCGCTGCGAACGCTTCGGCCTCGCGGAGTTCCACGTAGGGTCCTTGTGCCTGGTCCGGCCAGCGCCCCGCCGGCGTGACGCGAAACGTGTGCCAGTTCGACGCGACGAGCGCAGCGACATCCGTCCGCACGTTCCGCACCCGCAGTGTCAGACGGGCCTTGTAGACGCCGGGGCCGCTCTCCCTCAAAGGCATGCCATTCAGGAAGTCCTGGACCTTGTAGCGTCTTCCCGCCGGGATCTGATGCGCGCTGGGAGGCGAGTCTCGCCACTTGTATGTCACCGCGTTGCCGTCCTCCGCGAGCACCTCGACGTACCCCCATTCGCCCTTGCGGTCCGTGTCCTGATCCAGGGGATGGGGATTGATCTCAACCGAGTCAGCGCTGCGATTGTCCAGCTCGAACCACAGGCCATGCTCGTTGTAGAAGAGCCCGAGAGGGTCATCGCCACCCAGGGTGAGTGTCACATCGGCCCTCGACGCAATTGGTGGTTGCACTTGGGCGATTGTGAGCTTCGCGCCGTCTGATGAGTACTCCAGCTTGACTTGCCATGTGCCGGGGGTTGTGAGGTCGATACTGTCGCTGTGCACACGCGACGGTCGGGGGCTCTCGAACCACGTGGCTTCCAGCGGCACGGTCTCGACGGTGAATCTGCCTCTCTCGTCGGTCTGAATCGTCGCGAGAACGGAGGTCGATGGGTACCGCTCGTTGCCGTTGAGCCAGAGCGTCTGTGCCGACAGCGGCTTGCCCCGCTCATCCACAAGCTCACCTTCAATGCGTGCGGCCGGACGCATGGTGAAATTCAGCTCGTACGTCTGGTCGGGCAGGACGACGCCGACGTAGGGAGCAACGTCCTCGGGTCGCGGCGGTTTGCCGGCCATTGCCAGATTGCCCTGGCGATAGAGGTTCGTTTCGTAGAAGCCCGGTTTGCGGGCGGAGATGGTGGCGGCCTGGAGCAATACCTCATGGCCAACAAATCCCGGCTTGAAGTAGAGCGTGTACCGCCCGGCTTCGTCTGTGACGGTCCGTCCCGTCGGCAGGAGAGTGCCGACGCCGCAACTCGCGGCGATTTCCACGCCCGCCATTGGCCGGCCGGACGGGTCCATCACCGCGCCGTGGACGCTGAAGGGCGTCTTCTCGGCAACGTCGTTCGTCTCGCCAGGCCCTACAGGCCGTCGGGTCGCAGCCATCCCCTTGCGCAGGGCCGCAATCATGTCGTCGACTTCCCGTTCGGTGAAATTGCCGGTGATCAGCGCCGACCTGCCATCAAGGGGCGACATGACA
>CAZDTD010000547.1:0-1873 GCA_964507995.1 uncultured Pirellulales bacterium | reverse complement strand
AGGGCCTGCAGATGATGATGAAGCTCACCGGCCTGATCCTGACGGCCATTGCGGCTCAGATCGTTTTCAACGGCATCGAGGGATTCCTGAGCACGGTCCGTTCCGGATGACAAACGCGGCGTGCAGGTCCTCCCCACACCGCGGCGTCAGTTCTTCGACGGCTCAGAGGCTCTGTCGCCGGCTGCGCCGTGTGGGGTCAGCGCCTGTGGCTCGGCGACTCTGCGATAGCCCAGCGCCCAGATGATCTCCAGGACCTCGGTCCAGGTTGGGAAGGGGCGGGAGTTGGCTCGCTTGTACTCGTCGATGGCCATCAGGAATTCGAACTGCTCGTCGGACATCTGACCTTCCTCGGCGGCCCTGCGTTCATCGCTGCGCCGTCGGCCGGGGCCTCGCTGGCGATCCAGACCCAAGCGTCGGTCCACCACACTCTGGCGGCGGTCTGTGCCCGATCGGCGGTCTGTGAAATTGGGATCGTACGGATTGCCGCCGAGATCGTGCTTGCGTCGGTCCGAGAGATTCATGCGTCGATCTTCTTCCGCACAGCGCTCGCAGTTGTTGTTGACGTTTGTTTCTGGCATCGTGTTACAACCTTCTTCCTGAATATACAGACTGTCGTCGACCGCTCATTCTTGTGGTCAGACTCGTCGTTCGTCGGCGGTACGAGCACACGCCGAATCGTCAACGGCTGCCGGCAGACTGCCAAGAGATCTTAGAACTCGTCGTCGAGTGGATCCGCGTCGAAGTCCAGATCCTCGTCTTCGTCCATCGCGTAATCGCAGAGATCGTCATAGGCATCCTGCGATTCGATGACGACGTGGGCCTCATCGAGGTAGTCTTCGGGGACCAGGATGGCGATGGCTTTGCCGTCGCCGCCGGGGTCCAACTGTTCCTTGATGACAGCCGGAATGTCGTTCAGACGCAGGAGTGTTTCGTACTCCCTCGCCTGGTCCATATCATCCAGGAACGCCACCACGACGAGATCCTTGACGTTCGAGTGTCCCTTTCCGCTCTTTCTCGGGTGTTTGTTCATATCAGCTCTCCGTAATCCGAGGCGACCGATCGGGCTGCGACCTTCGCACTCCTTTCGTGCAATGACCTTGCCGCATCGCGACCATTGGACGGGGCAACCGACCGCCGGTGCGGCGTTTTGACCCGAACCATCCATGGGTATCGGCGTCATGGCTTCTCGGATTTAGCATTTGAGGTCTTTTTGCGCAAAGTTTCTGCTCCTGCCGGACGGAAGCGGTCCAAAGGGTTCGACGCCGGCAAGGCCGGGACGGGCGAACGGGCTATCACCGTTTGGAGCAGGGGGATTCTCGCTGTGTGGGCAGAGGTCCTCGGGTCCGGCCGCGGTCGCCTTCGGTGGGAGGCAACCGAGCTGTCGATGAGCGTCGAGGCGGCTTGCCAGGTGAGATTGGGATATCCGCCGATATAGGACGCGTTTAATATCCCAGCATAAGACTGGGTGTCTTGGCTTTTTCCTGGGCCGCGTCCGATAAAATCCTGCAAGGTCAGACTGGTTGATTTCCGGGGCGGGCGTATGAGGATCGGCAAGAGCCCATAAGAACGGGGATGCCAGTATTTGCAGGGCGTTTTTTTCAGAGAATTCCTGAACAAACCGGCAAGGAAAGTCCGATGGTGTATATAGGATATGGGCAAGTCCGCCGTGAAATTTTTACGCCCGAAAATCAAGATTGGGCTGATGGCTGCCGATACTCTGGTTAGTCGTGACCGTTGTGGATGTCACGGCCGTGTGGGTCGGCCGCGTCTCGTCCGCATGGGCAGGTGTGCCCGGGAGTTGCAACAAGCTCTGAACAAGTGAGGACATATGGGACTGTACGATGAGGGGACGCGCGTTCGCGTTTTCATGCTG
>CAZDTD010000546.1:0-1874 GCA_964507995.1 uncultured Pirellulales bacterium | reverse complement strand
GCGTTCTTAGGCTCGACGCCTTCCGCATGACGCAGGGCGTAGACCTGGGCCCTTCGCTCAGGCGGCCATTCGTCGGGGAAGTTCAGCCGGGCGAACTCGCCGTAGACCTCGACCGCCTTGCGATCGTGTGCCCGCGCTGCTTCGACCTCGTCGGTGAAATCGCCACAGCGGAGATGCCTTCTCCTGCAATGGACGTAGGCATGGTACTTGGCTTGCTCCTTCACATAGCAAACACCCAAGAACCGGGAGGATGAACCTCTGCGCTTGGCTCGGTTGTGCGCATTCTCCGAATGCGTGCAGACGCGCAAGTTGGGCCGGGTATTGTCCAGCTTGTTGCGGTTCTTGTGATCGACGATCATTCCCTTGGGCGGCTGCACGATCTCGCGGTGCATGAGGATGAACTTCTTTTTCTCATAGCGGCCGGCGTATCCGCCGTACAGGCTCCAGATCCATTGGCTGAGCCACTCGAAATCCGCGGCATCCACGTAGGCACAGAACCCATCGCCCAGCGGGATCGTTCGGACGGACTCGCCTTGCGGCGTCTCGGGTCTGGGCCTGTAGTTCGTGCAGATCCCTCGCGCAGGCGTCCGCTGCATCCGACCGAGCGAACCCGGACGGTTTGCGCAAGCCGGCCAGTTCACCAGCCCGACCGACATGCACGACAGCGTATGCTCGCGGTCCCAGTACGAGAAGACACAATTGTGACAACACGCGATCTTCGCCATGACATCTCCCTTCCTTTGTGCAATTGTCCGTGGCCGGTTCGCAGATGCCCGTCGCCCCGGCCAATCGCGTCTCGCGATTTGGATACTATGGTATATCCACCATGGTCTCCTGTCAACAGAAATATCAACAAAGTGCGGTGTGTTGCCTATTTCCTAAACCACGGCCGGGGGAGCCGGGGGCCAGACCTACATATTTCACTTTCGTAGATTGGGGCGGTGTGCGAAGAGACGCCTCCTGGCGTTTGTTTTGGACTCTGCGGCGACCGCTTCGTCATTCGCGTTCGCTCTGGGCGTCCCTGCACGATTGGATTGGTCTGCCTTCGTGCTGCTTCGTGACCTTCGTGGTTGCACCGATCAGACGAGCGGCGGGCGAAGCCCGCCTTACCGCTGCCGCGTCGACCGTGACCCGTTTCGACTTCGTTGTGCGTTTTGCGTAGGCATCGGGGGGGCATCGGGAGACATCATACTCCATTCGGGGCCGCAAGAAGTAGGATGCCTCCGGAATCCCTTCTACGGGCAAGACGGGAGATGGAGTCCGCCCAGCGTTGCCTTCCTATTCGTCGTCCCCCATGGGCACGCGGACGCTGTCCACCCTGTGCGTCTTGCCCGTCTTCTCGGAAAGGGCAGAGGCCCGTGCCTCGGCCTCGTCTTTCGCCGGGTAAGGGAAAGACGCAATCTCCCTGGAATTCGCGTCCACGACTTTCCAAACGAGTTTCATACGCTTCGGTTTTGGCGCGGTCTTTCTGGAGCCGGACGCCTTGCGCACACGCGTTTTGGGTTCCTTCTCCTCGGCGCCTTGCTCCTTCTCCTCGGCCTCTATCGTAGCTTCCTCGGCCATTCGTTCAATTCGTTGTCTGTTCGACAGTCGCTTCGCCATGGAATTATCCGTTTCTCAGGGTCACCTGATAGAAAATCTTGTGTATCGATACGCCAAGCAGGACTTTACCAGATATACGGCGGCCGTGCAAGACCCCGAAGGAAATGCGTGGGGAGGGGGGAAGCCGGGGTTCAAACCCACGCATTTCACTTTCGTAGATTTGGGCCGCTGTGGCGACCGCCTCGTCATTCGTGTTCGCTCTGGGCGTCCCTGCACGATTGGATTCGGGGTTCATCCGGTTTCAGCGTACTTCCGTAGTTCCTGGGGCTCCG
>CAZDTD010000545.1:0-1882 GCA_964507995.1 uncultured Pirellulales bacterium | reverse complement strand
CGGGCCTTGCGGCCCGGGTCGAACAGTGGAACGTTTCGAATCGCCTTGTCGGGCGGACTCGTGATTCCGACAGGGGACCATAGGCAAGAAAGGAGTGTGCAATGGTGGGCAGGTATGTAAGTCGAGTGTCGCTTGCGCTGGTTGTGGCGCTGGCCGCAGGATGCGCCTCGAAGACGGCGGACGTTGCAGGCGGGACCAGGAAGGTCAAGGCCAAGCGGTGCGTCGTGGTGTGGTCCGAGGGGACCGCGCCGAAGGAAGTCTACCCGAACGATATCAACGGCGCGATCGCCGAGGGGTTGAAGGGGCTCAAGGGCTGGGAGGTCGTCACGGCCAACCTGTCCGATCCGGACCAGGGATTGCCCGATGAACTGCTCAACCGGGCCGATGTCCTGATCTGGTGGGGCCATAAGAAGCATGGAGACGTGAAGGACGAACTGGTGACGAAGATCGTCAAGCGAGTGAAAGAGGACGGCATGGGCTTCATCTCCCTGCACTCCGCGCACTTCGCCAAGCCGAACAGGTCGCTCATGGGCACCGCCTGTTCCTGGGGGGCCTATATCTGCGATTCGACCACGCTGCAGGTCACAGTGAAGGACCCCAAACATCCGATTGCCAAGGGGGTCAAGGGATTCACGATCGCCCACGATGAACGATACAGCGATCCATACGCGGTGCCGAAGCCGGACTCGGTGGTCTTCGATGGCGTTGCCTCATTGAAGGACGGCGGCGTCGATCCCAGCCAGCAGGGTTTCACTTGGACGGTCGGCAAAGGCAGGATGTTCTACTTCCAGCCCGGCCACGAGACCAACCCGGTCTTCTTCGACGAGAACGTCAAGAAGATCATGATCAACGCGGTGAAGTGGGCGGCGCCGAAGAAGTAATCGCAGGCAAAGCGGGCGGACTCGCCGCTTTGCTGGGAGCAGATCACAGGACGAATGGGGCCCATGGGACCGAGAGAACGGTCGCATGGGTCCCGTTTCATTTCCCCGGTGTCACGGCCGCCGCGTCGCAGCGTGGCGGGGGATGTAGAACTCTCCCGCGCCGACGCCCAGGCCGCTGAAGGCTGGGCTCGTGCCGTCCACGTCGTCGGCGACTTCGAGAACAGCCGTTTCGGCGGGAGGATAGCTCTCCACGTGCCCATCGACGAAGCCCGCGCGGAGTTTGAGTTGTACGCTCGCGCGGTTTCTTGCCTCCCGAAACCAGAAGGGCGGGGCCTCGTGCGTGTCAGTCGTGATCTGGGCATGGGGGAGACGCTCGCAGCTTCCGAACGCATCGGGACTGCGCCAGTGGTTGAAACCGAAATAGTCGCTGCACAGCAGGCGGCTGCCGCCGGTTCGGCCATCGTCGGTCCGAGGACCACGAAATGGCGTCTGGGACTCCGGGAGGTATCCCACGTAGCTCCAGTAGAAACAAAAACTGCCGAGGGCGCTGTCGTCCGTGAAGGTAGTGTCGGGATTGTCCCACCGGTCGCCCGTTTGCCAGAGGTCCTTGAGATGGGTGTGGGCCCCGGGACTGCTCGGACACGACAATACGGCAGCCTTGGGTAGATAGGGACGCAGGTAGCTTGCCATGGAAGACCGGTAGCCGTCGGCCCTTGCGGAGCAGGCCTTTATCATCCGCGGCTCCTGCCATCGCCAGGTCCGGCCCAGCATGGCGGCGGTCGCCACCGATTCGGGATACCAGCCCTCGTGATCCGTTGCGTAGAGGTTCACCGCGAGGACCACCTGTCGCTGCCGGCTGCCTCCCACGAGAGAACGAGCTGTCCATCTTGCCTGATCGAGCGCAGGAACCAACACGCCCAGCAACAGGGCCAGTGCGCCAATCACCACCAGCAGCTCAACGAGTGTGAAGCCAGCGACATCGATGATTGACGATTTACGAT
>CAZDTD010000544.1:0-1882 GCA_964507995.1 uncultured Pirellulales bacterium | reverse complement strand
CGCGACCAGTCCCAGGCGACGCCTGGGCCATCGTCGTAATCCACGCGGTAGAAGTTGGCCCGCCACTTGGCGCCCGGTTGCGGCGGGACGTTCCGCAGGGGTTTGAGCAGGTCGTAGGGAACGAACACATCCGCCCGCCAGCCGGTGATCGCGGCACCGGATTCCCTGGGGCCACCGATGGTCGTCGTGGCCTTGACCGTCTTGCGGGTCCCCTCGTAGTGCCAGGGCCGCCAGCCGAGAAACTGGCCGTCGAGGTTCGGGATCAGGATGGGCAGCTCGTAGCCCAGGGGCGAGATCTCGTACTCGAAGTAGAGCGGATCCCGCTCATCGGGCCAGAGGAAGAACTCGAACACGTCCTCGTTCCACAGGTCGAGGAAATCCTCGGTCATCGTGGCGGTCACCTTGCGGTCCTGGCACTCCATGAGGACGTAGAGCCCGGTCTGCGAGTAGAGCGTCTTGACGCGGGTCGGATAGGCGAGCCCCTCGTCCGACCGGGCGACGAGCGGCTCCCATGCGGCCTTCGCCCAGGCGGGCGAATCCCCCTGGCCGGTGACCGTGAAATCCTCCGTCCTCGCGACCTTCAGCGTCGGACGGCCCGCCTGCCCGCCGGAGGACTGCGTGAATGCCCACGAACCGGCGGCAACCAAGACGACGAAACCCACTCCTGCCAATCTGCGGATGTTCATATCCATCTCTCCTTTCTCAATCACTACTTCGCCTTGGCAACGGTGATCGCCAGCAGGGCCGGGACACCGAGTTCTTTGTCGATATAGACCATGTCCACGGACGCAATCTGGACGTCGGAACGCGGATTGTTCCACTGCTTGGCATAGGCGACCGCCTTGTCGTCGCTGTTGTCGAACGGACCGACCCAGGCGACCTGAGCGCCGGGCAAAGCGGCCGGATGCTGCTGTACATAGTGGTCGATATCGATCTCAGAGTGGATGGGCACCTCCTCCGCCTGGCCGTCCGCAAAATGGACAACATATTTGAACATCACGAACTTCCTGTGCTCGCGTCTGTCGGTCTCGCTCATCCGCCGGTCCAGCCGGGCGGTGTGCAGGAAGAACAGCGCATCGGCCTTGGCATGGATCGGAATGCCGGTGATCTCCGCGGGCAGATCCTTGGGCAGCCCTGAACCCGCCAGCATGAGCACCTGCGGGACAGGCGAGGTCGGCATCTCGTAGATCTCATAGTCCACGCCGGCCAGACGCTGGGCGCCCTGGGGGAGTCCCTGGAACGTGCGATTGCGGTCGCCGAAGAAACCCCGCTCGTCCTTGTACGTGGTCGCCTTCGTGTGGATATCGATGGGCGTATAGTCCACGTCCGCGCCCGCGATGACGGTCTTGCCCGCGAAGGGGGCATTGAGGTTTCGCAACACGGTTGCCAGGATGGTTCGCTTCTTGGTCTGGTTGACAGGGACGGTCTCGCTGTCCTGGAGGTTCAGATTACACAGGACGACCCCGCCCGGGCCCTTGACATATTGCAGCATCGCGCCGATGTTCAGCATGGGTTTGACGCTCTGCGTGAACTGGGTGGGCCGCCGGACCTTGATCTGGATGTTGTCCATGCCGATGTTCCTGGCCTTGTCGGGCGCGAACTCGTAACCGCCCAGGCGGACGGTGACAACCTTCGCCTTGTCGGGCGGATCGATTGGGCAGGTCACCGCCTCGCCGTCGGGCGTCAAGTCGAACGTCGTCGAGTCCTTGCCGTCGAACAGCAGCGTGACGTTGCCGGTCGGGTTGTAGTTGACCGACTGATCGTGGATGTATTCGACAATCGTCTCCTCGTGAGGCAACGTAATCGTGAACGCATACGGTTTGCCGTCGGGCGGGGCTTCGAAATCCATGATGAGCGGCCAGCCGTCGGAGCCGACGAAGCC
>CAZDTD010000543.1:0-1885 GCA_964507995.1 uncultured Pirellulales bacterium | reverse complement strand
TCCTTGCGGCCGGTGAAGGGGAACGTGTCGGGGCCCCGCTGGCACTGGCTGTTGATGTTCACCCGGCAGACCTGGTTGACCAACGGATCGACGAGGTCGGCAATTACATCCGCGTCGCTACCGAAGAGACTCACCTGCTGGCCGTAGTTCGACTCGATGACGTAGTTCATCGGCTCCTCGATGTCCTTGAACGTCGCGATGGGGACCACGGGTCCGAACTGCTCCTCGACGTAGAGTCTCATGCCCGGCCGGACCGGGTAGACCACCGCAGGCGACATGAAGGTGCCGTTCGTCTCGCCGCCGCCTGCGTTGACCACCTTGGCGCCCTTGGCCTGGGCGTCGGCGATGAGGTCATTCAAGTACTTCGTCTTGTTGGGCTCAGGCAGCGGCGTGATCTGAACCCCCGGCTCCCAGGGCATTCCGCCCTTGAGTTTGCCGACGGCCTCCGCGAATTTGGGCAAGAATCGGTCGATAATCGCCTCGTGGACGAAGAGGATCTTCAAGGCCGTGCATCGCTGACCATTATACGAGAGCGACCCGAGCGCGCACTCCTTGACCGCCAGGTCGAGAGCCGCGTCTTTCAGGACGATGCCTGCGTTCTTGGCCTCCAGGCCGAGCACGCAATGAAGCCGGTGCGGCTTGGGGTGCTGCTTCTTGAGAATGTCCGCCACCCGGCTGGAGCCGATGAAGGCGAGGACGTCGATCCGACCCGACTCCATCAGGGGCTGGATGACCTTCTGCCCCTCGCCGTAGACCGTGTTCACCACGCCCTGTGGGAACGAGTCGCGAAACGCTTCCAGCAGGGGCCGATGCAGCAGTACGCCCATCTTCGGCGGCTTGAAGATCACCGTATTACCCATAATCAGCGAGGGGATCAGCGTCGTGAAGGTCTCGTTGAGCGGGTAGTTGAACGGGCCCATACACAGCACAACGCCCAGCGGCGCCCGGCGGATCTGCCCGATCACCCCCTGCTCGATCACGAAGCGAGACGACACGCGGTCCAGGTCCTTCAGGGCACCGATCGTATCGCGGATATAATCGACGGTCCTGTCGAACTCCTTTTCCGCGTCGGGCAGCGTCTTGCCGATTTCCCACATCAGGAGCTTGACCACATCGTCCCGGCGTTCCTTCATCCGATAGGCGAAATCCTCGACGTGCCTGATCCGCTCCTCGACGGACATCGTCGGCCAGAGGCCCCGGCCGTGGTCGTACGCCTTGCAGGCGGCGTCGAGGGCCTCAAGGGCCTGCTCGGCCGCCAGCAGCGGATAACTGCCGATGCGCTTGGGCCGAGATGTGCCGTCGAGCGGCTCGCAGATGGGAGACAGCACATCCTGCTGCGGCCCGGCCCAGGTGCGAATCGCGCCGTTGCAGAGATACTCGCGTTGCTCGATGGGAGTCGCAATGCGATGTTTCTCGGGAATCGTCTCACTGGACGGGAAAATCGACGCGGCGGTCTTGTCGCTCATGGCAGCCATCCTTTCTCTCGGATACTTCCAGCAACCCGAATCCCCTGCCCTCGCCGGAAGGAGGATAACACGCCGGGCCGAGGAAAGTCAACATTCCCGCCGAGAGAACGTAGCTTCTCGTAGTACGCCGTCCACATTCATTGGGTGGATAGAGTCGTCCCCGCGTGGCGAGGGCGTCCCGCCCTTGCGTCCGTGGTCCTACGAAAGCAACGAGCAAGGGCAAGATGCCCTCGCCACGAACCACAAGGTGGACGGCGCAGTAGGGTGCGTATCACGCACCATCCTGCGTGCATTCGATTGCCGTGCTGCGGAGACTCGGCTCTTCGTAGGACGAGCGTCCCCGCTCGTCTAAGAGGGTCGGGCGAGGACGCCCAACCTACGAAGAAACGCCCACCGGCCTACGGTGGACGGCGCAGTAG
>CAZDTD010000542.1:0-1896 GCA_964507995.1 uncultured Pirellulales bacterium | reverse complement strand
CTGGACGTTCTGGACCTTGCTCAAGAACGCCGATACGGGCGACCAGCAGATCTACATCAACGGCGTCCTCTGGCACAGCGGAACCGGCATGACCAAGACCATGGAAGGCGTCACGAAGTTCACGATCGGCACGAAGCCCGACCTTTCCGAAGGATGGTATCGCGGCATGATGGATGACTTCCGCCTGTACGACACGGCGCTGACAGTCGAGGAGATCCAGGAGGCCATGACGGGACGCGGTCCCGGCCGCGGGCTCGCTTCCGACCCGGCTCCTGCTGAGGAAGCGACAGATCTTCCGCGGGACCTGGTCCTGGCCTGGACGGCGGGGGAGTTCGCTGCCACGCACGATGTGTACTTGGGCACGGTGTTCGACGACGTGAATACCGCGAGCAGGGACAACTCGATGGACGTGCTGGTCAGCGAGGGACAGGAAGACGCCGCGTTCGACGCCGGCCGGCTCGAACTCGGACAGACCTACTACTGGCGCGTCGATGAGGTGAACGCGGCGCCCGACAGCACGGTCTACAAAGGCAAAGTCTGGAGCTTCACGGTCGAGCCGAAGGGCTATCCGATCACCAGCCTGACGGCCGTGGCTTCCAATGAGCAGCCTGCCTCGCCGGCAAGCCGGACCATCGATGGGTCCGGGCTCGACGATTTGGACCAGCACGGCGTCGATATGAAGACGATGTGGGTCTCGCCTGCTGGGTTCCCTGCGTCGATCCAGTATACGTTTGACAAAGCGTACACGCTGCATGAGCTGTGGGTCTGGAACTGCAATTCGGAACTCGAAATGCTCATGGGCTTCGGGGCCAAGGATGTCGCGATCGAGTACTCCGCCGACGGCGAAACGTGGACGCCGCTGGACGGCGTGCCCGAGTTTGCCCAGGGGACCGGCAAGGAAACCTACACGCCGAACATCGTCATCGATTTCGGCGGGGCAATCGCAAAGTCCGTCAAGTTGACGATCTCCGACAACTGGGGCACCACCGGGATGGTCAGCCTCAGCGAAGTGCGGTTCTTCTACGTGCCGCTGGCGGCCAGAGAGCCCTCGCCGGAGCCTGGGACAGTCGATGTGTCCCCGGAAACGACGCTGAGTTGGCGGGTCGGACGCCAGGCCGCATCGCACCAGGTCTTCCTCGGGATCGACGCGAACGATCTGGCCCAGGTTGCCGTGGTGGACGAGCCCAGTTATGAGGCGGATCTGAACCTTGGCGAGACGTATTTCTGGAAGGTGGTCGAGGTCAACGAGGCCGAGGCGGCGCCTGAGTGGGAAAGCGACGTCTGGAGTTTCTCGACCGTGAAGGCTCTCGTCGTGGACGACTTCGAGAGCTATACGGACAACATGGACGACAATGAGGCGGTCTTCCAGACCTGGGTCGACGGCTACGAGATTGACGAGAACGGCTCCATCGTCGGCTATGGCGACGCCGTCAACGGCACGTTCGGCGAGACGACCATCGTGTACGCCGGCAAGCAGGCGATGCCGTTCTTCTACGACAACTCGGGCGGCGCGACCGTCTCCGAGGCGACGCGGACCTATGAGGATTCGCAGGACTGGACGAAGCACGGATACCAGACCCTGTCGCTCGCCTTCTACGGCGACCCGAACAACGCCGGCTCGCTGTACCTGAAGATCAACAACACGAAGGTGCCCTACAACGGCGACGCTGGGGACATCAAGCGGACCCAGTGGCTGCCCTGGAACATCGATCTGTCCTCGACCGGCGCGAGCCTCGCCAAAGTTACGAAGCTGGTGATCGGCGTCGAAGGCGCCGGAGCCGCCGGCACGCTGTACTTCGACGACATCAAACTCCAGGGCACGGCTCCCGAGTTCCTCACGCCGGTCGATCCGGGCACGTCGGGCCTTCTGGCCTGGTACAAGTTCGACGGCGATCT
>CAZDTD010000541.1:0-1905 GCA_964507995.1 uncultured Pirellulales bacterium | reverse complement strand
GCCAGGCCGAGTTTCTCGGCCGCACGAAGGAAGGTGTCCGGCGAGGGCTTGCTTTTGGGCACTTCCTCGTTGGTGACGCGGGCGTCGAAGTAGTCTTGGAGGTCCGCCCCGTTCCAGAAGATGTCGAGATTCTCCGGCGGGGCGGACGAGCCGACCGCCAGGCGGAATCCCTCCTGTTTGAGGTCCTTGAGCAGGGCGATGACGCCGGGGGCGAGCTCGGGACGTTCCTGCACCACCTCGCGGTATCGCCGTTCCTTCCAGTCGGCGAGTCGTTCCATCTCCTGGACCGAGATCCCGGGTCGCAGCAGGGGCAGAATGGCGTTGTTCTGCATCCCGAACGTATTGCGAAAGAACTCGTCGGTCATGGCAAGCCCTTCCTGGGCCGCCAGGTCGAACCACGCCTGTCGATGGGCCCAGCCCGTGTCGACCAGGACCCCATCCATATCGAAAATCACACCCAGCTTTCCGTCGCAACCAGTCATCAGAGAAACCTTCAGCCATCTCTATGCCGGTCTTGACGAATTCCCCACCGTTGCGAACCGCCGGCAATCGGATCGAGAGGGTCTTCCATAGTATCGGGCGTTCGGGTGAGGTCAAGGTGATAGCGGAGCGAGTTACAGCAAATGCCGGAATCGACTCTACGTCGTCGACGGATGACGATCCAGTTTGTTGCTTTGGAACCAGTTGACCCTGCGAAGCGGTCGCGAGGTCAACCGAGAACCATCAGTTGCTCCCGCTTGGCGTGTAGCCGAGTTTTCCGAAGACGCCCCGTTGGACTCTGTGCAGATCCTCATTACCGGACGAGGTGGCTTCCGAGCCGTTTCTGCCGGTGTTCTGCCAATACGTATAATCTGCCTTTGCGACGTCGAGTGTCCGCGGGTCCTTCCACTTCCAGTACTCGCTGTGGCCATCCGCGAATCCGAAGTTGGTGCCGTCGCCGTGGCGGGCGGTGATCTGGTCCCACCAACGCTCCTGGTTGTAGTGAATGGTCCAACTGGACGAGCTAAGCCGGCCCTCGTCCAGGAAGACAATCTGATCCGTGAGATTCTTGATCTGGGTCCGAAGGGTCTTGATCTGTTTCTCGGCCCCGGGAATCGCGTAGTATCCGTTCATCGAATCCGGGATCGAATACGTAACGACCTCGCCCCGGACACCGGTCGGGCATTTGTACAGCTTGTCGGTCGGGGCGAAGGGGTAGAGCAGCCCGTCACGAAGTCCTTCCAGCCCGTCTTCCTTGGTGGCGTTGTCCACCCAGTACACCCAGCAACTCTCGTCTCGATTCCATCCCTGCCCGTATGCCGCATTCCCGTCAACGCCGGTGTTGGCGTTGACGAGTCTTCCGTCGTTGTCGTCTGCGTAAAGGTTCCAGGCCAGCGTCAATTGCTTGAGATTGCCCAAGCAGACGGCGCGTTTGCCTTGCTCCCGGGCTCGGTTCAGGGCCGGCATGAGGATGGCCATCAAGATGGCGATAATGGCGATGACGACCAGAAGCTCGATCAGGGTAAATGCGTTGCGACGACTCATTCCTGTTGCTCCTTCTTCTGTTGCCCATTGCATCATACTGCGTGATCACGTCAATCCCAAATGTACCCAGACTCGTCTATTCTACCTGTAATGCCCGGTTCACGCAAGTTTTCTGTCGCGGGCAGAGAAGAGTACAGAAGAGTTGTACAGATGAACGTTTGGAAATGAATCCGAGGCCCGTACCCGGCAGGTGCGGACCTCGGATTTCGATCTCGGGGTGGCTATTGGGGAGTTCCTGGCCGTCAGTTGGCTGGTTTCTCGGGCAAGCCGCGTTCGCGTCGCAGGCGGTTATCCCGCTCGATCACCTTGCGGAACTGGTCCTCGGTGAGCCATTCCACATGGGTATCGAGGAACAGGACGTTGCGGCCCCCTTCGTGGTCC
>CAZDTD010000540.1:0-1931 GCA_964507995.1 uncultured Pirellulales bacterium | reverse complement strand
CCCAGGATGGGTTCGGCGTCATCCGGCCCAAAAATCACAGTGGAACCGACGAGTTCGCCCATGAACTCAATCTGGGCAGTGACAATATCGAGCCTCACCTCGGTGCCGTCGGCCAGCTCATAAGTGCGTTTTGCCCCCGCCTGCAAACCGAGCGACCGGAGATGCTTGGCAGGCACCAGGCAGTCCACCACCCCGGTATCCACAAGGAAAAGCCCCTCCCACGTCCTATCCGGCTGGGCCGGATTGCGGACCGTGACGGTTACGTGCGTCGTTCCCATATGCCCGACCTCGCTTGAGTCACTCTTCAATGTGCATTTGAAACCTCAATCCAGTATACCACGCCGACGGACCGCCGGAGGAAAGATTCCGCAGTCTCGTCGGAACAAAATCCGGAAAATTCGTGGTAAATTGGTTTGACATCGCTTTTTCCGATGCTAAAATGCAGAGTTTCTATACCATAGAGAAAGAAGAGAGTACGCTTATGAAAAGCTTTATGGCTAAGACAGGCCAGGTGGAGCAGAAGTGGCTGCTGGTCGATGCCCAGGACGCCGTCCTCGGTCGCATTGCCTCCAAGCTCGCCATGATCCTGATGGGCAAGAACAAACCGACGTATACGCCCCACGTGGACATGGGCGACTTTGTCGTGGTGGTCAACGCCGACAAGGTCCGGCTCACCGGAACTAAGGCCGAATCCAAGACTTACGAGACCTACAGCCGATACCCGGGCGGACACAGGTACATCAGCTACGCCAAGATGATGGAAAGAAAGCCTGAGAGGGTGATCGAGACGGCTGTCCGGAAGATGCTCCCCAAGACGCAGATGGGCCGCAAGGCGTTGAGCCGGCTCAAGATCTTCTGCGGACCCGAGCACGAGCATCAGGCCCAGCAGCCCCAGAAAGTGGAACTGTTCTAATCGAAGTGGAATCAGAAAGCCATGGCAGAGAATACACCAGAAAACACAACCGTCCAATCCACGCAACCCGTCCATGCCGTGGAGTCTAAGACTGTCATCGGGCCTGGGAACTCGAGCAAGGCCAAGTACGGATACTGGTGGGGCACCGGCCGTCGCAAGACCTCCGTCGCTCGCGTCCGCATCCGCCCGGGCAGCGGCAAACTCATGGTCAACAAGCGGGAGTTGGACGATTACTTCAAGAGAGACCAGGACCGCAAGGCGGTCGTCGCTCCCTTGAAGCTCCTCCACGCTGAGAAGTCTTTCGATGTCTTCGTGAACGTCCGAGGCGGCGGCATGACCGGCCAGGCCGGCGCTGCCCTGCTGGGAGTCGCCAGGGCACTCAAGACCTACGACGAGAATTACACCGGTGCGTTGCGGGACAACGGGCTGCTGACTCGCGATCCGAGGATGGTCGAGAGGAAGAAGCCGGGTCAGGCAGGCGCCAGGCGGAGATTCCAGTTCTCGAAACGTTAATCCGAAAGACACCCAACTGGACAACGACAGCCGCCGAGAGACGATCTTTGCGGCTGTTTCTTTTTATGAACTTCTGGAAAATGGGAGATCAGGCCTAGAAGAGATTTCCTTGAAGAATATAGGCCTGATCTCCCATTTTCCAGAAGCATAGGGTCTTTTCACAGGAGCAGACATGGTACGCGTTGCGATCATCGGGGCCAGTGGCTACACCGGCGCAGAATCGATTCGAATCCTCCTTCGGCACAACGAGGCAAAGTTGACTTATCTGACCGCCCTGCCGGAAGAGTGCGGCCCGGCGGAAGAGATGTTTCCGGAATTCCGCGGGCGTTGCACCCTGCCGATCGAGCCGCTGAGCCTGGAGAAGCTCGCGGAACAGGCGGACGTCGCTCTGTGCTGCCTGCCGCACAAGGTCTCGATGCAGTTCGTGCCTGAGTTGCTCCGCGCCGGCGTCAAGGTGATCGATTTCAGCGCCGACTACCGCATCAAGGACGTCACGGTCTACGAG
>CAZDTD010000539.1:0-1935 GCA_964507995.1 uncultured Pirellulales bacterium | reverse complement strand
CGACAAACCACATCGGGGCCGTTCGACGCTCGACCTTGAACTGCAAGCCGGTCTGGCGGGCGAGGTTGTCCAGCAGAAGGGGCAGGTCATTCTCCTTGTCGATCACGTTGCCTCGCCACGACCACAGCGGAGAATCGTACGCATACGGAATCCTGTCGGCCGGAGCCTCGCTCTTGTTGTCTATGGCCACATCGATCCCGTCGGCGAGCCAGTCGAGAAACTGGGAGAGGGAATCTGCCTCGCCCGAGCACAACGAGTCTGTCGCCGTCTCCCTGTCGGAAATGATCAGCAGCCGGTTTGTATCCTTGTCGGGCAGAGGTGTGAAGGCGTAGCGGCCTGTCACCACGATCGTATCGCGTTCGGCGGGCCGCCGCTCGAAGCGGATCGGCCGGCGCAGTTCCGAGGCGATGATCTGCTCCAGGGCCTTGAGACGCTCCTCCGTAGACGCCCCCTTGCGGACGATCCAGTCGCCCTTCGGCAGGAGGGTGTGCTGCATCTCCTCGGAGAGACTGAAGTCATAGTCCGGGATCGCAAGAATCGAGTTCAGCACGGTCTGGAGTCTTGGCAAGTTCTGGCCGGCGAACATAGCGCCGTGCTTCAATTGGTCGTCCCAGAAGTACCCCGAACAGACGTAGCATGTATTCCCTATTACGCACTGGAGGTTCTCTGCTGCGCTATCGAATCCGCAGGAGAGAAAAGCATCGATCTCGTAATCCTGGCGCGCCGGTAGGAAGGGCGGCTTGATGAGCTTGAGGACTTCTCCTTCATCCAGACGGTAGGTTCGCTCGAAATCCTCCCTCCAGTTGGGATTGGGGTATTGATTCTCGTCGGGTTGGCCGGGACGTCGTGGCACTAAAGTAATGGTCCCAGTGTCGAGCGCTCTCACCGACGTATCCGTCGCACTCAGTGCTGTCGAGCCCGTGACATGACCCTCGGCTTGGACGCTCAATCTATATGCCTGTCGGCAAGGTATCGCTGCGATCTTGAACTCTCCCTTGTCGTTTGTGCCCGCGGCGGCCAGCGGCGCCCGGCAGGCGAACCTGTCGGTGAGTGAGAGCATCACCACGGCTTTGGGGATGAACCGGCCATTCGGGTCGACGACTCGTCCCGTGATCGTCACGGCCGGCTCGGGCCGGATGATCATCGTGGTGGATGGGTCCTGTATCTCCACGAGAGCGGCCAGGTCCCTTTCTTCATCCCGCACCAGCAGACGGGGAGTCTGACCGTCCTTCGTCCAGTCCGGCGACCACGGCAACTCGAAGTCCCCCTCGGAATTCGGCCTGACCGCATAGCAGGTCACTGGCAGGGCGGTCACCGCCACAGGTTCGTCCCCCAGGGGCTGACCGTTCGGATCCAGGACACGGCCCCTGATGCTCATGGCGGACACCGGTTGCACGACTGCGGCGCCGTCGCCAAGGGCGGTTCTGGTCGCGGTCTCTGCCGGGGCAGGACGTGTCTGCGCCAGGGCGATGCCGAGCGAAAGGCAAGTGGTCACCGCTACGACCGCCAGGGTCCAATGCAGACTACCGTGTGGATCGGCGCAGCCGTTCGCCACGATGCGCCGGATACGCGCGCCCAGACCCGATCTGCCTGCAACGACCGCTGGCACGAGGGCGGCGTACCCCTGTGGCGTCAGGGCGAGCAGCGTCCTGGCATATTCGCTGGCCCGTTGCCCGGAGGCGATGACCCAGTCGTCACACGCCTGTTCGCTCAAGTCCATGAGTCGCTTGCGTCCCCACCACAGCAGCGGCTGCCAGGGCACGATGCAAACCATCAACTCGGCCAGGAGTCCGCTGATGTGATCGCGGCGCTTCCAGTGGGCCAGTTCGTGGCAGACGATGCCCCTCCAGTCCAACGACTTGTCCTGCGGCGAGCCCTTGGGGATCAGGAGAATTGCCTGCCGGCCCCAGCACCAGATCACCGGGCTCTTTATGT
>CAZDTD010000538.1:0-1943 GCA_964507995.1 uncultured Pirellulales bacterium | reverse complement strand
TTGTCCCAATGGGCGAAGCAATGCGGAAACGCCAATGACGGCGAAAGGACGAGAGATGCATCACGGCAGCGACAGCGGCACTCGCGACAGACGGTTCAAACTGAAGATTCGACACGTAATCCTGGCGGCGCTCGTCGCGATGCTGGCGGCCGCGATTCTGTACATCGGGATCGTCAGCAGCGGCGCCAACCGCCGGCTGGAGGCCCTTCGCGCCGCGGGACAGCCGACGACTCTGGCGGAACTGACGATGCTCAACAAACTGCCGATGGGCGTGGAGAACGCGGCCCCTGTCTATCAGCGGGCCTTCGCGGCGTTCGTGCCGCCGCAGGATTCGAATCTGCCGTACGTGGGAAAAATGGGCAAAACACCCGAGCGGGGAGCCTCGCTGCCCGAGGAGACGACGCAGGCCATCGCAGACTGCCTGGTTGCCAATGCCCCGTGCCTTGCGCTGCTTCATGAGGCAGCCGGGATCGCAACCTGCCGGTACGATTACGACTACGCGAAGGGCTTTCCCGATTACAGCGGACTGCGATCCTGCGCGCGATTGCTCATGCTGGCCGCCATTTCCGACGCGAGCCGCGGCGATGCCGACGGCGCGATCGCCCGGTTCAAAGATGGTTTGGGCCTCGCCGATTCGCTGGCAAAGGAACCATTCCTGATCGCCCACCTGGTCCGTCTGGCGTGCGCCCACGTGGCCGTTACAGGCCTGGAGCGGGCCTTGAGCGCGGCGGCGTTCACGGATCGCCAATTGCAGGATCTCGATGAGGCCCTGACTGCGACAGCCGGGAAACTCGACCTCGCCCAGGTCTTCGCCACGGAGCGATGCCTCATGATCGAGTCCGTCCGCGATCCCTCGCTGACGGGGATGGGGGGCGGGCCAACCCGAGTTCTCGCGCTCCCCGGCCTGCGGTCCCAGGGTCTCGTCGATATTCTGGACTACATGGGCGCGTGCGTCGAGGCCGCAGGTCTGCCGCCCACGCAGCGAGGCGCGCGATTCCGCGAGATCGACGAGGAGATGAAGAATCTGTCCATGTTTCACCTCACCATCAAGATGCTGGCTCCGGCGTTGGTCCGCGTGACGGAACTCGATTCGCGAACCTGCGCGCACCTGGACTCGGCGAGAACGGCCCTGGCCATCGAGCGATACCGGCTCGTGACGGGCAACATGCCGGGACAATTGACGGACCTCGTGCCGAAGTACCTGGGAGAGGTCTCCCTCGACCCCTTCGACGGCCGGCCAATCCGTTACCGCCGGACGGAGCCGGGTTACCGACTCTGGAGCGTCATGGAGGACGGCCAGGACAACGACGGCAAGGAAAAAGACGAGGTCGGCAAAGGCGAGCCCTACGACCAGTGCTTCATCGTGACACGATAGGGTTTTCATCAGAACGAGCGTACAGTCCAGTGTCTTCTCTGATGTCATTCCCGCGCACGCGGGAATCCACTTCACTCCGCCGGATCCCAGGGGCTCCGCCCCCAAACCCCCGGCATTTTCCGCATTGAGCCAATGGCATGGCAGTAAGAGGACGAGGAGTCATCACAATTACGGGGAAAGGCCCAAGTGTCGTTCGTAGTGACGCCGTAAGGCGCTATCTCCTCAAGTTTGACGCGTGGGTTTTCTTCGATGTTTCATTCTTCCCTGCCACGGTGGTTGGGGACGGCTCCGGATTCCGCCGCCCCGAGGGCGGCGGGAGTTTGCCGCATTGGAGCCACCAGCAGCAGGCATGCTTCGCACGACTAAAAGCGAGCGTCTCGCTCGCGTACATGTCAAGAGGCCCTAAAGCGCAAAACTCCCCCTTGCAGGCCCTCCCGGGGCCTGCGCAGCGACGACGGGCCTCGCGGGATCGCAACCATCGGACAGGCCGGCTGCTCCCAGAACGCTGGACAACCTGCCCTGACAGGCGAGAGCCAATTGTTCCATATCTTCTCCAAACGCTGTCGCC
>CAZDTD010000537.1:0-1951 GCA_964507995.1 uncultured Pirellulales bacterium | reverse complement strand
GTCGAATCCGTGTTCTGAATTCTCTCTGTGTCCTCGGTGCCCTCTGTGGCAGATTTACTTGGTCGGCGTCAGGACTGCGGTGAAGCCGCCGTAGGGGAGTAGGCGGACCTCCAGGTGGTCCTGGGCCGTTACGGCTTCCGACTCGGTCTCGAATTCTCTGGGCGTTTTGCCGTCGGCGATCAAGGTTACTGTGTAGTGGTTGTCGTCCAGGAATGGCAGCGGCACGTTCACGTCCCGACCGGTGTCCTGGCCGTTGATGCCGGCGATGTACCACGTTTTTCCGCTTCTGCGGGCCAGGACGACGTACTCGCCCGGCTCGCCTGCGAGGAACTTTGTGTCGTCCCAGGTGGTGGGGACCGCCTTCAGGAAGTCCTTCGGCGCCTCGGGCAGATCGAGGTACTCTTTCGGGCCACCGGCGAAGTGGAGCCAGCCGGACTCGAAGATCACCGGCAGCGCCAGCTCGTGACAGTACGTCGTCAGGTGACGATAGACGTTGTTCGTGAACATCACCGGCGTGTAGTCCATCGGGCCGACGACGTTCCGCGTGAAGGGCAAAATTACGTTGTGGATGGGGGCCTCGGTCGTGAACTTTTCATCGAAGCTGTAGCACTCCTCGCCTCGCACGGCCTCCATGCTCATCAGGTGCGGATAGGTTCGCGACCAGCCGCGAGGCAGCGTGCAGCCATGGAAGTTCACCATGATCTGGGCGTCTGCCGCGTCCTGCAGGATGTCGTGATAGAGCTGGATGATATTCTGTTTGTCGGACTGGAAGAAATCGACCTTGACGCCCTTGATGCCCCATCTTCTGAGCGTTTGGAATTCCTCCCGGCGGATCTCGCGGTGGGTCATCAGGCCGCGGGGCTTCTCCGAGACGTAGTTGTGCGGGCCACCGGAGTTGTACCACAGCAGCAGGCCCACGCCCTTGCTGTTGGCGTAGGCGATCAGGTCGTGGATGGTGCCGTTCTTCATTCGGTCCCAGTTGGCGTCGACGAGCGAGTACTCCCAGCCCATCTGGGCGGCCAGATCGACCCACTGCTTGAGCTTGTCGCAGTTCTGGGGACTGTCGTGGTCGAAGAGCCAGCTCCACGAGGCCCGTCCCGGCTTGATCCAGCTTGTGTCCTTCACGACCGACGGCGGGCACACGTCGGTGACGAGCGTGGATTCGACGATGTCGCCGAGCGAATCGCCCACGATGATCACCCGCCAGGGCGTCGCCCAGGGCAGCGTCCAGGAGGGCTCGACCGCGCCGATGGAGTTGCCTTCGCCCTCGTCGGGAAGGCGGACGTTGTAGATTCCATTCTCCGCCTTCTGCGTCAGGCGGACGCCACAGTAGGAAGGCTCGACGCCGGCCTCGGTCACAAGGACCCACCGGCTGCGGTCCGGCGTGCAGGCCAGGACGGGGAAGGCCCAACCGGATTCGCTCGCGGAGGTCATGCCGACGTCCACGCCGTTGGCGTAATAGGTCTCGTAGGCGGGCGTGTACTTCGTGGGCTTGTCGTAGGGGTGGGCCCACATCTTGCCGCCGGGCGGAAGGCGAAAGCCCGTGGACTCGCTTGTCACGGTGAACTTGTCGCTGCGGGTCTCGGGGAATCGATAACGGAAGGCGACGCCGTCGTTGTAGGCTCGGACGATCAACTCGACCTTCGCGCCGTCGGCGTTCTGGAAGACCAGCGTTTGCTCGTTTGCGAAGTTGCGGCAGACTTTTCGCTTGCCGGACAGCATCGTGTAGGTCTCGTCGATGGTCTTGACCGATCCGGTCTCGACCAGCCTGAGACTATCCACAAAAGCCTGATCCTTGCGAGTGATGCCGAAGGACACGAAGGGCAGCACCTGCCTGCCGTCGGATTCCACCTCGCCGTACAGGCGGACCTTGCCGGTCCGATCGCCCGACATCCCCGGCGGGGTGGCGTCGGCCAGTCGGACCCGAATCAGCGTCAGACCGTCGGGCGAC
>CAZDTD010000536.1:0-1954 GCA_964507995.1 uncultured Pirellulales bacterium | reverse complement strand
TCCTCTCACAGGCCGTGAATCGGGAAGACCTTGGCCTTGACCGTCGCGATGGACGCTTCGAGGGCCGGCAGGACCATCTCCCGTTGCTGGTTCGTCACCGGCAGCTCCCGGTCGCGGAAGCCCCCCTGCCAGTCCGTGCTCTGGAGCATGACCCCTCCGACGGCCGCATCCATTCCCACGTCGAGGTCCTGTCCCGAAAGGACCGTCCAGGCCAGGGCCCATGCTCGGACCGTATTCTCCACGTGGTAGCCGCCACCCCCGGTCGCGAGGATCGGCTTGTTGAACCGCAGGAGATGGTTGATGATCTCGACGTAGACGTTGTTCGTCAGTTGCAGGTGGGCCAGGGGATCGCCGGCGAGGGTGTCGGCGCCGAGTTCGAAGACGATCACATCCGGGTTGTACACCCCGATCAAAGGCGGGACGATCTCCTCGAACGCATGAAGATACGCCTGGTCGAACGTCCCGACGGGCAGCGGGAGATTCACACAGTAGCCCCGGCCGGGCCCTTCGCCGATCTCCTCTTCGAAGCCGGTACTGGGAAACAACGTCCTGGGGTTCTCGTGAAGCGAGATCGTCATCACGTCGGAACGCTCGTAGAAACAATGGGCGACGCCGTCCCCGTTGTGGACGTCCACGTCCAGGTAGAGGACCCGCTTGCCCGCTTCGGCCAGGATCGTGCAGGCCAGGGCGTTGTCGTTGATGTAACAGAAGCCGGCCGCCTTCTCGGGAAAGGCGTGGTGGAAGCCGCCGGATGGGTTGAACGCGATATCCGCCTCGCCCGAAAGGATCATCCTGGCGCCGACGAGCGTACCACCGGCCGCGAGCACGGCGTAATCGTACATCCCCTTGAAAATCGGGCAGTCATCCGTCCCGATGCCCATTTGCAGGGCGTCGAGCTCCCACCTGCCGCCCTGGGCGGTCTTCAGCGCGTGCAGATAGCGTGCAGAATGGAACTTCTTCAAGACCGTCCGCGGCGCAGGCTCCGGAGGCGCCTCCCGAGTGGTTTCGCCCCAGAGCAGTCCCATCGTGTACAGAGTGCGCCGGGTACGACCCGCTCGCTCCGTCTTGAATGGGCAGTCCGCGGGGTAGCGGTATTTCTCGATCTCTTCCGAGTGGATAAATACAGCTCTTCTCGCGGACAATGTCGCCTCGACTACTCTTCTTTCTTCGTGATGTCGTAGGAGATGTTGTACACGTCGCCGTCGAACTCGACATTCACCTTGTACCCGGAGTTCTGGAAGATCGCCAGCATGGGCCGGTTCTCCGACATCACCTTCGCATAGAACTTCTTGACGCCCCGCTGCCGGGCCACCTGCGTGATGTATTCGAGCAGGAAGGTGCCCATGCCCTTGGCCTGCCACTCATCCTGGACGATGAAGGCCACTTCGGCCGCCAGGGTCTTCGGATCGAGGTAGTACTGGGCGATGGCCACGATGTCGTCGCCGCCGGGGCCGGGAACCAGGCCCACGATCGCCACATCCTGCCGGTAGTCGATGTTCGTCAGTTGCTGCACATCCTTGTGCGGGAAGGAGATCGTCCGCGTCATGTAACGCGTGTGGACCGACTGCTCGCTCAACGAGTACAACATCTCGGACAGCGCGGGCTCATCCACCGGCTTGATCGGCCGGAAGAAGATCTCGGTGCCGTCGCGCAACGTGGCGTAGTGTTCGAGCTCCTCGGGGTAATTCACCTGCTCCCAGGAAAGTTCGATCTGATCCTGGTAGATGTAGTTTCTGGACTTGGCGGCCTGGATCAGCCCCTTGCGGAACTTCGGATGCGCGATGTTGATCAGGTCGAGAACGCGCTGGCGGATGCTCTTGCCGTGCAGGTAGGCGGTGCCGTACTCCGTCACGACGTAGTGCACGTCGCCGCGCGTGGTCACGACGCCGGCGCCCTCGGTCAGATGCGGCACGATGCGAGAGACCTGCCCGTCCTTCGCGGTGGAGGGCATCGC
>CAZDTD010000535.1:0-1959 GCA_964507995.1 uncultured Pirellulales bacterium | reverse complement strand
CCCGCCGCTTTGCAGCGATCCACCATCCACTGCGGCCAGACGCTGGCGTGCACTTCCCCGACGTGCAGTTTGCGGAGGAAGAACATGCACAGGCGGGATTGGCCGATGCCGCCGCCAATGCTCAGGGGCAGGCCGCCGGCGAGCAGGCGTTGGTGCCATTTGAACTGGCGCCGGTCCAGGACCCCGCGAATCCGCAACTGCTGTTGCAGCGAATCCGCATTCACGCGAATCCCCATGGAGCTGATCTCGAAGGCCCGGTTGAGCAGCGGATACCAAAGGAGAATGTCGCCGTTGAGCCCTTTGTACCCGTTGACGGTGGGCGTGATCCAATCGTCGTAGTCCGGCGCACGACCGTCGTGGATTGAGCCGTCGGCCAGCTCGCCGCCAATGCCGATGACGAAGACGGCGCCGCGTTCTTTCGTGATCCGGTTCTCCCGCTCGCGCGGACTGACGTCGGGCCATCGTTCGAGCAGTTCCTCCGCGTGCACAAAGGCGATCTCCTCCGGCAGCATCGGCGCGATTCGCGGGTAGCGCCCGGCCACAACCTGCTCGGTCCCGCGAAGCACGGCGTAGATCGCACGCACGATCTTCTTGAGAAAGTCCAGGTTCCGCTCCTGCTCGCTGATGATCCGCTCCCAATCCCACTGGTCCACATAGACCGAGTGCAGATTGTCGAGGCATTCCTCGTCGGGACGGATCGCATTCATGTCGGTGTAGAGCCCTTCGCCGGGGGCAAAGCCGTAGTCGCCCAGAACCATTCGCTTCCACTTCGCCAGGGAGAACAGGCACTCGGCCTCCGCGTAGCCGTCGTCCTTGATCCGAAAGGCGGCCTTGGCCTCGACGCCGTTGAGGTCATCGTTGATCCCGCAGCCCTTCCGCAGGAACAGCGGAGCCGAGACACGCTGCAGATTCAGTGCATTCGCCAGGTGGTCCTGGAAGTAATCCTTGATGAATTTGATCGCACGCTCCGTCTCGCGCACTTCCAGGGCAGGTCGATATCCATCGTTCAAAATCAAATCGGGCATCAAAGCCTCCAAACCATTTCACGTACTCGGGCCGGCGTATAGCTCGGCGGTCCAAACCATACAATCAACCGCAGGACCGGTCAAATAAAATGCCCTGCTCCGCTTGAAAACTCCGGTACGAATGGAATAATGGATCACATCCAACGACTACAGAATAAAACGCATTTGGAGATCGATAGATGAAGACACGGTTGCCTCTCAGGCTGGCGACAGTCGTTGCCGTCGCGGGTATGCTCGTCGCCGGATGCCAGTTCGGCGGGGACACGTTCAAGGCCAAGTTCGTCCGGAACGAGGAATTGACGGCTCCCCTGGACGGCATCAGCGAGATGGACGTGAATGTCGAGGTCGGCAGGATCCAGCTCGAAGCCGCCGACGTGCCGCAAGCCCACATCCAGGCCGAGATCAAGGTCCGCGCCGCCACGCAGGAGAAGGCCGAAGAACTGGCCCAGGGAGTTCGCATCACGGCGGAACCTTCGGGTCACACCCTCGTCGTCCGGGCAGTCAAGCCCTCCGGCTTTGGCCGCAACGAGCTGTCCGTGGATCTGGTTATCACGGCGCCGGCCGGCCTGGGACTCAAGTGCACGACGAACGTCGGAGACATCCGAACCGTCGGTTTCGCGGGCGCCGTCAAAGCACAGACGAGCGTCGGCGCCATCGCGTGCACGGGTCTGCGCAGCGACATCGATCTGCACACCAACGTCGGTGACATCCGGGCGGAATATGCCTCTGACGCCCCCGCCGCGATCACGGTCGATGCCTCCACAAACGTCGGGGAAATCGAATTGGCCGGCCCGCAGGAGGTCTCCGCCAGTCTGACGGCCGAAGCCAACGTCGGTTCGATCAACACCGACCGACCGCTCACCGTCACCGGGCATCTGAAACAGTCCATCAAGGCATCGCTCGGCAACGCCGAAGGTCGAATCAGCCTCTGCAC
>CAZDTD010000534.1:0-1967 GCA_964507995.1 uncultured Pirellulales bacterium | reverse complement strand
GACTGCGACCGTCCAGGCGAATCATCCGGTCGATGTCTCCCGCCCACTGGCCCAGTTCGGGCCTTCGGAAGTCCGGCTTGCCCTCCACAATCCGATCCAAAAGCAATTCAGCAAGTCGCCACTCGTCAGAGTGCGGAGAATATTTCTTTTCATTCTTTTCTTTCTTTTCATTCTTGTTAGTGGTCGCGCGTTGGTCGCCTGTTGGCCTCGTGTTGGTCGTTTGCCGGTCGCCATTGCTCTCGTTGATGTCGTAAATCCTGGCGTCACGAAGCGTTGCCACTGTGCCACGGGTGGTCGGTTTGAACGCGGCAAAGCCCCATTGCCCGAGACGTTTCATGGCGCTTCGATACTTCTGCTCGGTCATGCCATAGCGACGGAAATCGCCGATGAGGGCCTCTTTTCTGTTTTTCCGCACCAATTCTCGCGTCCGGCGTATGCATGGGTGACGGCTCTTCACATAGAGGAGCCGTTGACAACTGCAAACACCGACACGAACAGGCGTTTCATTCGAACCGGGGGGTACGACAATGAGACTCTTGTCCTTACGTTTGCTGGCGGCCCTTGCGATCTGCCTTTTCATCTCGGGCAAGACCGCGAGCGCGGCCGATGACGATCCGATGGACCGGCTCCTCGATGCCATTGCGAGGGTCGAGAGTCGCAGCGACGCCAACGCGGTAGGCGATCACGGCCGGGCGCTCGGGGCATATCAGATCCACCGCCGCTACTGGCAGGACGGCACGCGGCTTCTGGGCGTCGACTGGACGTACCGGGACGCCTGCGATCCGGCGAAGGCCCGGCGGGTCGTTCGGGCCTATCTGAGCCACTACGGCCGGGGCAGAAGCCTTCTCGACATGGCCAGAATCCACAACGGCGGCCCCCAGGGCGATCGGATGAAGGCCACCGAGAAATATGCGCGGAAGATCGAGGCGATTCTGAAAGGCACGCGCACATCGTGAATCGGCCGGACCGGCCGGCGGCCTACTTGCGACCAGCCACATCGAGCACATCGGGCGTTTGGAGGCGCAGGACCGTCTCTTGGGCGAGAGCTTCGTATTCCCGCGTTCCTTTGTTGCCCGGCGCAAACGTGAGGATCGGCTGGCCGTGGCTTGGCGCCTCGGCCAAAGCCACCGATTTGTGAATGACCGTAGTGAAAACCAGCGGGCCAAAGAGATTGCGAAGCCCCTTCTCGATCCGCTGGCTGAGGGAGGTTCTATCCTCGATGAAGGTCAGCACCACTCCCAGCGGATTCACGCGACAGGGATAGAACCTCGCGCGGATGTGCCGGATCGTCTCGAGCAATCGCTTGAGGCCGTCCAGGGCGTAAAAGTGAGCCTGGACGGGGATGACGACGCCGGTGCTGGCCACCAGAGCGTTCAACATCAACAGGCCAAGCGAGGGAGAGCAATCGATCACACAGAGATCGTAATCGCGAGAAACCACACGCAACTGCTCGCCGAGGATCAGCTCTTTGCCCGGCATGTTGCGAAGCGATAGTTCTGCGCCCGCCAGCAGGATGTTGCTGGGCAGCAGATGCAGCCGGCCCACGCGGGTCCCCACGGCAACCTCGGAAATCGGAAGGCAGTCCGCTACTACATGGTAGGCGCCCTTGGCGAAACTGTTCGGATCGTACCCCAGCCCAAGGGTCGCATGGCCCTGTGGATCGAAATCGACGAGCAGGACGCGATGCCCGAGCTTGGCCAGGGCCGCCGCCAGGTTGATGGCAGTCGTGGTCTTGCCGCAACCGCCCTTTTGATTCGCCACTGCTACGATTTGCATTCAGCCGACGCCATTTCGTTGTTGCGATGTTCGCCGTTCGAACTTCGCCCATTTTACAAACTACCCCTCAAAACACTTGCTCATCTTACCAAGACGCGGCGGTGAGCCACAAGAAGAAACCCAACGGCCCCCACCGAACGCCATGGACAAGGTCAGACAACTCCGCGGCGTGAGCTTCGACTGGACGGAGT
>CAZDTD010000533.1:0-1969 GCA_964507995.1 uncultured Pirellulales bacterium | reverse complement strand
ACAGCGGATGAATGAACGCATTGTGGTAGTACAGGGGCCGACGCGACTCCGGAACATTCCCCATGTTCTCCGGCGGCGGCACCATCGCGTGATGATACTGCAACACCTTGGTATCACCGACGCTGACCTCAAGGACCTTGTCGTCCTGGCTGGCCTTGACCACGCGCTCGGCTGTCGCGACCCCTGGGACCAGTTCGTAGGTCCGCGTCTGCCCGGCGGGCAGCGTCCCCGACACGATCCAGTGCAGCTTGGGCGTCGAGCCCTGCTCGATCTGGGCCGGGATGGTCACTCGTTCATTGCCTCGAACCTCCTGCAACGACAGAGGCAGACCTCTCGCCGCCTGCGGCACGGTCGCCAGCGAGATCGACACGGGTGTATCGGTCCGGGCGTACGACCCCGCTTCGACGGTGATCGTCGCCAGTGGCTCGGCGGCGAACGCCGAAACGGAGAAGATCGTCAGTAGAATGCCAATCAAAAGTGGTGACAAGCGCAACTGCATCGCGATGCTCCTTTCTCAGCAACAGCTCGGGTCCCTTGGGGACCCCACCCTTACACACCGATCCCCCCGCTACCGAAAGACGGATTCTACCCGCCGGTTATTGCCCCGGCAAGTAGATGCGCCAGGAGGAGAGAGAATGGGAAGGATTCCCCCACCGCTTCGAACCAGGGCAGTTCAACGAATTTCAGTTTGCTTTCTCCCGGAAAGGAAGGGTACAATCCATAATGACTGAAGGGAAGTCGTATGTGCGGACGAAAGGCGATCGCCACACGCCGGACGGGCGATTCGTTGCCCGGGGGGATGTTGTATGCAAAGTGCGCCCGCGAGCCTTCCTCCGCCGGTCTCCTGCAAGTCACCCAGCGCAGATCAGGAACCGCGACGGTTGGCGGTTTCACGCTGATCGAGCTGCTCGTCGTGATCTCGATCATCGCGGTCCTGATAGCAGTTCTGATGCCCATAACGCAAAGAGCCAGAAGCCACGCGAGGACCATAGCCTGCCGATCCAACCTGCGACAATGGGCTCTCGCCGCTACAGCCTACGCCGGCGAACACAACGGGAAGGCCCCGTGGTTCTGGTTCGGACACCCGAATGGAGGCACGTTCCTGCTGAAAGCCTACATGCCCGACTACGAGCGAGTGAACCTGTGCCCGGTGGCCACCAAACATCGGCAAGACTCTCCCACGTTCAATGACGGCGACAAGTCCCATGCCTGGTGGATCGACTTCGACGGAGACCGCACTCTCGATTCCCCGGTCAAGGGCAGCTACACATTCAATGGGTGGGTCGAAAACTGGGCCGAGCCTCCCGGTTCGTTGGTCCACCCTGTCCCCAAGGACGAAATGCCGCTCTGGCGGGCCCACGTAGCCAAGCACTGGCGGACCCTGGATGTTCCCGGAGCATACCGCATCCCTCTGGTAGCCGATAGCGCCAGCGCAACACTGAATCCCTATGATATGGACAGCCCTCCCGCATGTGAGGGCGATAGGTTGCTCGTGTCCCCGGTGGCACTTTACGCCGAATGGAGGGACACCATGAAGCATGTGTGCATGGACCGACACAACGCCGGCATCAACATGGCGTTCCTGGACGTATCGACGAGGAAAGTAGACATCAAGGAATTGTGGACCCTGCCATGGCACCGAGAGTACGAAACAGCCGGCATCTGGACCCGAGCCGGCGGCGCCCTGCCGGAGGACTGGCCCGCCTGGATGCGGCGATTCAAGGAGTACTGATCGTCGGCGCAAGGACGAGATCCCATCCCCCCTTCACACCAAGGCCCAACGGTGCGTGATACGCACCCTACGGATGAACCTCGCCTTGTAGTACAACGTCCACCTTAGAATGATGGGTAGCGATGGCGTAGGAAGTGAGCCTGACCGGACCACGCAACGAGGCGTGCCTCTTCGTAGGGCGAGCGTCCCCGCTCGCCTAAAGAGGGTCGCGCGAGGACGCACGACCTACGAAGAATG
>CAZDTD010000532.1:0-1986 GCA_964507995.1 uncultured Pirellulales bacterium | reverse complement strand
GTCAGGCACAGGACGCCTGCCACCGTGGTGCCCGCCAACCTATGCCATATCCTCCCTCTTCGGGTTGCGGCATCCTTGTCCAGCGTTAGCGTTCTTCCATCACAGCCGGTCGTCTGCATCGGGGTTCCACCCATGATGACTTCTCCTTCAAATGGCCTTTGTGTGACAGCGCCGTCCTGCCGTATGCAAAGCGCTGCTCATGAAATCGTCAGAACAAGGTAAGTAGTTCACTTATATATAAATAACGTGGAAATAGGATTCACTACGCATCACACTTCGCACGGGTCGCGTTGTAACGTCTGGGACACAAAGCCCAGGTTGCAATGCGTATTCCTGGAGAGATACGCGGCTGTTTTTGCACTCCGGCGGCGCGGGAATACGCTGTAATCAACGTCTCATAAGCGGTGATTCGTGGTTGACATCCGGGGCAAGCGAGCTTAGTGTACAGTATTTCCTTCTGTAGCCTACGTTGAAAGATCGGCTGATGAACAGTGTCTATGACTTTCGTGTGATGCGTGTGCTGCGGCGGCAACTGAGTCTGACGCTTCACGAGGTCGCCCAACGTTGTGGTCTGACCTACCCGACGGTTGAGGCCGTGGAGACGAACAAGACGCAGCCGTCCCTCAAGACGCTGGACGCCATCGCGGGCGCCCTGGGCCTGACGGCCAGCGATCTGGTTCGTCTGGCGGAACGACGTCTCGTCCAGCGGCGCAAGGCCGAGTTGACGCCGAACACGCTCGGGAAAAAGAAGGACACTGGCACCGAGAACTGCCGGATTGCGGAGTTTGACAAGGGGAAGGTGGTCCGCGTCGCCGCATCTGCCGGCCAGACCGTGCATGCCATGGGGTTGCATGAGAACGTCCACGAGTTCTGCTATATTCTCAGCGGCCAGGTGGACCTCCGCGTGGAGGACAAGACATATCATCTCGGTCCGGATGACACGATTCTCTTTGACGGGCTCTTGGACCATTCCTACATCCAGCGGGAAGCGGGGGAGTATATCACCGTTCACATCCCCAAGGATATTCGGGCAATCGAACGTCTACTCGACGCACAGGCGGAGGCTGCTGGCGCCGATTGACGGTGGAGCCGTCCCCGGGGTGATGACCGGGTGGCCCATGCCGACAGAGCAATGAGACAAAGCGACGGACGCCATCCACGGCGTCCCAGGCGGGCCATTCGGACCCGCCTGGGATTGCCGCGATGACGAGGTGATATTTAGCTGTTAAAGTGATTCATTTCCTCATCCTCGCTGAGCGGGATGGCCTTTTCCTGACGCGGCTTGGCCGCGAGGGCTTTCGATTGTTTCTTTTCCTTCTTGCCGTCGGCGATCGCGTGCAGAATGTGGTCGGAACGTCCCAGTTCGCGACGCTTGGCGGCCGGCTTGGCCGACGTGGAGGCGACGCGATTTGCGGCGCCGCCGACCAGCGACACCAGATCGGCCACGATGTCGTTCATCGATTCGGCCTGTGCGGTCAGCTCTTCGGACGCGCTGGCGCTCTCTTCAGCGTTGGCCGCGTTCTGCTGGGTGACCTTGTCCATCTGGGCGATGGCCGTGTTGACCTGGTCGATCCCCTGGGCCTGTTCCTGGGACGCGGCGGCAATTTCACTGACCAGATCTGTGGTCTTGCCGACGCCCTGTACGATTTCCCCGAGGACCTTGGTGACCTCGTTGGCGATGTCCACGCCGTTTTTGGAGTTCTTGACCGACTCCTCGATCATGTTCGACGTGTCCTTCGCGGCCTCGGCCGACCGCATGGCCAGGTTGCGAACCTCCTCGGCGACCACGGCGAAGCCCTTGCCCGCCTCGCCAGCACGTGCGGCCTCGACCGCAGCGTTCAGGGCCAGCAGGTTGGTCTGGAAGGCGATCTCGTCGATGACTTTGATGATCTTCGAGGTCTCGTCAGAGCTCTTCTGGATCTCCTGGATTGCCGCGTTCATCCGCTGCATGGACTCGGTGCCCGTGTCGGCGGCCGTGCGGGCCTG
>CAZDTD010000531.1:0-1995 GCA_964507995.1 uncultured Pirellulales bacterium | reverse complement strand
CAGCAGAGAACTCCTCATCCTCACAGCCGCCGATCACTGACGTATCCACATAGATATGCAATCTCTTCATGGGCACATCCACCTCGGTTGCACCGCGTTCGTCGCAGGTTCACGCGGGGTGCTCGTCTGGGGAGTATTATCGCGCCAGCCGGCGCGGCAGGCAAGGAAAGACATTCGGGTAGTGGCCGGTTGGAGCGCAGGAGCGTGACGGAAGGAGCGGCCGGAGGCCGGACGCTCCCCGTGCCCAGGTTGGGAGTAGAACCGGATGAGCTGAATCTTCTCTACATCCCGTAATCCTCCGGGAAGTTGAGGTATGCGAACTGGCCGTGAAGCTCGTAGGCCTTGCGGTCGCGGGCCTTGGCCGCCTCGACCTCGTCGTCGAACAGGCCGAGATAGTAGTACTTGCCCCGACAGACGATACTCGCTTGCCACTTGTCGCCGTGACGATGCACCCCGACGAATCGCGACGATCCCCGCCGGGAGCCCTTGTTCGCCTGATTCTGGCGGGACGTGCAGACCCGCAGATTGATCCGCCGGTTGTCTAAGGAATCGCCGTTGGCGTGGTCCACGATGGAGCCCTTGCGGGCCTTCGTGATTTGGCGGTGCATGTACACCGTCCGTCCTCTCTCGTCGTGGCGCATCGCGTAGATCTTGCGACCGATCCGACTGGGGGACCATTTGTGTTTAGCGAGCATTTCGAAATCCTCGCGATCGACGAGTGTGGTCAACCCATCCGCCAACGTGATGCGCCACTCCTGCTCCTGCGGCGTGGGCGCGAGCATCTTGCGGCTGGCGGCCTTGTCCACCGGCTCGGTCGAAGGCGCGGTCTTGCGTCTGAGCCGGTAGTTCCGGCACGTCCCGCCGGGCGAGACCCCGGTCATCTGTCCATCGGACTCGGCGCAGTGGAAGCAGATCAGCAGCCCTGGGAAACGGTACAGCGCCAGGCGCAGCAATCGCCCGGTCGGCCGTCTCGCGTACATGCAGGTCAGGCAAGGTCGTTCGTCCATCGTCGCCTCCATCGTTGCAACCCGAATCTCGCACGCCGGGACCCGCGTCCCGACGCATCGCGCCACGCGATGCGGTATCTATGATACATGCGCCACAGCGTAATATCAACAAAAACACAACAAGCAACATAAGTTTTATTCTACCATAACTCCATTGACCGCAAGGAGTAATGACATCCAGGGGAAAAATCGCAACCGCAGAGGCCGCCGAGGGTCACAGGGGGGAGCAATCGACTTCATTACCACGAAAGCAGAACCTGCTCTCTTACTTCGCGTCCTCTGCGTCCTCCGCGGTTAGATGATTTGTCATTCGCGCCCAAGCGGGAATCCACGTACTGACGCCCAGACGCCGAGGCGCAGAGATAAGGAGATGGCAACGGTCTCTCAAACCCGGCGTCCCTGCGCCTCTGCGTGAAACACAATTCTCAGCCCCCGAAGTCCCTGGCGTACTCCCCATAAATCTCCGGCGTTTCAGGGGCTGCCTGCGGGCTCCCCATCAGTGAAGCTTGATTGAAAGGCAGGCCCTGGAATTTCGTCCCCGCCCGGGAGTCGCGGTTCATTTCGGCTGTTCGGAGTTCCGCGTTTACGCGGTCCTGAGCCGCCTGAAGGCGGAACTTCAAACCTCGCAACTACGGTCCTGCACCCACCGGAGACGGCCGCGGGAGACGGGAATTGAGTTTGGGCGGCGGGCGTGGTAGGATGGTGCGGGTAGGGTCGCTGACGGAACCCTGGAATCGACATGATGCGGGATTGTTCTATACGATGGCTTTGGTATCGCTGCAAGAGATCAGTATCGCCTTTGGCGGCCCCCCGCTGCTGGATGGGGTCAATCTTCAAATCGACAAGCAACAGCGGATCGGTCTGCTGGGACGCAATGGGACCGGCAAATCGACCCTGATGAAGATCCTCGCCGGACAGGTCGTCCCGGACGCGGGGACCGTGCAGGCGGAATCGGGACTGAAGATCGCGTACTTCTCGCAGACGATCC
>CAZDTD010000530.1:0-2028 GCA_964507995.1 uncultured Pirellulales bacterium | reverse complement strand
GAAGAGGTCCTTCGTGGAACCGAAGGGATCGTGCATGCCCACGTAGAGCCCGGTGCGACCGGCTTTGTTGTAGGCGGCCATGTACTGCATGGCCGTCCAGCCGCCGGGGTAGGTCCCACCGCGTTTGCCTCCCTTGGACCACATGTCGGCCAGCTCGACGCCTGAGGTGACCTGGGCGAAGACTTTGCTGCCTTCGCCCAGGTCCCGCACTGCCACCTGGGGGAATACGACGTGCCAGAGGGCCCATTGCGGATTGTCGTTGGCGATCTTCAGGTCCCACATCAACGAACTGTCGCTCGCTCCCACGTCGAGCGTCACCTCGACGCGGATTCCCGCCAAGCGGTCATCGGTCGGCGTGCGAAACGTGAGCGTGTGCCTGCCTCTGGTCTCGCTGTAGGCCGCTTGAACCCGCTTCCAGCCGGAGTTGCCTGTGAGAGTGACCAGTTCGCTGGTCTGTGCGTCCCGCAGCGTCATGGAGAACAACGGCAGGGGCTCTGCGGCCAACAGTTCCTGCCCGGTGGCCGTATCGGTGAGGCCGACGATGCGCAGACCCTGGCGCACATTCTCCAGGGCGATCCGCAGATCCCCCGCCTTCACCTCGATGGGGTTGGGCGTCGTCAAGTCCGGCTGCCCGAATGCCGGCCACGTCCATGCCAGAAACACCGCGACGGTTGTAGCTGAAACCACATGCTTCTTCATGACGCTGACCTCCAAGAACAAAACAGCCGTCCCCTCGTTACGCCCAGGATGTCACAGGACAATGTCTTTGAGTTCCCAGCCCTTTCGGAAGTACGGTTTCACGTACTCGTTCGCCTTCTCGTTGTTGGTGAACCGCAGGTTCTTGGCGTCCCAGAGGAGCTTCTCGTTCGGGAATCGCCAGCAGATCGCGCCGAGCAGCATCCATTCCGTGTACGGTCCGGCGATGCTGAAGTTGGAGCAGGCGGGCTCGCCGCCTTTGCAGGATTGGATCCAGTCCTCGAAGTGGCCGGGGGAACGCTTGAGCACCTCCGGCGGCTTCTTGAAGCCCTGCATCTTCGATTCGGGAGTCAGACGGACGCTCTCGCCGCGGCCGCCGGTGCCCATGAAGCCCTTGGCGCCGACGAAGAGTTCGTTGAAGTCCTTGAGGTCCTGGCTGGTCAGCCCCTCCGGCGGCTTGAAGTTGCCGGCCATCTTGCCCTCGTACCAGTGCACCGTCACCGGCGGCATCTTGCCCGATGGAACGTACTTGTTCGGCCGTTCCGGGAATTCCATCTTGCACGAGTAGCTCGGATAGGTCGCAGGGTTCACGCCCTCGACCCCGGTGCACTCGACGCTCGTGGGACTGCCGAGTTGCAGGCCCCAGTTGGCGGGTCCCAACTGGTGGATGCCCCAGTCGCCGATCATCTGCGTGCCGTAGTCCAGGAACCCTCGCCAGTTCCAGGGATGAATCTTCGAGCTGTACGTGTGCTCGGGGGCCCGGCCGGTCCAGAGGTCCCAGTTCAACTCTCTGGGGACTTCCTCCACAGGAGGCCAGGACGTGATGTCGCGGGAGAAGCCGCCGCCGCTCCAGGAGTGGACTTCGGTGATGTCCCCGAGTTCGCCGTTCCACATGATCTCGCAGGCGATTCGCGTGGCGACCGAGGAGTAGCCCTGATTGCCCATCTGGGTGGGCACCTTGTACTTCTGGGCGGCCTTGGTCAAGAGGCGCGCTTCCCAGACGCTCTGGGTGAGCGGCTTTTGACAGTGAACCGCGAGGCCTCGCTCCATCGCCCGCAGGGCCACACTGGCGTGCATGTGGTCGGGAATGGTGATAGTGATCCCGTGGAGGTTCTTGTGCTCTTTGTCCAGCATCTCGCGGAAGTCGCGATACCGCTTGGCGTTGGGGTACTTGGCCCCGGTCTGGTTCAGGTTCCGCTCGTCCACGTCGCACAGGGCGTAGATGTTCTCGCTGCTGACGCTGTTGACGTCGCTGCCGCCCTGCATGCCGCCGACGCCGACGCAGCCGAGGTTCAGCTTGTCGCTCGGCGCGGGCTGCCCCGAGCCGGCCAG
>CAZDTD010000529.1:0-2032 GCA_964507995.1 uncultured Pirellulales bacterium | reverse complement strand
GGGACACGGCCAACATGCAGTTCACCAACTCGCCGGAAGCCAACAAGCTCCTGCGACGCGAGTACCGCAAAGGCTGGGAACTGTGATGAATTGACAATGGATGATTCTTGCTGTAACTTCAGACGCCATTATCACCGCCAGGCAGGGATCGGGTAATACAAATCGGCGGGCGCAGCCCGCCCTACCGCTGTCGCCGAGATCGCGTGGCGTTTCTTACATCGCGGCCTCGGCAATAATTCGTCCCGGGCTGCGACTATCCCCGGTGGGCATGTATCTATGTGAGAATCCCGGCAGGTGGAATGGCCATCCCGAGCGAAGGACCGTTCGTAGTTCTCCACCCACCAGTGATTACGGATCAGGACGGCCCGTTTCTGTGCCTGTTGGCCCAAATGCGAACTGACATCAGGACATTGATCGTCATTTCTGCAAGGCCTTGCCCTAAAAAGAAGGGGGGCGATACTGGATCATACCGCCCGGCGCAATTGTCTATCTTCCCCCCCATTTCTTCCGCCCCCGTTTCATGCGATGGCCCTGCATCGATAGGGCCTTCAGCGCCGAGAGCCAGGTCAGCCTTCACGTCACGCCAAACACGATGCGTGAGATGGAAAACGACGACCTGCGGAAGTTCCTGGCCGGGTGACTGTGCCTGCAGGAGACGCTTGAATCACCTGGACGCAGCATCGGATGTCCCAGCGCCTCAATTATTGCATGGCCTGAACGCAAGAGTGGCATGTCGCGGACAACAGGTCGGGTGTCCCCCGGAGTCGCTGTCCCCTGAGTTTACACCGATTGATACAAAAGAAAGTTTGCATCCGGCGCAGGAAGACTGTAGTATTTCGCGACTTGCTGAACGAAGTCGCAGTGTGTCACGAAGTTCTCATGGAGTCGGGCTCTCGGCATTTGCGCCCGTGCGTGAGAGCGCGACATGCTGCGAAGAACGGAACGTATATTGTTGACAGGCATGTTGGCTTCCTGGTGCAAGATAAGAAGGGGACAAATATGCAGAAACTCGGTATCGGTGCAGTAGCAGTATTGCTTCTGATGTCTCTGGGCAGCAGCGTCGCGTCTGCCGAGGTCACCTGGGGCGCGGGTTATCAGGCAATGTACTTGGGTGAGTTGTTCCAGGGCGCCAGCATCAGGGCCTGGCTCGACAACAGCAAGTGGGGCTTCGAAGGCAACATCCAGCAGGCCACCTTGGATATCGACATCGACACGGGCAGCAACAGCTACGGTGGCGATGGCGATCTGTGGTTCATCGATGGCAAAGTCATGTATGCCGCGATCCAGAAGGAGAACAGCCAGTTCTACTTTGGTTTTGAGCTGGGCTACGGCCAGGCCGGCTTCGACATAGATCACAGTGATATCGACCTGGACGCTGATATCCTGGCGTTTGGCCCCCTGTTCGGCGCCGAATACCGCTTCCAGGAAATGCCCGAGCTGGGATTCAACTGGGAAGTTGGATATCGTTTTAGCGACGTCAGTGGCGATGTCGAAGACTCGGACCTCGATTCCGGCATCAGCGGCATCACGGTCTGCCTGGGCGTGCACTATTACTTCAACTGATCGCAGAAGGTGGATTCGCACCACGTAACGACAAGTTGCAGGATTCCGCACCAGGAAGCCGACCACCTGTCGTCACGTCGTATGAGACACTTCGTCTGCGGGAAAGCCCCCAAAGTCGCGGCCCCCTGCCTCCGGCGCAGGATCACATCCACATCACGGCAGAAAGATCGGCGGTCGCGGCAATAATGCGACCTTGGCCGCGACTATCCTAAATAGGCGTCCCTGTTCTGCAGGCCATTTGCCCGTTGCGTTTCTGACGCCGGGCCATAGAATGGACTGCTGTTCTATATGCTCGAACTCCAGGAATATATCGCGAAGGTTCAATCCGCGACCGCGTCGCTGGGCGGCGGGCTCGCGGACCGCGCGGCCCGCGAGTACTTCACGACCCTCGACATGATCGGCAGTCCGACAACGGGCGATTTCGAGGCTGCCCAGGCGAGGGCCAACGCGGTGCTGAAGCAGGAGCTGC
>CAZDTD010000528.1:0-2038 GCA_964507995.1 uncultured Pirellulales bacterium | reverse complement strand
GTGTTCCGGTCGAACCCGAAGGGCTTCGGATTCGTCTGCCCGCTGGAGCCGAACGCCCACGGTGACCTGTTCATCCCGCCCGACGCCACCGCGGACGCCATGGACGGCGACACCGTCCTGGCCAAGGTCAATCGCAAGGGCAAACGCGGTCCCGAGGTCCGCTGTACGGGCGAGGTCCTGAAAGTGCTCGAACGCGCGAACAACCAGTTCGTCGGGACCCTGGTCCGCCATCCGGAGGCCTGGCTCGTCCAGCCGGACGGCAGCCGGTTCACCGAGCCCATCGTCGTGGAGGATGTCACCGCCAAGAACGCCCGCGAGAAGGATAAGGTGGTCGTCGAGATCCTTTCCTACCCGACCGGCAGGTACCTGGCTCGCGGCGTGATCGTCGAGGTGCTCGGTCGGGCCGGCCGGTACGACGCGGAAATCGAGTCGGTCATGCACCAGTTCCACCTGCCGCGGGAATTCGAGGCCGAGTGTTTGGAACAGGCCCGATCCGCCGCGACGGGCTTCGATGCCGGTCAGGCGGCCGGCCGCGAGGACGTCGCCGACAAGGTGATTGTCACGATCGACCCGCCGGACGCGAAGGATTTCGACGATGCGATCAGCCTCGAAACGGATTCGCAGGGGCACTGGGTCCTGGGCGTTCATATCGCGGATGTGAGCCACTTCATCCCGAAGGGCTCGCCCTTGGATGAGGAGGCCCAGGAACGAGGCAACAGCATCTACCTGCCCGGCAAGACCATCCCTATGCTGCCCGAGGTCCTGAGCAACGGGATTTGCAGTCTCCAGCCCGACCAGAAACGCTTCACCAAGAGCGTCTACATCACCTACGACGAGAAGGGCGACATCCTGTCCCGACGCTATGCCAATAGCGTCATTCGCTCGACCGCCCGCCTGACCTACCTGGAGGCGGATGGGATTCTCAAAGGGCATACGAAGGGGGCCAAACGCGAGGTGATCGAGCTGCTTCGCAACATGGACGCGTTGAGCCGACGGATCGAGGCCCGTCGGAACGAGCACGGCATGATCCACCTGGACCTGCCCGAGCCGGAGTTGGTACTCGACGACGCCGGGCAGGTTGTCGATGCCCAGCCGGCCGAGAACAGCTATCCCCACACGATCATCGAGATGTTCATGGTCGAGGCCAACGACGCGGTCGCGTCGCTCCTGGATCGCCAGAACGTGCCCTTCATGCGTCGGATTCACCCGGAACCGGACATCCTGAGCATGAAAAACATGGCGCGACTGCTGCGGGCCATGGGCGTCCCGGCTCCCAAGAGTCCCGACCGCAAGGCGATCCAGGACATCCTGGAACACGTCAAGGGCAGCGAGCGGTCGCTGGCGGTGAACCTCGTTGTGCTTAGGAGCTTGGAGCGAGCGGTGTACGCGCCGACGAGCATCGGGCACTACGCGCTGGCCTCGACGCATTATTGTCACTTCACCAGTCCGATCCGTCGGTACGCGGACCTGCTCGTGCACCGCATGGTGCAGTTCTATCTCGAAGGCCGCATGGAGGCTGCGAAACATGAGGCCGCAGGCGAGGACCTGAACGCGGTCGGTCAGCACATCACCTTCACCGAGGAGCGGGCCGACGACGCGGAACGCGAGCTGACCAGCGTCCTGATCCTGCAAATGCTGAGTAAACATATCGGCGACGAGATGGACTGCGTCGTCACCGGTCTGACCGGTTTCGGTGTGTTCGTGCAATGTCAGAAGTTCGGGATCGAGGGCCTCATCAAACTGGAGGACCTCGGCCCGGATGAATGGCAGTTCGACAAGGTCACGCAGTGCGTGATGGGCAAGCGGTCGGGCGAGATGATCCACCTGGGCCAGCCGATCCGGGTCCACATCATCGCGGTCAACGTCCCCGCCAGGCAGTTGAACGTCGCCCCGGTCGAGCCGCTCGGCCAGCGTCGCGAGGCGCCCAAACCGAAGAAACGAGTCCACAAGAAGGAACGCGCCGAGCGCAAACCCAAAGCCAAACGTCAACCGAAGAAGAAGCGGAAAAGATAAGGCGGTATTCAGCCACAGATTCACA
>CAZDTD010000527.1:0-2050 GCA_964507995.1 uncultured Pirellulales bacterium | reverse complement strand
TGGTCACGATTGTGAAGACGCAGGTTGAGCCTGCGACGGGAGAAATCATGAAACGTGCGGATTCCAATGTCGCTTCATCAGGTATCCAAGTTATCCTTTTGCTCGCGATGATCGCCGTGTGCTTTCCGACGTGTGTCGCCAGTGCCGGCGTGACGCTCCACGTCTCGAAACTGGGCGATAACTCGGATGGTCGGAGCTGGAAGACGGCCTTCCACACGATTCAAAAGGCGCTCGACTCAGTGCCCGACGACCAGGGCGGCCATCAGATCATCGTCCGGCCGGATACCTACGTGGAGGCCAATCTTGCGCCGGTCCACAAGGGCGCCGCAGATGCTTACAACAGCTTGGTCGGCGACTTCGACGGCTCTCTCGGCTCCGGCGCCACCGGCTGGGTTGTCATCGATTCCGGCGATCCCGAGAAGGGATTCAAGAGCTGGGACTGGTGGGGTCCGGTCCGCGCCTCGGACAAGCACTGGCCGCATGGCAACAACCAGGAGACGTTCTCCAGCATCATCTGGGACCGCTGGACGCTGAGCCATCTTTATACCGCAGGCGGGGACGGCGGCTTCTTCTGGGACCTCACGAACAAAAGCGGCGAAGGCTTCACCGTCGTCGTCGAAAACTGCGTTGGCACCGGTCGTGCCTTTGGGGGAGGCATCGCCTATCCGACGGTCCGGCCGGGTGAGCCGAGCGTGTTCCGACGCTGCTACTTTCTCGCCCTCGACTGGGTGGGCGACACCGCGGCGGTCCTCGTGGGCGGATGGGAAAAGACGATGCCCGACGAGCCGCACGTCGTGTTCGAGGATTGCACGCTCGTGCACACGGACAACGCGGTCGCCATCTCCTACGCCAGTCACTGCGCGAGGGCGAAATTCGTCAACTGCCGGATGATCGTGCTGAACTTCACCCAGCCGGAAATGGGCGGCAAATCCACCGGCATCCTCTGTACGCAGGGACATTCGCCCACCGGCCGGCTGCACGTCGATTTGGAGGATTGCGTCCTCGCAGGGTACAGCGTCTTCACGCCGGGCGACGACGCCAAGGCCGTCACGTACACAACCAAGGGCAGGACACAGGCCTACGTGCAGTTCAAGCAGAGTATGCCCGAAGGTTTCGAGCGGCTGGGCCTGTGGCCCACGGACCTGTTTGCGCAGATCGCGCCGCCGCAATCCGGTTCCGGATCGGCGGTTGCCTCGACGCGGCCTGTGTTGACGAAGCTGCCGCTGGCCATCGCCAAGGCCATGGAGAACACGCCGGTCATATGGAATGGCCGGCCGCTGCACATCCTCAACCGTCGCGACGACACGAAAAACGGCACCGACGACTACGTCAAGAGCATGTACCTTTACGCGGTCGATATGGATACAGGCGAGGAGGTCGCTCGTTTTGCCGAGGGGCACTCGTTCGCCAACGCGTTTGTGAATGGGCCCGAGTTGCATGTCTTCGCCAGCGAGGGGACGAACCGCGACTGGTTCCAGAGTCTCTACCATTTCTCGACGCGCGATCTCAAGACGTGGGAACGCGAGCCCGCCATCGAAAAAGAGGGCGACGAGCACCTGTTCAATGCGTCTGTCTGCCGGGATGAGAAGGGCTTCGTCATGGCCTACGAGTCGAACAAGCCCGTGTCGTTCTGCTTCAAGTTCGCCCGATCTGCGGATCTCTCAAAGTGGGAGAAAGTCCCGGGTCTGATCTTTACCGGCGCCAATCACGAGTACAGCGCGTGTCCGGCGCTGCGGTATTTCTCGCCGTACTACTACGTCATCTACCTGCACAACTTCATCCCAGGCCATAAGGGATACACCCCGTTCCTGGCGAGGTCGAAGGATCTGGCTGACTGGGAATTGAGCCCATTCAATCCGATCCTCGAAGCCGGACCGGGCGAGGGGATCAACAACTCCGACGTGGACCTCTTCGAGTGGGAAGGCAAGACCTACCTCACGTATGCGACCGGCGATCAGGCCACCTGGGGCGCGGTGCGAATCGCTCTCTACGACGGCCCGATGCAGCAATTCTTCACGAGTTACTTCCCGTCCGGCGTGCCCACGGTGAA
>CAZDTD010000526.1:0-2072 GCA_964507995.1 uncultured Pirellulales bacterium | reverse complement strand
CCCCTCCCTGCAGGACAGGATCGAGCAGTTGGAGAAACAAGTGGCGGACCTCAAGAAGGAGGCCGCGGTCTCTGGGACAGACGCCGCGTCCACCGCTCCCAAGGAGCCGCCCGCAAAGAAAAGCATCTGGTCGAATCTGGACATCCAACTGTACGGATACGTCAAGGGCGATGCCTCGCGAGATTCCTCCCGCGTGACCTCGGGGAATTTCGTGCTGTACGTTGATTCGGAGGCCGCAAAGGAGAACGATGCGGAATTCAACCTGACCGCCAATCAGACCCGGTTGGGCTTCAACATCAACGGCCCCGAGAGCGAGACGATGAAAACATCGGGAAAAATCGAGTTCGACCTCTTCGGCAACTTCGCCGACGAGAACAAAGCCAAAATCCAGACGCGCCACGCCTACATGACCCTGCTGTGGCCCGAGTGGGACCTGTCCCTGCTTGCGGGACAGACCTGGGACGTCGTCTCCCCCCTGTCTCCCAACACGCTGAACTACACGGTAATGTGGAACGCCGGCAATACCGGCTACCGCAGACCCCAATTCCGTCTGACCAAGGATTTCTCCCTCGGGGAAAAGACATCCATGAAACTCGAGGGCGCCGTCGCCCGGACCATCGGTAGAACGGATGCGACCAACTCGGAGACCGGCGAAGACTCCGGAGTTCCCACCGTCCAGGGCCGGGTCAGCATGACATTCCCGTTCGTCGGGCCCAAGCCGGCCGTCGTCGGCCTGGGCGCCCACAGCGGCCGGGAGGAGTACGATCTCGACGCCACCGGCAGGAATACGGACTTCGATACGTGGCTGGTCTGCCTAGATGCGACCGTCCCCGTGTGCAAATGGCTCACCTGCCTGGGCGAATTGTTCACCGGCGAAAACCTCAACTCGTACTACGGCGGAATCAACCAGGGAGTCAACACGACGACCCTGGAGGAGATCCGCAGCAAGGGCGGCTGGGTCGCCGCCTCCCTCGGCCCCTGGTCCCAATGGTCCTTCAATGTCGGCGCCGGCGTCGACGACGTGAATGCCGACGATGTGGGAGTCGGGGCCAGGACCCTCAATTCCGGCGTCTTCGGCAACATCCTCTACTCATGGACCAAGCACGCGCAGGCCGGCTTCGAGCTGTCCCGCTGGAACACAAACTACAAGGGCGACGGCGACGCCGAAGACACCAGGGCGCAACTGTCGCTCATCTACGCGTTCTGAAGCAATTTTGTGTAAGAAGCACAGGCTGGCAGATTCCCTCTGATGAAAGGGCAACCCCATGCTGCGAACCGTAACGCTTCAAACCAAACTCTTGGCCGCCGGCATCCTGCTGACGGCCCTTCCGCTCGTGGTCATCTCCGCCGTGATTTACACCCAGAACGGGCGGATGACCGCGGTCGCGGAGAAAGGGAACACCGATCTGGCGTATGCCGACCTCGACCACATCGCGCAGAACATCTACGGCATGTGCAAGGCCCAGCAGGAGATGCTTCAGGCGAATGTCACGGCCTCTCTCAATGTGGCGAGAAACGAGCTCGACCGGATCGGCACGGTCCGGTTCGCCCCGGAAACCGTGACGTGGGACGCCGTAAACCAGGAGTCCAAGGCCGCCATGCCGGTGAAACTGCCCCAAATGATGGTGGGCGAGACGTGGCTCGGCAAGATCGCCGAGATGAGCACCGCCGCTCCGGTGGTGGACGAGGTCCGGAAACTCATCGGAAGCACCTGCACGATCTTCCAGAGGATGAATGAGGCCGGGGACATGCTCCGGGTCTGCACGAACGTCCAGAAGCTGGACGGATCGCGTGCGATCGGCACGTACATCCCGAAGACCAACCCCGACGGCAAACCGAACTCCGTGGTCTCCCGCGTACTCCTGGGCGAGACCTACCAGGGACGCGCGTTCGTCGTGGGCAAGTGGTACATCACCGCGTATGAGCCGATCCTCGACCAGGACAAGAAGGTCGTCGGCATGCTGTTTGTGGGAGTGCCCCAGGAAAGCGTGACCTCGCTGCGAACGTCCATCATGGCCGCCAAGGTGGGCAAGACCGGGTATGTCTACGTCCTCGACTCCCAGGGCAATTAC
>CAZDTD010000525.1:0-2073 GCA_964507995.1 uncultured Pirellulales bacterium | reverse complement strand
AGGTGTCCCACCATCTCGGAGGATCCATTGAAGAGGCTTTCGCCGATCACTCCGATCCTGAACTGCGGCACGGCGAAGTGCAGCGCCTTGTCCCGGTTCCGAAGGAAGAATACCGCGCCCGCCGCGGTTTGAATCAGGTATCCCAGGCCGGTGGCAATCGCGGCGCCGCGGATTCCCATGTGCATCGGAACGATGAAGAGGTAGTCGAACACGATGTTGACGAGCCCGCCCGCCAGCGCCAACGCCATGCCGAGCCTGGGGACTCCAGCCGCGACGAAGAAGACCGCGAAAACCACCTGCAACAGGTCCGTGGGCGCAAAGAGAAGGAGAATCGAGAGGTAATCCTTGACGTAGGGAGCGAGCGTGCCGTTCGCGCCAAGCGCGTAGGCGAGGGGTTCGAGGAACAGCAATCCGACGACGGCGAGGATCAGTCCCAGCAACAACCCGGTCAGCACGATCAGCGAGAAGTCCCTCCTGGCCTCCGTGTCCCTTCCGGCGCCCAGCTTGCGGGCAACGATCGCGCTGCCGCCCGTGGACAGCATCGCGCCCAGGCCGACGATGAGATTGACCACCGGCGTCACGATACTGACGGCCGACAACGCGTCGGTGTTCACGAACCGCGCCACGAACATCGTATCGACGATCGCATAGGCCCCTGTGAACACCATCATGAAGAGGGTCGGAAAAGCGAAACGCAGGAGAGAACCGAGGGTGTATTGTTGTGCGAGGGGATTGTATTCACTTCGGTCTGCTGTCTGGAGATCGGTCATTGCGTGTGTCTGCCTGCCGTGAATTCCGGATGAACAAAAATCTTTGCGTGGGATAACCGAACTCGACCAACAGCTCCGATTCCGTGAACCCGAGCGATTGAACGGCGTTCCGATGACCGATGTCCGCCTTGTCGCCCTCGCGGTAGGTCGTAATGCTGATCTCGCGCGTCTCGTTCAGCAATTCGTACACGACCTTGTCAAGAAGGGACTTCGCAACGCCCATCTGCCGATACAACGGATGGACTCCCAGGAAATCGATGCTCGCGGAGTCGTGCGAAAAGAGCATGACGCCGGCCGCGGTCCCGCCGTCCTTCACGATCAGGGCCTGGGTCGTCCCAATCCGTTGTTTCAATACCTCCAGATACTCGTCTTCGATCAGAAACGGGAACCCGTCGACGACGAGACGCACCAAATCCATCCACCGCGGAATGTCGTCCTTCTCCGCGAAGACGACGTCCCAACGGGCGTCCTCCCTCCCCTCGTTCAATGCGTCGAACTCTCCTTTGAACTCGTATTGCAGTTGCAGCGGGTAGAACAGCCGGTTCTTCCGGAACGCGTTCGGCGGACATTTGTACATGGCCGTGAAGATCCTCGTGAATGCCTGCTGGCTCTCGTATCCCGCCAAGAGGGCGATCTCCAGAATCGGTTCGTCCGAGAACACCAGCCGCTTCGCGGCCTCGGTGAGCTGACGTCTTCTGAGATAGTCGTGGATGGTAAGGCCGACCGTTCGTGAAAAGGTGCGATGTAAATGATATGGAGAGACGCAAATCGCCCCGGCAATCGCGCGCAGATCCAGCCTCTCGGCCAGATGCTCCTCGATGTGCTTGATCACCAGTTTCGTTGTTCCGACGTCGAACATGCGTATTCCCTTTGTGCAGGGGGCGATTATATCCGATCGCGGGCTCGCTGTTTTAACCGTTGTTGCTTTTTCTGCGTCCTTTGGCGAGAAAAAGGTTCTTCGCGGAATTGTGGGGATGTCGGGATTCGCCGTGAGGACCGCCAACGTCATCCCCCATCCTCACGGCATTGGGATGCCGGGCACGCCCGAAGCGGTCGTGCAAAGGGGCGTCGCGTTGCGGCCACCGGCGGCAACGCGAGCGAAACGCTCGCTTGTCGGCTTGACGCGGCACGGCGGACGTTGCAATCCCCTTTGTCGCTGGCAGCCCCAAAGCGTCACACTTCCGCCGTCCTCGGTGCGAAGCGTCCCTACGCGTCAGGGCGGCGGATTCCGGATCGGTCCCCCCCTTCCTCAATCAGGCACTTGGGCTGCGGTCGAAGGTCGCCCCAAATGCTTCTTCCGCAT
>CAZDTD010000524.1:0-2081 GCA_964507995.1 uncultured Pirellulales bacterium | reverse complement strand
TCACCTGCATGCAGGAAGGGGTCGCGACCGCCAAGATCGAGGGCCTCGTCAAGGAATTCCGCAAACAGAAGCCCGACCTGGTCTTTCCGATCATCCACGCCTTCTTCGGGGATTCCGCCGGCGCCAACCTCGCCTCGGAGATCGCGGTTTTCCAGGAGCAATGCTATCAGAAGCGCGACCTGCTGCGCGAGAAACACGGCGCTGTATCCCGCCAGCGCCGCGAGATCCGCGGCGTCCCCGCGGCCCGGGGGCATAAGGATGCGTCAATCGAGGCGGACCGATAGAACGTAGGTGCGTATCACGCACCATGGACCGCTTGGAGGCGCAAGAGGTGGTGCGTGGTACGCACCCTACGGCTCGAACGAATCGAGTCTACGGCTTGGACGCGAGTGGGTTGGGGGATCGGACATGTATGAACTACTTGTGAGAGTCGAGACGCTTCTTTCGCCGGTCAGCGTGATCATCCTGCTGGGCGTCGGGGCGCTGCTGCTGGTCGTGGGACTTGTCCTGTGGCTGGGCGGCAGTCGGTACAGCACGGTCATCGTCGGCCTGCTGGGGGCGGTGGTCGGGTCCGTCGCGGGCCTGCTGGTCAGCCAGTGGCTGGACCTGCACCTGTGGTTGTGCATGGTGGCGGGCGCCGCGATTCTCGCGACCGCTTCGGTCATGCTGCGAAACGCGCTGATCCTGGCGCTGGCGGTCGTGGTCATCGCGGCGGTCAGCGGCGCGGGGTACTTGGCTGTGCTCCTGGATCGCGTGGTGCCGGCCGATGTGGCCCAGCCGCCCTCGGCTGGGATCGGCGGGATCACCCCCGAGGGCGGGGGTGCCACCCGGACCACCTCCGGCTTCATGATTCAATCCTTCACGAATATGGATCGCCAGACGCGGCTGAACTACCTGGACCAACTGACCACGGCGGACAAGCCCGCCCAAGAGCAGACCTTCCGCGACCGGGTCCGGGCCGTCCTCGACAACACGTGGCAGGCGGTGGAGCCCCACGCATGGAAGGTGGGCCTGGCGGTCCTGGCGGGCGGCGCCGTCGCGATCTTCTTAGTTTGGCTGGTCAAGAAGGCGCTGATCGCGCTGGCCTACAGCGTGGTGGGCACCGCTACGATTCTCCTCGGCCTCCAGACCGCCCTGCTCGGCGCGGGCTTCGCGGCGGTCTCCAGCATCGGACCGCGGCCCTGGGCGCTGCCGGGGACGTTCCTCGGCATGACCGCGGTCGGCTGGCTCTGGCAACTCCTGCTGACTCAGCGCAAGGCCGCCAGGCACGAACACCAGCATGAACACGGACACGAAGCGCCGAAGGAATAGGGACGGCCAGTGGCGATGACGACAAGGCAGTCGGCCGAGTCGTTCTTCGTAGGGCGAGCGTCCCGCTCGCCTCACAGACTCCAGAACAAGAAGACGAGCGGGACGCTCGTCCTACGAAGAGCCTGTCCTGAGCCTTCCGAAGGAATCTGGGCCGTGAGTGAGAGACACTTCTTGGCGTCTGCCCAGATCCTTCACCGTCGCTCAGGATGACACAGCAGGTCACTCGCCTGCGGTCCGTTTGAGGACGAAGGGGGTGAAGAGGCCGTACTCAACGGTGTGGTAGTCGTCGCCCGCGGGCGGGCCGGCCTCGGGGCCCTGCTGGAACATGCCGGGCCAGGCGCTGCCTAAGCCCTTTCCCGCATGGTGCGGGCCGAGCGTGTTCTTGAGAGTCCCGATCACGCGGACGTCGATCGTGACCGACGTGGAGCGGCGCTGCGCGCCGGGGCCGCGCTGGAGGGCCTTTGTGATGTCGCACTGCCAGGGGGCCGAGACGATGCAGCCAGCCGGCGTGCCGTTTACGAGAACCTCGGCGACGCTGCCGTACCATTGGTCCAGCTCGACGACGTATCGACCGGTCGGCCGGTCGATCTCGAAGTTGCGGCTGTACGAGACGCCCGCCGCGTAGAAGGGATAACCCTGGGCCTTCCAGCTTCCCAGCGCAATGGCGGGTTTTGGCCGGCCGACGAGAACGAATCCCGACGCGACCGGCTTGAGTGTGAAGGACCCGAGGACGTACGCCGACTCGATCTCATGGAAGATCGTGAAGGGCG
>CAZDTD010000523.1:0-2082 GCA_964507995.1 uncultured Pirellulales bacterium | reverse complement strand
TCTGGCGGGCAGATCGGGAAGGTCATTCTTCGTAGGTCGTGCGTCCTCGCACGACTCTCTTTAGGCGAGCGGGGACGCTCGCCCTACGAAGAGGCGCACCTCGTCGCGTGGTCCGGTCAGCCTCATTATCTGGCGAGAATCGGCATACACATGACGTATCTGTCAGATTGTGCGACGCAGTCGGTCGACTGCAATGCCGGCCTGGCCGAGCGCGAGGCCGCCGTCGTTGGCGGGGACATCGTGATTCAGCAATACCCGGAATCCCTCCTGGTTCAACCGCATAACGAGCCGGCTCGCCAGAACACGGTTACAGAACGCGCCGCCGCTCAGGGCTGCAACCTCCAACCCGGTGCGATCCCGAGCCGCTTTGGCCACCGCCGACAGGGCCTCCGCGAGCGTGTTGTGGAATTTCGCTGCGATGACCGCCGGCGGTTTCTCGCATCGGACGTCTTCCACAATGCCTCGGATCACCCTGCCTAAGTTCAATTGAAACGGTTCGTCGCCGGCGAGATGCAAATCGTACCCATAGCAGTCGTCGATCCCCGGCTCGACGAGCGATTCCAGGGCCATCGGCAGTTGGGCGTCGAAGTGATTGTAACCACCCAAGCCGAGCATCGCAGCGACCGCGTCGAAGACTCGACCCAGGCTCGATGTGTTCACCGTGTTGAGCCGCCTGTCGATCTGCTCGTCGATCAGCCGGAGCCTGCCGGCGTCGGGCCCGATCCGTTCGAGCAGCCAGGCAAATTCGCCGAGCCGGAAATCGCCGCCGTACGCCTGCCTCAGGAGACCCAGGAGCGGCCGAATCGCCTCTTTGCTCGCCTTGTCCCCACCCGCCAGCGGATAGTATGCCAGATGAGCGAATCGACGGAACTCAATCCGCGAGGCGATCAGGCACTCGCATCCCCAGATCGCGCCGTCCGTGCCCAAGCCGGTCCCATCGCAGACAATCCCGATCACCGGCCCGGCGAGTCCATGCTCCGCGAGGACTGACGCAACGTGCGCCCAATGATGCTGCACCTCGATCACACGAACTCCTGGCTGCGACTTGGCATACTGTGTGGAGAGGTAACCTGGATGCAGATCGCAGACGACGACGCTGGGCTTGACCTCGAACAGCCCGGCCAAGTGCCCAATCGAACCCACGTAATGGTGGTAGACCTCGGCATCCTCCAGATCGCCGATGTGCTCGCTGAGAATGAGCTGGTTGCCCTTCACAAGACAGATTGTGTTCTTCAAGTCGGAGCCGGCCGCGAGAATCTCGTGAGGCGAGTCCTCCTGCATCAGGACCGGCGTCGGCACATACCCCCTGGCCCGTCGAAGCAGGGTCCGCTCGCCCGCGACAAAGTACACAATCGAGTCGTCCACCTGGCGGTAGATGTCCCGGTCGTGTATCAGGAAGGCGTCCGCCACGTCGCCAAGCCGCTCCAGGGCCACATCGTTCTTGCAGATCAGCGGCTCATCAGAGAGGTTCGCGCTGGTCATGACGAGCACATCCAGCCCCTCTGCAAAGAGCAGGTGGTGCAACGGCGCGTAGCAGAGCATGAAGCCGAGCGAGTTCACCCCTTGGGCCACAGCCGGCGCGAGGGGGGCATCCACCTTCCTGGGCAGGAGCACGATAGGACTTTCTGGACCCTTCAGTGCCTGCTCGGCAGCGAGGTCCACGACTGCATGTCGTCTGATCGCCTCGATGGACCTCGCCATCATCGCAAAGGGCTTGTGGTCCCGGCGTTTTCTCCGGCGCAGTTCGAGGACCGCATCGTTGTTTTGCGCGTCGCAGGCCAGGTGGAAACCGCCGAGGCCCTTGATCGCGAGAATCCTGCCCGCCTGCAGGAGTCTTGCAGCTTCCGCAATGGCCTCGTCATTGCCGGATCGCAGGACGTTGCCATCGCGATCGGCGAGCCAGACCTTGGGCCCGCACGCCGGACAGGCGACGGGTTGGGCATGGAATCGGCGGTCCGTCACATCCCGATACTGTTCGCCGCACCGGTCGCACATCGGGAAGACCGACATCGTCGTATTCGGCCGGTCGTAGGGGATCGTTTTGACAATCGAATACCGCGGCCCGCAGTTGGTGCAGTTGAT
>CAZDTD010000522.1:0-2082 GCA_964507995.1 uncultured Pirellulales bacterium | reverse complement strand
TTAGACACGCTCAAGAACCCGCAGCGATTCTGGTGCTGGCTGTACACGATCACGCTGAACAAGCTGCGAGCGCATTATCGCCAGCGGTGGCATCGCAAGGAAACGCCGCTGTCCGAGGTGGAGCAGGAATGGCTCCAGACCAAAGAACAGGATGTCCTGGCGGAGATGGTGACACAGGAACTCAAGGAGATCGTCGTCCAGGCCGTCGCGGAGCTGGAGCCCCGCCAGCGGGCGGTCCTGACCATGCGGTGCTACGACCAGATGCCCTACGACCAGATCAGCGAGGCGATGGGCTGCACGCAGTTGGGCGCCAGGGCCCTGTTCTACCGGGCGAAGAAGAGCATGGCCCGGTTATTGAACTCGCACGGAATCGACAAGAGCGCCCTGCCGATTGCGCTGCTGGTTTTCGGAAAGCTCAGCGCGACGAGCGAGGCCACGGCGGCGGGAGTCAAGATCAGCGCTTCGACGCTGCACGTCACGTCATGGGCGGCTCTGGCGACGATCGCGACGCGACACGTCGTAACGACAACTCTGCTTGGCGTCGCAGCCGTCGGAACCAGTGGGATCTTCGTCGCCTTATCCGCGGCCGGCGACAGCGATCCACGACAAGCCGTCGTCATGGCGGAGGTCCCGGCCGTACAGGCGGTCTCGCAGGACCGCTCGTGCTGGTACTACTATCCGCCTGGGAGCCGGGACACAGTGATGATTCGGACCGGAGGACGGGGCATCGCATACAGCCAGTGGCTGCAAGAGCGGCAGGCCAACTTCTATCGCCGGGCCGGCGTCATCTACATCCGCAACCATCGCCAGTTCTCGCCCGATCTGGCGGTCTGGCGACTGCCCACGGACCCGCCGGCTCTGCGGAGTTTTCTGCAGGCCCAGGATCGTCGCGATCCGAACCTCCAGTACGTGGCGTCCAGCTCTCGCGGCCTGCTGGTCGCGGTGGAACAGGCCCAGGCGGGCCGCCCCCGGCAGGCAATCTTGAACTATGACGTATCGATGGAGGACTACTTCCGACACGACTGGTCCGCGGAGGCATCCATCGCGGACAAGCGGGACGAGCCACACCTCGCGGGGTGGACGCTGTTCCACATCGACGGGAACCTCAGCGGGCGGCAGGTCAGAGGCGTCGGCCGGCTGCCTTTCACCGCCAGTGCGACGAACGAGCACGGCCCCCGGCTGGAACTGGCGGTGGGTGACGATCTGACGCTTCTGGACTCGGGGCAAGCGGCCCAGATTCGTGATCGGTCCGGCGCAGTCCTGGCCCGCTATCCAGGCGGCAGTCTCTTCCAGGGTCTGGGCCGGCCGTGGGTCGGGTTGCACACGATCGACACGATCCGGCGGGACGCGGCATCGGCAGGGATTGCGTTCACGACGACCCGTCTGCCCGATGGACGCCGCGTGGAGATCACGCTTGACGACGGTCGAACGCAACTGACCTATCGTGTGCACCTGTACCAGGATTGGATCGAGAGCATCACGTTCTCACAGCAGGATGCAACTATCGGAGAACTGACGTTCAGCTATCCCGATCCCGACGAGGCCGGCGTAAACCGGTTGACAACCTCGTCGTCGCGAAGCCGCCGCGGGCAAACGCGCGTGCCCAGCGGTTTGTGGCTGATGCGACTGGCGGAGGGATCGCTGACACCATGATGTCCCAAACCTGTTTCCCAGGAGGTTCGCCATGAAACGCCAATACATTGCCCTATTGCTTGTCCTGTCGGTGGTCGGAGTCTCCACAGGGGCGCAGATCTACGTCGACGACGACGCCCCCAACGATCCGAGTTCACACACCAGCAAGACCAGCGACCCGAACGAAGACGGCTCAGCGGAACACCCGTTCGACGACATCCAGGAGGCCATCGACGCGGCCGTGGACGGCGACACCATCGTCGTCGCGCCCGGACGCTACCTCTCACCCGACAGGTGGGAATACGCTGAGATCGCCTTCGACGGCAAGAACATCCGCTTAGTGAGCTCCGCGCCGACGGATTTCACCATGATCGAGCAGACGGTCCTGTGCGGCGTGGTGGTCTTCGACGGCACCGAGTCGAGCGACTGCCTGCTCCAGGGCTTCAAGAT
>CAZDTD010000521.1:0-2085 GCA_964507995.1 uncultured Pirellulales bacterium | reverse complement strand
TATTTGTATTTGAGCATCTTGAGTATCTTGACCGTCTTGGAGACCCGGCGCCCGGTCGCGATCCCAGGGAGATACGGGAGCTCTCGTTTTGACTCTGTCATTCCTGCGAACGCAGGAATCCAGGAGCCGTGGGGTGTGACATATCCCGAGAAGATGGATTCCCGCTTCCGCGGGAATGACAACCGCGAGGGCCGCCGCGATCCCAGTCCCCTCGGAGATGCAGGAGCTGGTGCTACGCGATCAAGAACGCCAAGATAGTCAAGATCGCCAAGTATTTGTATTTGACCGTCTTGGAGGCCTGGGTGCCATGCTTACGCTTGCGTAAGCATGTTCCCGGGGTGGAGAAGACATGCCCACGTGAACGTGGGCATGTCTCCCGGAACCCGGTCGTGTAGGATGCGTACCACGCACTATTTCACCTGGATGCCTCGTCACTCGGCTCGGACGATCTCCGTGTGTTTGCGGAACCGCTTGTCGTCGGTCTGCGTGTGGTCCATTCGATAGTGCACGCCGCGACTCTCTTTTCGCAGCTCGGCGCAGTGGGCGAGCAGCAGGGAGGTCGTGAGCATGTTCTGGCATTCCCAGCCTTCCGGCGCATCGAAGGCCTTGTCCATCACGTAGCGATGCCAGAACCGGATGATTTCCTGGGCCTCCGCCAGCGGCTGGGCCTTTCGCGTGATGCCGACGTTGCGCCACATCAGGGACCGCATCGAGTTGCGAACGTCCGCTGTGTCCAGCCGGCTGCGGTCCGAGACGGGAATCGTGTACTGGATCACCGGGTGCTTGAGCGCCGTGATGTCGTTGTGCTCGGTCGTCGAGACCGCCCGGCCGGCGAGCTTGCCGTACACGAGCCCTTCGAGCAGGGAATTGCTGCCGAGCCGGTTGGCTCCGTGCAGGCCGGTCGAGGAGACTTCGCCGCAGGCGTACAGGTTCTCGATGCTCGTTCGGGCGAACGCGTCGGTCTTCACGCCGCCGACCATGTAGTGGGCACTGGGCCGAACCGGGATCAGGTCGTGACTGACGTCGATGTCGAAGCTCTCGCACAGGTCGCTGATGAGCGGGAACCGCCTGGCGAACCACTCCTTGTTCAGGTGGCGGATGTCGAGGAAGACGTGCGTGGCGCCGGTCTTTCGCATCTGGGCGAGGATGGCCCGGCTCACCACGTCTCGCGGCGCCAGCTCGGCGGCCTCGCTGTAGTCGGGCATGAACCGCTTGCCCTTGTTGTCGAGCAGGTAGGCGCCCTCGCCGCGGAGGGTCTCGGTGATGAGCGCCCGCGAGGCGCCTGCGATGTAGAGCGTCGTCGGGTGGAACTGGACGAACTCCAGGTCGCGCAGGACCGCGCCGGCCCGGTAGGCCATCGCCAGGCCGTCCGTCGTGGCGACCGCGGGATTCGTCGTCTCGCGGTAGAGCTGGCCGCCGCCGCCGGTGGCGAGGATCGTGTTGGCCGCCCAGACGATCTGGAGGGGGCCGTCTTTGGTCCGCCCGATGATGCCGATGCAGCGGTCGTCCTTGTCCGTGAGCAGGTCGATCGTGAAGAAGTTCTCGATGACGCGGACGTTCGCCTTGCTGCGCACGACGCGGATGAGCGTCTCGGCGATGGCCCGGCCCGTCTCGTCGCCGTGCGCGTGCAGGATGCGAGCGTGCGAATGGCCGCCTTCGAGCGTCGTGTCGATGTGCCCGTCGACCTGATCGAAGCCCGCGCCCCAATCCTGCAACTGCCGGACCAGCTCGGGCCCCTGGCGGACGACCTGTTCCACGACCGTCGGATCGGAGAGGCCGCCGCCGGTGCGCAGGGTATCGGCCACGTGTTCTTCAAACGTGTCGTCCGCACGCAGTACGGAGGCGATGCCGCCCTGGGCGTTCCAGGTGTTGCTCTCCTCCAGGCTGGCCTTGCACACGACGATGACGTTGCGTCGGTCGGAGGCCTCGATCGCGGCCCGCAGACCCGCGACGCCTCCGCCCACGATCACGCAGTCCGCGAAAAGCTGGCCGGTCGAGATCGAATCGATGTTCACCAAATACCGTCGCGGCTCGCCGAAGCGAATCCGTTCGGCCGTCGCGGGTTCCTGTCCTTTGTCCTGTTCG
>CAZDTD010000520.1:0-2087 GCA_964507995.1 uncultured Pirellulales bacterium | reverse complement strand
GCCCAGATCAGCGCAGCGCCTGCGGCGATCAGGCAAGGAATCAGGATTCCCCGAGCAGCGCGTCTCGATTGTGCGATGGTGTGAACTCCCTTTCTCATGACCTTCTCCTTTCCATAGAGCCTTCGCGGGTCCGCCCGCAGTCGCGCAGACGCGACCGGCAACGGTGTTTCCGCATTACCCATCCTCCGGCCCTCCTCGGCCGGCTGTGGCCTATTGTACATTACCGGTCCTTGCGATGCTACGAGAATCAGCAAAACCAAAAGAAAAGCCTCCCCGTCCGGCTGGTTGGGGAGGCTTTAGGATCTGTGCTGCACAGGGTCTGTCAGTACCGTGTCCTCATCTCCTGTGGCTCGGCCGACGGCTGCGTCGCGCGTTGGGCGACCTGTTCGAGCAGCTTCTGCATCTGCTGGATCTGCTCCTGCAACCCCTGCATCTGGCTGCGAAGGTCCTGGACTTGGGCTTCGAGGGGAGGCTTCTGACCGGCCTCGGGCATGTCGATGCTTCGGATGATCTTCTCGATCTGAAGGTGGAGTTCCGTGGTCGTGTTGATCGCCAACTTGTTGTCGGCGAAGGGCGTAACAGTAGCCTCCGGCACGTGGTGCAGGATTTCCAGAATGGTTCGCATCTTGTCCGGGCTGGGACGATCCAAGGCGTAGACCCGGGTCTCGGTCCTGTTCCCGTTTTGTTCCGCACGGGCCAGCCCACGAGCGCCGTACATGGTGCCCCCGCGAGACTCAACGCCATACACGTTTTCGTATGTGCTGGCGTCGCCACGGCGTCTGCGGGTCTCCACGGCCCTTGGCTGCTCTGCTACGGGATTCTGTGCCTGTCGACGTTTCTCGACGTTGCGAAGTTCCTCTTCAGTCTGTCGGATCTCTTGATGCATCTTGTCCAATCGGATCTCCAGATCGCGATTGAGGTCGGGATTGTTGTCGCCGGCCCGTTGAAGGCTCTGCTCCAAGTTCTTGGAGATTTCCGTGAGTTCCTGCAACCGCCTTTCCAGTTGGTCTCTGTGGATCGCGAGATCATCCTTCATCGCTCGTTGTTGTGTGGCCCCTCGTGTGGTCCTCGGCTCCGGCCTTTCGATGTTCCGGAATCGTCGTTCGATCTGTGCGGCCATCTCGTACAGGATTCCCAGTTCGAACTCCTGTACTCGTCTTTCCTCAGGAGGCAGATCGCGATTCTCGCGGAGCATGGTTTCCTTGTCCTCGATCTGTCCGGCGAGTTCGTCGAGCTTGCGTTGCAGGACCTCCCGTTGCCAATCCGTTGCCGGCTCCGCTCGCTGCTCCGGCGCAGGTTGCACGGCGGCGCCTTCGATCCTTCGTTCTTCCTGTCTGATCGGCCGGGGTTGTTCCGCTGCGGGTCGCTCGGTCGCGATTACGATCTCCTGTTCTTCCTGTGCGGCGGGGCGGCGCTGGGCGAAGCCGACGCTCACGACCGCCAGGATCGCCAGGAGACTGACGCCTGCCATCCACCTCGCTCCGACCCTCGGGTCGCCGCAACGATCCCTGATGATTCTGCGTATCCTCGTGCTCATGGTCTTCTCCTTTCCAACTACTGTTGGGATAAATGCCATTTGCCTCTGGGCGGTCAGGCCCAGGAGCGTTTCCGCATAGTCCACACCGCTCTGCCCGGCAGCCAGAACCCAGTCGTCGCACGCCTGCTCGCTGAGCTTGGCCAGCCGGGACGCGGCCCACCACAGCAACGGATGCCACGGAAACAGCGCCGTCAGCATCTCCGCGAACAACCCGCTGACATGATCCCGTCGCTTCAGATGCGCCAGTTCATGACAGAAGATTCCGACCCAGTCGACGCCGTCTGCGTGGGTGACCGCTTGGGCATGGACGAGCAGGACCGGCTGTCGCCTCCAGCACCAGATGATCGGGCTCTTGATCTTGTCGCTGTATCGGATTTGGATTGGCCGAGTGATCCCCAGCCTGTCGCTTGCCAGTTCAAGGGCCTGACCAAGCCGTTCACTCGGCACGGGACGAGCCGTCCTGAGTAGCCGCAGCCCCAGGAGGAACCGCATCGTCAGTCTGCCCAGCAGAATCGCAGTGAGCGTAATCCAGCAGCCGAGACAGATCGTG
>CAZDTD010000519.1:0-2110 GCA_964507995.1 uncultured Pirellulales bacterium | reverse complement strand
CTTGCCCACCACGATGGAGAAACAGGCCTCGCACGGCCGGGCCACCATCGCCACCGCCAGCGCCATGGCGAGCACACACGCAAGACGACCTCTCTTGGTCGAACAAAACATTGGGACCAGCGTATCAAGAGTGAAGTTCATAACACATCCTCATAACGGCTCCGACGGCCTCGCGTGAAGGACGTACGGGGCCGTTCTTTTTGCACGCGATTCTATCGATTCCTTCCGGATTCCGCGTCGATTTGTCCCTCGGTGGAGGCCACGACCACGGCGCACGCGGCGTCGCCGGTGATGTTCACGACCGTCCGGCACATGTCCAGGAAGCGGTCCACGCCCATGATAATGCCGATCCCCTGAAGGGGCACGCCAACGCTGCCGAGCACGATGGCCAGCATGATAACCCCGGCCCCTGGAATGCCCGCTGTGCCGATGGAGGCGAGCACCGCCGTGAGGACAATGGTCAACTGCTGCGCAAAACTCAAGTCCATCCCGTATATCTGCGCCAGAAAACCGGCGGCGACGCCCTGGTACAGCGCGGTGCCGTCCATGTTGATCGTCGCTCCCAGCGGCAGCGTGAAACTGCAGATGTGCGAGGGAACGCCGAGCTGCTTTGTCACGCAGTCCATCGTCACCGGCAGCGTCGCATTGCTCGACGAAGAGCAGAAAGCCATCAGGTGGGCCGGGCGAATTCCGCGAAAGAATCGCCGGATGCTCGTGCGTGTGAACGCCTTGAGGGCCGCCGAATAGACGACGAACATGTGCAAGGCCAGTCCGAGCAGGACCACGAGACTGTACTTGAGGAGCATCAGAAGGATGCCGATGCCGAAGTCGGCGACGACCGATGCGATTAGCGCAAAGACGCCGTACGGCGCCGTGAGCATGATGACGTGCACCATCCGCACGATGATTCCATCGATGCCCTTGAAGAACTCGATGACCGGCCGACCCTGTTCCTCGGGAATCAGCGTCAGGCAGATGCCCATCAGCAACGCGAAAAAGATGATCTGGAGCATCTGGCCGTCCACGAGCGACCGGACGGGGTTCGTCGGGATGATGTTCAGGATGAGGTCGCGGATCGCGGGCGCCTGGGCGACAGGTTGTGCCGGCGTGTCCCTCTGGCCCTCCGCATCCTGGATGAGTTTCTGTCTGGCCTGGTCGGGCAGGCTGGAGCCGGGGCGCACGACCGCGGTGAGCAGCAGGCCGATGCTGACCGCGACAGCCGTGGTGCACATATAGAAGCCGAGCGTCTTGGCCCCGATCCGGCCGAGGGCGCGGATGTCCTTGAGGCTCGCGGTGCCCACCAGCAGCGACGCGAACACCAGCGGAACGACCACCATGCTGATGAGCCGGATGAAGGCGGTCCCGACCGGTTTGATGTAGACGCCGACGAAGGCGGCGAATTGGAGCCGGTTGGCGATCAGGCCGAACAGGGCTCCCGCCACGAGAGCGATCAGGACCTTCGTATACAACTGCAACTTCGGTAGCCGCATAGGGTCTCCGGGCCGGGGATTCGCAATTTGCCCAGATCATAAGGGAGGCGCCGCCGGCCGTCAAAGAGGATTGTTCAGCGGGACTTCTGCGACTGCGAGCAGGCTCGAACCATCGCGCCGTAGATCGCGTCGCGATGAGCCCGGTCGGTCATGGCCTCGGGGTGCCACTGCACGAAGAGCCCGAAGCCGCCGTCGGTCCGCTCCATCGCTTCGGCGACCCCATCCTCGCTGTGGGCGATCACCCGCAGGTCCTTGCCTAAGCCGTCCACAGCCTGATGATGGCTCGACAGGACGGAGGCCTCTTCGCCGCCCAGGATGTTCGCGAGGCTGCTGCCGGGTTCGATCCGGACGCGATGGTGCTTGCGATGGTCCACCGTCCTGCCGATCTCGGACGGGATGTCCTGGATCATCGTCCCGCCGGCGACGACGTTGGCGAACTGCATCCCCAGGCAGACGCCGAGCACAGGCTTGCCGGTCGCGAGCCATCGGGCAATGAGTTTTCGCTCGAACTCGTACCGCTCGGGAGTCAGAGGCTTGACCGTCTCGTGAGGCTCCTCGCCGTACGCCTGCGGCGGGATATCATCGCCGCCGATGAGGACGAGGCCGTCGAGTTTCTCCAG
>CAZDTD010000518.1:0-2117 GCA_964507995.1 uncultured Pirellulales bacterium | reverse complement strand
CGCTCGTCGGGATCGGCGTCAAGGACGCGACCGTCGAAGTCTCCCTCGACGGCGCTGCCTGGACGACGCTGGCCACCGTGGAGCTGGCCCAGGGCGCCGGCGAGCCGCTGTCGCCCCAGACCTTCGATCTCGGCGGCACCCTGGCGAGGTACTTCAAGGTGACGCCGCTCAACAACTGGGGCGGCGTGCTGAACCAGTACAGTCTGTCCGAGGTCCGTTTCTACTATATCCCGACCTTGGCCTGGCAGCCCGCTCCGGCCGATGGGGAAACCGGCGTGCATCCGCAGGCAACGCTCGGCTGGCGGTCCGGACGCGAAGCCGCGTCGCATCAGGTGACGCTCGGCACGGACGAGCAGGCGGTGATCGACGGCACGGCGGACGTTGTCACGGTCTCCGAGCCGCGGTACGAGGTCTCGCTCGACCTGGGCCGGAACTACTTCTGGAAGGTCGTCGAAGTGAACGACGCCGAAGACCCGGCGGCCTGGAAAGGCGACGTCTGGAGCTTCACCACGGCCGAGTACATCGTCGTCGATAATTTCGAGAGCTACACGGACGACATGGATGCCGGCCAGGCCATCTTCCAGACCTGGACCGACGGCTACGAAGACGACACGAACGGCTCGCTCGTGGGGTACGACGATGCGCCGTTTGCCGAACGCACCGTAGTCCACGGCGGTTACCAGTCGATGCCGCTGCGATATGACAACTCCGGCACGGCGGTCTACTCCGAGGCCAAACGCATGTTCGAGCCCGCCCAGGATTGGAGCCGGCACGGCATCGCCACGCTGGTCCTCCACTGGCGAGGCCTGGCCGCCAACGCGTCGGCGCCTTTGTACGTGAAGATCAACAACACGAAGGTGGTGTACAACGACGGCGCCGGGGCGACCGCCATGCCGCTGTGGAAGCAGTGGAATATCGACCTGGCCGCCACGGGCGCCAATCTCAAGAGCGTCACGAGCCTGACGATCGGGATCGGCAACGGCAGTTCCGGCGGGACCGGGACGATCTACGTCGACGACGTCCGTCTCTACGCCGAGGCGCCGGAGGTTGTCACGCCGGTCGATCCGGGCGCCGGCGGCATCGTGGCCGACTACGCCTTCGATGGCGCTCTCCTGGACAGTTCGGGGAAGAACGACCCCGGCACAGTCACGGGCGACGCCGACTATGAGGACGCGGGGTCCGGCTATGGCAAGGCCCTGATCCTCAACGGCATCAACGCCTACGTGGAGCTGCCGATCGGCTCGGTCATCAACTCGCTGAACGACATGACGATTGCGGTGTATGTGAACTTCGCCGGCGCCAGCGGCGACTGGCAGCGGATCTTCGACTTCGGCTCCGGCACGGGCAGCTACATGTTCCTGACGCCCCGCACGACTTCCTCCGGGCCGATGCGGTTCGCCATCCGGACCGACACGGTGGAGGAACAAATCCTGGCGTCCACGGCGACTGTGCCGGCGGGGTGGCATCATATGGCCGTCGTGATGGACAGCGCGGCCATGACGATACAGCTCTACTTAGACGGCGAAATCGTCGCCGACGGCGCCACGTCCCTGTTGCCGAAGGATCTCGGCCAGACGACGCTGAATTACCTGGGCAAGTCGCAGTACGAAGCCGACGCCCTCTTCACCGGCGCGATAGGCGATTTCCGCATTTACAATCGCGCCCTGTCGGAAGCGGAGGTCCGCTATCTCGCGGGCGACCGCTGATCCGAGCCACCGCCGACTCGGCGAGGCACGCGCTATTCCGCATATCCAGGGGCCTGCATCCGCGTGGTGCAGGCCCCGGCTGTTTTCCCGGAGCGTTGTGCCGGGCAGTTGTGGTATTATGCCCACAAGAAAGGAGTGGTGTGAGCATGCAAAATGACAAGGCGGCAAGACAGGCTGCGTATCGGTCTGGCGTACGGTTCGCAATTCTCCTGGCGACGGCGTGGACGCTGCCGGCGCGGGCGGCGCAGGATGTTCCCGATGGAAGCGTCCTCAAGAAGGCCCTGAGGCTCGACCAGACCGGCGGGAATCTGCTCAAGGCCGATGCCTGGCGACCGTATCAGAGCGGCTTTGTCCGTGAGGGCGACGCCTTCGTCTGCGACAACGGAGCCGATGCCGGCGCGCAGCGGGGCA
>CAZDTD010000517.1:0-2119 GCA_964507995.1 uncultured Pirellulales bacterium | reverse complement strand
TGCCTGAGGTTCGGCTCGTAGTCGTTCTGCGGCTCGCCGTTGCCATCGTAGGTGTAACTGCGGCAGATGACGCCGAAATCGACGCCGGCGCCCGTCAGGGCAGGTTCGGATTGCAGGAGAGATTGGAGGCCGGACCACTGGAGAGCCTGGGGCTGGACAGCGGAAGAATCCTGGGCGAACGCCGTGCCGACAGTCAAAAGCCCCATAACCAGGCCTACGACCCATAATCTTCGACACAAGGTTGTTCGTTTTCCGCCCATGCTTCAGTACCACTTTGCAAGAAACGGTGCAGGCGCCACCCCTGGCACGCTGCCATCCCCCAGGAATCAGCCTCCGTGGCTGATCTTTTTCGTCCTCTGATCGACTTGCCCTATCATAGCAAAAACACGCGGCTCGATCAAGTGAATTCCGTGTCAAGAAGGGAACATACCACAATTGCCAGCATTGGGAAAGCCGTTCCGGCCAAACCTCACACTGGGGGCTTGCCATACCACGGGCGAGCTGGTATAGTGACTGCGAAGTTGCCGAAGGATCGTAAAGACTCCCGGATGTGACTTATTGCATCTGGGAACCAGATTGGATCGCGCTCTATGAAGGTAATTCTGGACGCCGGACAGATCGACCAGACAATAGACCATCTGGCCGACGAAATCATCGAGCACACATTGCCCGATAATCAGACTGCGATTATTGGCGTTCGCAGCCGGGGCGTGATCCTCGCCGAACGACTGGCCAACAGATTGTCCCAGAAGCTCGGACACGCCATCCCCTGCGGCACATTGGACATCACCCTGTATCGTGACGATCTCAACGCCCCTCACGGCGGCACCCAACCCCGCGTTCGCACGACGGAAATCGGCTTCGACGTCGACAGCAAGACGATCATCCTGGTGGATGACGTCCTGTACACAGGCCGATCCACGCGGGCGGCCATGGATGCCCTGATGGATCTGGGACGGCCCAAGGCCATCCGCCTGGCCGTCCTCGTCGAGCGGGCGGGACGCGAATTGCCCATTCAGGCAGACTTCACCGGCTACGAGGCCAAGGTGGGCCCTAAAGAGTCGGTTCAGGTCAATTTCGTTGAGTCCGATGGAAAGGACGAAGTGATCGTGGTCTAAGGAACGAAGCGGAATACCTCCTATAGGTCGCACACGCCCTATAGTCCTCACCATCCGCTTCAAGAGATCGGCAGGGTCAATATGGGTCGCATCCTGGACATCGTGGAGAGGCACACGTCCGGCAGGACGGGAAAGCGGCACGGCACAGCTATGGCGATTATTTACAAGGGCAAACCATTCAAGTGGCAACGAAAGCACCTCCTCGGGTTGCGTGACCTGAGCGTCGAGGAGATCAACTATCTCCTCGACACCGCCACCGGATTCGAGGAGATCAGCACCCGTTCGGTGAAGAAAGCCCCGCCGCTGCGAGGCAAAGTCGTCGTCAACCTCTTCTTTGAAGACAGCACGCGAACTCGCACCAGTTTCTCCCTGGCGGCCAGCCGGCTCAGTGCCGACGTCGTCGAATTCACCCAGAAGAACAGCTCCGTCAGCAAAGGCGAAACCTTGCTCGACACCGCCCGCAACCTGGAGGCGATGGGCGTCGATATCGTCGTCATCCGCCACAACGCAGGCGGCGCCGCCACGCTCCTGAGCCGCAACATCAAGGCCTGCGTCGTCAACGCCGGCGACGGATACTGCGAGCACCCCACCCAGGGCCTGCTCGACGCCTACACGATCCGCCAGGCCAAGGGGACCCTCGAAGGACTCAAGATCGCCATCGTGGGCGACATCGCTCACTCTCGCGTCGCACGAAGCGACATGTGGGCCATGACCAAGCTCGGCGCCGAAGTGACCTTCGTCGGGCCGCCCACGCTGATGCCCGCGGAGGTCGGCAGGCTGCCGGTGAAGGTCAGCTACTCGCTCGACAAGGTGATCGAGGAAGTGGACGTAGTGAACATGCTGCGAATCCAGTTCGAGCGGCTGGGCGGCAACCCCTTCCCCTCCATCCGCGAGTACTCCCGCTACTTCGGCCTGACGGTCGAGCGGGTCAAGCGGGCCAAGCCGGACATCCTCGTCATGCACCCCGGCCCGATCAATCGCGGCCTGGAGATGGAAAGCGA
>CAZDTD010000516.1:0-2121 GCA_964507995.1 uncultured Pirellulales bacterium | reverse complement strand
GCCCGAACATCCGGCACACGCGGACCGCCCGCTCGCTCAAGGGCCCCTGCCAGGCGAACTGCTTCGAAACGGTGTACGTCGTCATGCGGATTCCCTCCTGTTCTGCGCCGGGCATCCCACGATGGGCGATGTTGCCTGCGCCGACGAGATCGGTCGTAGTCGTAGGGTGCGTATTACGCACCACACCCGCCGCCGAACGCACAGAAGACGGTGCGTGGTACCCCTGCTTTCGCAGGGGGAGCCTGCCGCCGACCTGATCGGGGGCATCCTACGACGCGGTCTACCGCAATCCGGTGGGCTGGTGGATGGGCGTTTCTTCGTAGGTTGGGCGTCCTCGCCCGACCCTCCCAGACGAGCGGGGACGCTCGTCCTACGAAGAGCTCGGTCTCCGCAGAGGGTACAGCACCCGCCAAATCGGAATGGACAGCGTACTACTGTGTGGTGCATCTCACATGCCCTCCTGGGACCTCGCGACCTGCCGGGCCTTCTCGACGATCACGCGGACACGGTAGTAACACAGGCCGTAGTCCCTGCCGATCTGTGTGAGAGACAGGCCGCGGATGAAGTGGTCGCGGATGATTGTCCTCTCCAGGTCGCTGAAGCCCCAGCAGTCGTCCAGGCACAGGGTGTACGTCGGGTCGGAGAGCCTGCGGATGATCCTGCGAATCCGACGGCCCACGGAGGAGCGGTTCCTCCCGGCCAAGCGGGCAAGTTGCTGGAAACTGCACCCGGCCTGGATGTACATCCGCAGCAGGGTCCTGTCGTCTCCGACGAGCAGGTCCGCCAGGGGACGCAACCGGTCCGCCGCGTCTCGCAGGGTCCTCGCTTCGTACAGGTCCAACTCCGCCAATTGCGTCCTGAGGCGCCGCATGCTCTCACCTCCCGAAAGGCCGAACTGTCGGCCACGTGTCGTTTTGCGCCGGGCCTCGCAAGCCCCGGCGAGAGATTGTATAACCAACCAACACTGCACTATGTTAATCCCAACACAAGTTCCGTCAACTATTTTGTTGGATGTTTTGTGAAAATACCATAATGCCTTGTGTACAACCCCTGTCCGGCCGGGGACTTACAGCGCAGAAAAAAACGCCCCCCAGTCCCCCAAAAAAAGTGTGGCTCATCCGGTTTCAGCGTACTTGCGGATCCAGGCACGCTCGAAGCCGGCGTGCGAGGGAGGTTTTCCGCTCATGTCCTTGCGAGCGAATCGCGGCAATCTTCTCTTGCGCCAATAGAAAGCCCAAAACCAGCGAACGCCGGACGCCGTGCCGCTTTCCTACCCTGCTATTGGCTCAACGCGCAAAATCTCGGGGTCTGGGGCGGAGCCCCAGGAGTTGCCGAAGTACGCTGAAACCGGATGAGCCCAAAATTCTTCGCGAAATTCCACGAACGATTCCACAGAACCCGAGGGAGAAAGGCGGTTCATTGGGTCGTTGCGCACTTCCCCGGCTTTGGGAGGCGCTGCCCCTCCCGCATTTGCCGCGTTCAGGCTACCAAGTAGCAAGGAACACCAGCCAGCCCCTTCCGGGCGCTGGGTGCCATGCTTATGCTTGCATAAGCATGCCCCTCAGGGAACAGACAAGCCATGTCCACGCAAGCGTGGATATGGCGCCCAACGCCCGGCCGGAGACCCTCGCGACGGATGCTCGACGAACGGGGGACTCTTGACTGGATTGCCCGTCCACCCTATCCTGATCCGGATGTGACGAGAAGTTCACTTGATGCACGGGCTGGCCACTGTCGTGCCTGGGCGGTTGTACTGTATCCCTGCGATACGACCGCGTTCCTTGCGGGCAGGACGATCCTCGGCTGCAGCATCGCCATTCTGGTTCTTGCCCGCTCTGGAGACGCCCTGGAGGCGATTTCTCATGGATTTCGTTTGACACGTCCCGGCTATTCGGTTAGACTCGACATTCGATCTGCGAATCATCCCCGCGAGAAGTGTTCTCACATTTCCGGCTCATCCGGCTTTTGCGTTGGTTTTGTGGGTGCAGCCGTAAATCCCAGGAGAAGACAAACAGTACGCAATTACCGGATGAGCCCGATCTGTCGTGCTCACCGGCCTGGCAGGGTGTGCCGTGCACATCCCTTCCTCATCAATAAGCCCATGGGGCTGTGAGTGGTTGA
>CAZDTD010000515.1:0-2124 GCA_964507995.1 uncultured Pirellulales bacterium | reverse complement strand
ACGCAGGACGAGCTCAAGCGATGCCAGAGCTGGCCGATCTGGGCGTGCGAGCCCAGCCAATTCGACTGGTCGTACACCGAGCGGGAGACCTGCCTGATCCTGGAGGGAGCGGTCACCATCTCGGACGGCAAAGACTCCGTAAGCTTCGGCCCGGGCGATCTGGTCGTCTTCCCCCAGGACCTCGACTGCGTCTGGAACGTCGAGAAGGCCGTCCGCAAGCACTACAGTTTCGGCTGAGAAACCACGCGGCCTACATGCCGAATTCCTCCGCTTTGAACTCCAGTCGGCGGCCGGCCTCGATGGCCTCGTTGACCTTGAGGACCGTCACCGCGGCCTCGTAACCCACTTCGCCCGGGCAGTTCAGCCTGGCCTTGCCGCGAATCGCGTCGAAGAAATTCTCCAGGTGCGGCTGGTGGATCGGCTTGTCCAACTCGACCGCCAGTTCAAGAGTCGGCGTCTTGCCCGTCGCCACCAAGGTGCCCGACACGCTGAGGGTCGTCGCCAGTTCTTCAAAGCTCATCCGCTCGACGAGTTGCATCCATTCCGGCTGGGCGGTCAGATAGCCGTTCTTGACGCAGGTGGCCCACGTGGTCGCCGGCTCGCTCGACGGTTCCGGATAGAGCATCGTGCGATCCGCCCGCTCGGAGAGAACGAGCGTCCCCCGGTCGCCCAGGAACTTTTCGAAGTATCCCTGGTTGCTGTTGGCGCTGAGCGTCTGATATGAAGCGGTGACCAGACCCTGGGCCGTGTCGTACTCATAGATCGCCATGACCGTGTCGTACCACTCGTGCGTGGCTTTGTCGTAGTAGTTGAGTCGGCCGCTGGCGAACACCGACTTGGGCCTGGCGTCGAGCAGCCAGTTGTACACATCGATCTGATGCGCGCCGAGATCGAGGATCGGGCCACCGCCCAGTCCCCTGCGCCATCGCCAGTTCCGGAACTCGTGCATGGACTCGTAGCCGTAGCGTTTCAGCACCGCGTCGTCGATCTCCTTGCCCTTGGGCCAGCCAAACGGCGTCTGGACCGCGCGGTTCCATTGGCCATTGACTGCGGTGATCCGACCGAACAGGTTCATCTCCCGGAAGAGTTTCTCTCGACAGAAGAGATACCGCGGATTGCTGCGCCGCTGGTGTCCGATCTGGAGAAGTTTCCCGGTCTTGCGGGCGGCCTCGACCATCTTGCGAGCCCCTTCCACCGTGTTGGACATGGCCTTCTCGCAATAGACGTGCAGGCCGGCTTCGAGACAGGCGACAGTATGCCTGGCGTGCCAGAAGTCCGGCGTGGCGACAATCGCCGCTTGAAGGTCCTTTTCCTTAGCCAGCATCTCGTCGCAGTCGATATAGGGCGTGCCCGGATGGCCGTATCGCTTCACTAAGCGGGAGGCCGGCATGAGGCTCTGCGTCTCCCAGATGTCGCAGATGGCCTGAAATCGCACGCCGGGGATTCGCCTGGCCGCTTCCAGCAGCACCTTGCCCTGTTCCCCCACCCCGATCAAGGCGACGTTGATCGGCTCGACCCGCTCGCCCGGCTTGTCGGCGCCGAAACCCGCCGAAGCGAACGCCATCGCCGCCCCGGCTCCCGTCGCGGACCTGAGAAATTCCCGCCGACCCAACTCCCGCCAATTTGTCTTCACGCTCATGGCACGCTCCTTCCGGGCGCAACGGCATCCGCGCCCAGTCACAAGGTGTACTCTGTTCGCACGATTTGATCAGGAGCTCCACGCCTGGAACGGACAGACGAGTCATACGACCTTGCCGTTCCACAGATAGAGTTGCGCCCGTCTTCAAAGCGTTACAGCGACGGGAGGGGCGGATCTCGCCATTGACGGTAATCGCGGCTATCGCCTTGAGGAATGATGGCCAGTTCCTCGGGCTGAAGCGGCCACGGACTGGCGAACGGGATCAGATCGGCGGCGCCGACGCCCTTCTGCCGGGCCGTGGAATCAGCCTTCAAAGAAAAATCCTTGGCGTCCGGCGCTGCAAATCGCGGGTCGACTGCAACGCCTGCCTTCTCATCGAGGGCAACGGCCTCCGCTGCGCCGGTGTCACTCGTGCGTTGGATCGCCCGCTCGTTGGCCCAGAACAGGTTGTTCTCGAGCGATGCGCTGCCGTCCGATTTGGCGAA
>CAZDTD010000514.1:0-2131 GCA_964507995.1 uncultured Pirellulales bacterium | reverse complement strand
AACAGGTCAATGAGAATTTCTCGCTGGGCTTCTCGATCAGTGCGGCCGATCCGGACGGAGATTCCATGAGTTATTCGGCCAGCGGACTGCCGAGTGGGGCGAGCTTTGCGGCCGGCACCTTCAGTTGGACCCCGTCTTTCTCACAGGCGGGCAGCTATTCGGTCACGTTTGCCGCCACCGACGGCAGCTTGAGCGATACGGAGCAGGTCACGATCACCGTCGGCAACGTCTCGGATGAGACGGCTCCCGCCGTGGTTGACCTCTATCCTGAGCCGGATGCGATCCAGATTCCGGTCAATCCGCTCATCGTCTTTGCCGTTTCCGACGCGGGATTGGGCGTGGACGCCAACACCGTGACGATCCAGGTCGACGGCCAACTCGTCTATTCGGGCAATCAGGCCGAATCCCAGAGCGCCTACGGGATCTGCCGGCGCACAGGGACGAAGGCGAGCTATCGGTATCATTACCAGCCGGCCAGCGGGTTCGATTTCGACCAGCGCGTATCGATGTACGTGACGGCGTCCGATCTGGCCAACAACGTGATGGATCCCTGCTCCTATGGATTCGTCACGGAGATGCGGTCCTTCGGCGGCAACGAGGCGATCAGCCCGAGCGGTTCGGCCGGCGGTCATTCCGCGATGGCCACCGACAGCCTGGGCGATCTCTGGGCTGTCGGCCACGCCGGGCAGGAGGGGGCTCGGGATGTCTACGTTGTGCAGCGGGACGGGGGAACCCTGTCCTGGGGCAATCCCATCCTGTTGACAGATTTGAATTCCGACCAGTGCAACCCCGTCGTGGCGGTTGCGTGGAATGATGCCATCTATGTCGCCTGGCAGGACAACCGCCGGGGCAACTGGGATATCTACGTGTCCAGCACCGTCGATGGCGTGACCTGGCGGGACGCCGTACGAGTCACGGACTCCAACGACAATCAGACCCATCCGGCCATTGCGATCGACAGCGACGATCCGCCGCGGGTGTACATCGCCTGGGAAGACGACAGCGCGGGCAATCAGAACATCTGGCTGGTCTCGTCCAACACGTCTTTCGCCGGCAGCACGATTGCCCAGGTTACTTCGAATGCGGCGGACGAGACGGAGCCCGCCCTTGCGGCCGGTCTGGGGAACGTCGTCTATGCGGTCTGGACCGACCGGCGGAACGGCTCGGCCGACATCTACGGAGCGGCGAGCAACGCATCCTGGACGAATCGCCCGGTCGTGACGGGCGACGGCGATCAGTACCGCCCGGCGATTGCGGTCGAGTCCGGCACTTCGTCGCTCCACGTTGTGTGGGTTGACGAGGCCGCAGGCAATCCCGATGTTCTGTACGGCGGTTCCACAGGATTGCCGGTCAGTGCGTTTGCCGGCGTCTTGCTTGTCGACGACACTACGGACGCCGGCCAGCTCGCTCCGGCTATCGTCACTGCGAGTGATCCCCTCGGCAGGCAGCACGTATATGCCTGCTGGCAGGACAGCCGCGCATCCGGCGATGCACCCGACACGGATTTGTACTTTGTGGAGATCCGGTCCGGCGTGGCCGGGACGAACATCCTGGTCGGCGACGACGGCGCGAACTCGGATCAGAGCGAGCCGGCCCTCGGATTCGACGGAGACGGCCAGCCGGTGATCCTCTGGACCGATGACCGCGACGTGACGCCGTATATCTACGTCGCAGGAGGAAGTTGCTTTGGGCCGGCCTTGGCCTCCGCGTCGATCACAAGCGCCTCCGGCGGAATCGTCGGACCGGCACCCGCCGCCATCGATGAGATCACGGATATCTCTATCCGGATACCGGCTAACGCATACGATTGTGACGCCGTCTATACGATTTGGCAGGTGCATAACCTTCCCTTGTTTGCATCCGCGTGCCTCGCGGCATGTGAAATCGGCCCCAGCGGCGTGGAGTTCCTGTCGCCTGCGACCATAACGATGCCTCATGCGACATCCAGCACCGGTCTGGCGGTTCCCTACTGGTACGATGCGCAGACCGGCACCCTGAGCCAGGAAGGCATTTCAAATGTTGTAAACACGACGTCAGCCAATGGGATGCCTGTGGTCTCCTTCCAGACGACGCACCTGACGTCCTTCTACATCCTGGAGGGGACGGTCAGCAGTGGTGGTGACGGCGGCGG
>CAZDTD010000513.1:0-2148 GCA_964507995.1 uncultured Pirellulales bacterium | reverse complement strand
CAAGAGCGTGCAGATGTGGGGCGCGGAGATTCAGGCTCGCGGCGAGGCGGAGTTCTTAGGCTACTTTGTACACGAGGTGCAGGCGGCGCGGGCGTATGACGCCGCAGCCCGGCGACTGCACGGAGAATTCGCCAGTGTGAACTTCCCGGAAGAAGGAGGGCAGAGGACCGAGGGCGGATCACAGGCCGTCGGTCCTCCGCCATGATTCCCAGGCTGCGTCTACTCGATTCGTTGCAGCGTCTCGATCAGGAGGTCGTAGAGCTTCTGGACCGTGGCGACTTCCAGCCGCTCGTTGACGGTGTGCACTTCCTCCATCGTCGGTCCGATGGAGATCGCGTCCATGCCGGGGTACGTGGCGACAATCGTCCCGCACTCCAGGCCGGCGTGAACCGCGGTCAGTTCGGGTGTCACGCCGTACAGCTCTTCGTAGACGCCCTGCATCAGGACCACGATCGGCGATTCGGGGTTGGGCGTCCAACCCGAGAAGCGGCTGCTGATCGTCACCGGGACGTCGATGAGGTCCCACACGCTGGCGATCATCTGATTGATGTCGTCCAGTTCCGAGTCCACCGAGCTGCGAGGATAGCATGTGACGGTCACCTGCCCGTCGGCGATCTGGACGATTCCCATATTGGTGGACGTCTCGACGAGGTCCTCCACGGTGTCGCTCATGCGGATCACGCCCTGTGGCGTGGCGTAGAGGGCGTTGAGGAATTGACGCTGGGCGGTTTCGTCCATGACCAGAGTGGGAAGATCGGTCGTAGCTGCGGTCGCGACGAGGTCCGGCTCGGTCGCGGCCAGCTCCGATTGCACGAGCCCTTCGAATTCCTCCACGTACGCCAGGAACGCATCGACCTGCGATTCCGGCACGACGACGACCGCGGAGGCCTCCGTGGGGATGGCGTTGGCCGCGGTGCCGCCCTGGAGCGAAGCCACTCGGACGCTGTACGTATCGGTCAGAGTCGTCACCAGCCGGACCAGCAGTTTCGTGGCGTGTCCCCGGCCCAGGTTGATGTTCATGCCGGAATGGCCGCCCAGCAGACCGCTGACCTCGACCTTGTATGCCGCGACGCCGGTCGGAGCTTCGACCTCGGAATACGTCGCGGCGATGTCGATGTAGTCGCCGCCGGCGCTGCCGATGGTGAAGATGCCTTCGGTTTCCCAGTCGAGGTTGATCAGGGTGGTTCCTTGCAGCCAGCCGCCTTGCAGGCCCAGGGCGCCGTCCATGCCGTCTTCTTCGTTCACGGTGAACAGCGTCTCGATGGGGCCCATCGCCAGCGTCGTATCCTGCAGGACCGCCATGGCGATGGCCACGCCCATGCCGTCGTCGGCGCCGAGGGTCGTTCCGTCGGCGACCACCCACTCGCCATCGACGTAGGCCTGGATCGGGTCGGTCAGGAAATTGAAGTTCGGGTCTGCCTGCTGCGCCACCATGTCCATGTGGGCCTGGAGGACGACGCCCTGGCGACTCTCGAAGCCGGTCCCGGCGGGCTTGCGGATGAGCACATTGCCGACGTCGTCCACGAGGGTCTCCAGGCCGAGGCCTTCGCCGAACTGCACGAGGAACGCCCGCACCTGCTCCTCGTGATGGGAGGGGCGCGGGACCTGCGTCAGGTCATAGAAGTTCTGCCATACGGCCTGCGGCTCCAGGTCGGCGATGGCGTCTTTGAGAGGAATCCAGTCGGCCGAAGCGACGGTCGGCGCCGCGCCGGCCAGGAAGGTCGCCGCCAACAACAACCGAGACAACCTGCAACGGAATGCACTGCGTACACACGTCGTCTTCATGATCATCTCTCCTTCTTTCTTGTCCTATGGACTGGTCAGGAGGAGGTCCCGCGCATGGAAACTTCCTGTCGGGCCAACTCCTCCTTCAACTCCGCATTTCCATATTGCCCGTTCGAGACAATTCGACTCAGTCCTGATCTGGTCGTTCTCAAGACCATCAGTACCCGTCTTTGCGATAGGTCTCCTCGTCGCCTTCTTCCGTGGAGAGGATCTCCGTGCTCCGGTCGAGCTGGGCGTACGGATCCGACGCATTCTGGTCCGTGTGGTACTTCGGCGTGTTGATGTCGTTGTGCATCTCCGCCGGCTGAGGACTGAACGTGAAATCGGAGACATTGGCTCGCAACTGCTTGATCTCCGCTGCCG
>CAZDTD010000512.1:0-2170 GCA_964507995.1 uncultured Pirellulales bacterium | reverse complement strand
GCTGCGGCGGAATCTTCTTAAAGCCGGTGGGGTTTTTGGTCGATCTTTGACAAGTGAATAGCGTCTTTGTGGAGGGCGAACGCATGATTCAATCGGCGGATGCTCACGATTCTGTTGATGCCGGCGGCGACGGGCCGGACTTGCTGCCCGTGCGGATGCTCAACGAGTACGCCTATTGCCCGCGTCTGTTCCATCTGATGCACGTCGAGGGCCGGTGGGCGGACAACGCCTTCACCGTGGACGGCCGGAACGTCCACCGCCGAGTGGATCGGCTCGATCACGTCCTGCCCGATCCGGAAAACACCTCGGGCGACGGCTCCGATGGTGAAGGCGACGGGGGCGATGGGAATGGCAGGAAGGTCGAACCCGCGGGCGAGGAGCCGCCGACCGTGACGCGGTCCGTTGTGCTGGGCAGCGTCGCCCTCGGGCTCACCGGCAAGCTCGATCTGGTCTCCACTGCGGACGAGGTCGCGGTGCCTGTGGAGACCAAGCGCGGGCGCGTGCCCAAGAACGAGGAGCGGTGCTATGAGCCGGAGCGGGTGCAGCTCATGGCCCAGGGCCTGCTCCTCCGCGAGAGCGGCTACGCATGCGATCACGGCGTGCTCTACTTCGCGGGCTCGCGGACGCGGGTCGATGTCCCCTTCACGCCGGAACTCCAGCAGCGGACCTTCGATCTGATTCGCCAGGCGAAGGAAGCGTGCGGCGCCGTCGTCTCTCCTGTGCCGCTCGAAGACAGTCCGAAGTGCAACGGGTGCAGCCTGGCGGGCATCTGCCTGCCGGATGAGACTCGTCGGTTGCAGGGGCAGGGCGACGGCAGGAGAGGGGGCAGGGGCGAGTCCGCCGAGGTTCGCCAGTTCTTCCCGCCTCGCGACGAGGCCCTGCCGCTCTATGTCCAGGAGCAGGGGGCCATGGTCTGCAAGACGGGCAAAACCCTTGTCGTCTGGAAACAGAAGGAGAAACTCGCCACGGTCCGCCTGGCGGACACAAGCCAGCTCATCCTGTGCGGCAATATCTCCGTGACCGCTCAGACGATGCACCTGCTGTGTGAAGAGGACATTCCCGTCGTGCACCTGTCGATGGGGAACTGGTTCTACGGCATCACGCAGGGGATGGGTCTCAAGAACGCCTATCTGCGGGCGGCGCAGTTTCGCGTTGCGGCCGATGCCGGGCGATGTCTGGCCCTGGCTCGCCAGATCGTCTCCGCAAAGATCGCGGCTCAGCGGACCTTCCTGCGTCGCAACGCCGCCGGATTGTCCCAGCAGGCGCTCGACGACCTGGCTCAGCAGGATGAACACGCCCAGTCCGCCGCGACGATGGAATCGCTGCTCGGAATCGAAGGGCTCGGAGCCAAGGTCTATTTCGCGAACTTCTCGCGGATGATCAAGGGCGATGCGCTGCCCACCGAGTGGGACTTCCGCAATCGCAACCGGCGCCCGCCGAGGGACCCGATCAACGCGTTGCTGTCGTTCGGCTACGCCATGCTCGCGAAGGAGTGCACGGTGGCCCTGGCCGCCGAGGGATTCGATCCGTACTGGGGCTTCTATCATCAGCCGCGTCACGGGCGACCCTCGCTGGCCCTGGACCTGATGGAGGAATTCCGCACGCCGGTCGTGGACTCCGCCGTCATCACCGCGATCAACACCGGCATGGTCCGCGAAGGGGATTTCGAGATCGCCAAGGCCGGATGCGCCATGAAGCCCGAGGCCCGCAAGGCCTTCATCCGGGCCTACGAAGGCCGACTCGACCAGTTGGTCACGCACCCGGTCTTCGACTACCGATGCAGTTGGCGGACCGTCATCCGCTTGCAGGCGAAGTTGCTGGCGCGATGGGTCCGCGGCGAGATCAATGCCTATCCCGGCATGGAGACCCGGTGACCCATGCGCCGACGCTACCTCATCACCTACGACATTTCAGACGACAAACGCCGGGATCGTGTCTTCAAGACCCTGCGAGACCGCGGCGACCACGTTCAGTTCAGCGTGTTCCTGTGTGAATTGAATCCCCGCGAACACGCGACGCTCAAAGGCGAACTCCAGCAGTACGTGCATCATCGGGACGATCAGGTTCTGATCCTCGACCTCGGTCCGGCGGAGAATGCCTTCGAAATCGGCCAGGGGATGGAATGTGTCGGTTTTGCCTATTGCCCGCCGCAGAGGATTGTGGTAGTATA
>CAZDTD010000511.1:0-2174 GCA_964507995.1 uncultured Pirellulales bacterium | reverse complement strand
CACCCAAATCCCACGCAGGGCGGCATGTTTCCGACGGCGACGGCGGCCACGCCCGTGTACCAGCGATATGTGAGGACCGGGCCCAACACCTGGCAGCTTCGGGGGCTCATCTACTTCACAGATGACGCGAAGCCCGCGCCCACCATCCTGGTCATTGTCGTCGCCGACAAGACCGCCACGATGACGGCGCCGGGCGAGCTGGAGGTCACGGAGACGGTTAGCATCTACCTCGGCAGTCAGGACAAGGACCACGATGGCGTTCCGGACACGGACGAGACGCCGGCAAATGTAGTCCCGCGCGGCACAAGTCACTGGACGGCCTTCTGACCGACACGGCCCTGGCAGGCATGGTGGCTTGGCCACCGAGGTAACCAGGAAAGGCAGCTTGATTCACTTGGCGGCGTCTTCGGGGCTGCGAAGACCACTCGCAGCCCCTGCTCGATTGTGCGACAAATCTTGGATTCTTCACTCTGGTCCGGCCTGATCGACGACGTGCGAATCTACAGCCGCATCGTGAGGCCGTAACACTTTCTGCCCACTTGGCACATACGCACCTCGGAACAGGCCAGCGGGAAACGGATCCACCGGCCCGTGTCATATCTGGGAGTGGCCGCGACCACCAGAGAGTCGACCTTGACGGTCTGGAAATGGCGTTCGACGGCGAGTCTGACGAGTTGGTCGCACTCGACGAAGCTCTCACCCAACCGGCTGAACGGGACCCAGCTAAAGCCAAGCTCGTGTAACTCATTTTCACATGGTAAGTGCAACAAGAATATAGAGGCGACATCGCGAGTCCGATCCGGTAGCTTGGAGTTATTCAAGGACTTCAGACTACGGAGTCCTCGCGATGTCGTACTGCCATCTTACCATGGACGAACGAAATGTCATCTACCGAATGCAATTCCAGGGCTATCCGGATGCCGAGATCGCCCGCTGCCTGGGCCGTCATCGCAGCACCATCGGCCGGGAGTGCAAACGCAACGCCAGTCTCGAAGGACGCTACTATCCAGGCACCGCCCAGACCCTGGCGAACAGCCGACGGCGGCGTGGTTGACCGAGATAGGCGACGCACTACACGAACGGCTTGCCAAGGTGGGCTTGGTCCAACGGCGGGACAGGGGACGGGTTGTGACACTGGGGCAGTTCACCGCCGACTACATCGAATCACGGCGGGGGGACACCAAGCCCCGGACGATCATCAACCTGAGTGTGAGCCGTCGGGAGTTGGTCCGGTTCTTCGGTGAAGACCGACCCATGGGGGAAATCACCAGCGGCCATGTTGGGCCGTGGGCTGGCCGATAACACGGTCCGGCGGCACCTGGGCCGGGCGAGGCAGTTCTTCGCAGCGGCCATCGACAAGAGACTTATCCAGAAGAACCCATTCTTCCATAAGCAGATCAAGGTTGCCGTCCGTGGCAATCCCGAACGACGGCAGTTCATCTCCCGCGAGGTGGTTGACCGTGTCTTGGCTGTGTGCGAGGACGATCCACAATGGCAAGCGATCATTGGCTTGGCGAGGTCTGCCAGGTTGCGGACCCCGAACGAGACGCTGGCTTTGAAGTGGAGCGATATCGACTGGGCAAACAACTTGATTACGGTTCACTGCCCGAAGCTGGAACGTCTGGAGCGGCACGCCACACGGACAATCCCGCTATTTGCCGAGTTGCAGCCAATTCTCCTGTGGGCTCACGGGGAAAGCCCGACCGGGAACGACTTCGTCATTCATGGCAAGCTCCGGGCAGGCTGCGGAAACTGGCGAACCCAGTTCGAGCGGCTCATCCGGCGGTCCAGACAAGAGCCGTGGGGCTGTCTGTTCCAAAACTGCCGATCCAGCCGAGAGGTCGAGTTGTCTGACGTCTTCCCATGGTTCACCGTCTGTTCGTGGATAGGACATAGCCGACAGGTTGCCGCCGAGCATTACATGTCCGTTCCGGCCGAACACATCGCCCGAGCCATCGCCGGGGATAGCCGTCTGACAGGGGGAGAAAAAGCCGCGCGCAAAACCGCGCAGTCTATGCACGCAGAGCCTTGCAGAGCGTCGCAAGACCAAGGGAGAGAAGACGGCGAAACCGCGTTTTTCGGCCAAAAACAAAAGGGTGCGATACCTTGCGAACACAAAGTATCGCACCCTATACCCCCAAGGGGAGTCGAACCCCTGTCTCCAGGATGAGAAC
>CAZDTD010000510.1:0-2193 GCA_964507995.1 uncultured Pirellulales bacterium | reverse complement strand
ACGGGCCGGCCGTAGACTTCGATCTCGATGTAATGGTTCAGTTCATCGTGGGTGTTGCCGTTGCTGTAGCAACGGACGTAGCGGCCCTGCGTGCTGGTGCCGTCGATGAGCTTGCCTTCGTAGGTCTCGGTGTAGTGCAGGTCCCGTCCGACGCCGAGGCCGAGCGAGTTGTCCACATCGTTGTTGAAGATCGTCCGGACGCCGGTCTGGAAGGCCGAGTCGTTGGACACCTGGACCACCACATCGTGGTAAACTCGCACCCAGCGATGCTGGTGCCAGATCACAACCGCGTAGATCTCGCATGACTCCTGCAAATCGATGGTGATGTATTGTGGGTTGGGTCCCAGCTCGACGACGCTGCCTTCGAGGGCTTCCTTGTCGCCGTCGGTGATCAGGTCGAGACTGCCTGTCAGCGGCTCGGGATCGCTCGATGAGACGGGCTTGCCGCGTGCGACGTTGACCGTTCCCGCCGGGGCCAGGAAGTCGGGCCGCCGACCGCCGCGAGGTCGCTCCAGGTTCGGCGTTCGGACATCGACCGGCGTGCCGGCAAACTTCGGTTTGGGCAGCTCGATCTTCAGCGGCTCAAGTCGAAAATCAGTCGCGGACGCCGGCGCGGGAACGAACGGCTTCGGCGCTTCGCCTGGCGTTCCGCGATACCCCTGTCGCAGATCGGACACGCGGGCCGTCCGCGGCACACCTATGTCGTAGACGCTCGCGGGTCCCGACTGCGGATAGCTCATGGCCCAATCCTCGCGGGCCAGCACGTCGTCCCCGGGACCGCGGTACTCGACGTCCGCCGCGACGATCCGCTTCATCGCGGGATCGGCGAAGACCGTCATCCGGACGCCGGACACAACCTTTCCATCAAGGATCAACACCGGATCGGTTTTCTCAACGACGTATACCCCCACAGTCCGACCGTCCAACTGGGTGGTCGATGCTTCCAGGGTTACGTCGTCCTTCGAAGCGAAGACCGCAAAGGTTTGTACCAGATTGTACACGGATTCGGCGCCGAACGGGCCGATCCTCGGCAGCTCCGAGATCTCGAGGGTCTTCAAACGCGGGTTGTAACTGAGCTTCATCCGATCCGGGCCGTAATTGTAGCTTACGATTCCATCGTCCGCGACGACGTAGACCTCCCTGGCCGCGAAGTTGCACCAATGCTGTTCGTTTCGCACCCGGCCGTCGGGGTACGTCGCGGCGACTGCCGCCCGCAGCCACGGCGCGCTCTCGGTAGCCGCCAGGATGCGGTCGAGAGCCACCCGTCCATCCGCCAGGGCGAACCACAACCAGAGGCCTGCCGACGCGGCGATGAGGATCGTCGCCGCAATCGCCAGACGAGAGAATGGAAGACGAGTCCTGCTCGGAGTGACGCCGGAAGGCGTTTCCTCATTCCTTGCAGGCACACGGCCAACACGGCTCCGCTCGAACGCCTGGAGCATCCGGCCGCGAAGCTGCTCGCGGCGGGCCGGGTCCGGCTCATCGTTTGTCTTCATCCGAGCAACGAGTTTTCGAAAATCGCGTTCGTCTTCGAACATCTACTCATCTCCACCCAGATCCCCCTGGAGGGTCTCCTGGAGCCGGCGGAGGATCCGGTGCAGCGTCACGCGAATGGTCGCAGGCCGGGCCCCGACAACGCCGGCGATTTCGTCATACTCCATGTTCTCGAAGAACCTCAGCGTCAAAATGGTCTGATGCTCCGGCTTGAGCTGCTGGATCGCAGCGTACAGCGTCGGCCAATCCAGACTGGACCACTCGTCCGAGTGGTGCTCGTCCCGGCGGTGGGCGACGACGTTCTTCAGCAGCCGCTGCCGACGCAGGGTCTTGCGGATATGGGCGTTCGCCTGGTTGGCCGCGATGGTATAGATCCAATTTCGAAAATCCTGCTCGGTCTCGCCCTGAAACCGCGGCATCGCCTGCGCAACGGTCAGAAAGACCGCCGACGTAACCTCCTCGGCGGTCGAGCGGTTGAACAGCCTGTGTACGCAGAATCGAAAGATCCTGTCGTAATACAGGTCGTAGAGCCGCCCGAGAGCGGCCGCCTGGCTCTTCGCCAGAACTACCAGGTCGTTGTAAGCTGTTTGTTCAACAGGTTTTGCCATAATCGCGACCATGGCATGGGTTCAATTGCGCATGCCGAAAACATGTTACACGGCCCGGCTGGAAAAGGCAAAATTCGGGTTCATCCGGTTT
>CAZDTD010000509.1:0-2194 GCA_964507995.1 uncultured Pirellulales bacterium | reverse complement strand
CGATTTCGAGGTCCGGCCCACGACGCCCTGGAACTACGGCCTGCTCGTGGATGAAACAAAGCCTGAGACGAGCGTCACGTTCGAGGAGCAGCCGGTGGGCGAGAGGCCCTTCTCGCCGGAAGGGGCAGGCGTGGTCGCGAAAATCAAGGGCCGCAAACTGCCCAACTGGAAGCTGGAACGCGGCTGGGCTGCGGAGATCCCGCCGGAACCGCAGAACTCGAAGGAACCCATCGAGGAACTGACGCTGATCCCCTACGGATGCACGAACATCCGTGTGACAGAGTTCCCGCGGCTCAAGGAGTAACAGGCAGGGTGCGTATCACGCACCATCCGGTTCCATCGTTCGAAAAAGAGCGGTGCGTGATACGCACCCTACGGAGAACTGCATCTTGCTCACAGCCATAGCTATCGCATCGACGATCTGGGTCCTGGGGGCACAGCAAGTGCCCACGGTCCGCGTCACGACGGACAATGTCACGATCTCCCGATCCTGCGTGGTCGTCATCTCTCCGAATGCGGTCATCGAGGACGCCGACGGCAACGGTGTGATCCAGATCGTCGCCTCGGACATCGTAGTCGAGTTTGCGGAGGGTTCGCAACTGCGAGGCTCGCCGCGTGATGTACCGCCGGATGAGTATAGAGGCTATGGCATCCGCGTGGATGGGCAATCCAACATCACGATCCGCGGGGCTCGGATCAGCAGCTTCTGGTGCGGCCTTTGGGCGACGAAGGCCGATGGCCTGACGCTGGACGCAGTCGATGCCTCCGACAACCGCCGGGCACGCCTGAAGTCCACTCCCGCGGCCGAAGACAGCGGCGACTGGCTCTTCCCGCACGACAACGACCGGAACCAGTGGCTCCAGAACTACGGATCGGCGATCTATATCGAGGACTCGAATCGAATCACCGTGCATGATTGCAGGGTCCGCCACGGCCAGAACGCCCTGTGCATCGACCGGGTGAACGACTCGAAGGTCTACGACAACGACTTCTCCTTCAACTCCGGCTGGGGCATCGCGATGTGGCGATCCTGTCGGAACACGATCTCGCGGAACGCATGCGACTTCTGCGTCCGCGGCTACAGTCACGGCGTCTACAACCGAGGCCAGGATTCCGCGGGCATCTTGATGTTCGAGCAAAACTGCGACAACGTCCTTGCCGAGAACTCCGCCACGCACGGCGGCGACGGCTTCTTCGGTTTCGCCGGCAAAGAGGCCCTCGGCGAGACCGGCGAGCACCCGCCCGACTGGTACAAGCGACGCGGCAACAACCGCAACCTGCTCGTCGAGAACGACTTCTCCTACGCACCCGCCCACGGGATCGAGATGACGTTCTCCTTCGGAAATATCTTCTGGAACAATCGCTTGGTCGAGAACGCCATCTGCGGCGTCTGGGGCGGTTTCTCTCAGGACACGCTCATCGCGAGAAATCAGATCGACAGCAACGGCGAGATGGCCTACGGCCTCGAACGAGGCGGCATCAATATCGAGCACGGCCGGGACAACCGCATCCTGGCCAACTCGTTCCAGAATAACCAGTGCGGTATCCACCTCTGGGGCGGCTCGGTCGGGGATTTCGCGCAAAAGCCCTGGGCCAAGGCCAATGGCACCGACTCCAAGGACAACGTGGTCGCCGGCAACCGGTTCGTCAACGACAAGCTGGCGTTTCACCTTCGCGGGCCGGGCGAACTGACCCTCGGGATCAACTCGTTCGAGAACGTGAGCCAGGAGATGTCCAAGGAGCCCGAGGCGGTTGTGCGAGAGCACACGGAAGGACTGGAAAAAGGCGAGTCGGGCATCAACGGAAGTGACTCGTCGCGCGTGATTCATGACCCAGGTCACGGGACGCAGGATACGGGGCACGAAGCGCAAGCTCTCGACGCGCGATGTTCGGAGTTCCGCCTTCAGGCGGGTCAAAACCGCGTAAACGCGGAACTCCAAACGGATCCGCCTTCTTCCAAGTCGGCAGAGACTCCACGCGAACCACCGTACACCGCCTACGGCAAGACGCATCCGGTCGGCGCCCGTCCACACCTGCGGGGCCGTGAGAACATCGTCATGACGGAATGGGGACCGTGGGATCACGAATCGCCACTGGTTCGCATGATCCAAGACGACGGCGATTCCATCCGCTACGACCTGCACAACATGGGCAAGAGAGTCATGGCAAGCATCGAAGGCAGCAATGTCACATG
>CAZDTD010000508.1:0-2204 GCA_964507995.1 uncultured Pirellulales bacterium | reverse complement strand
GGAATCCCCGTTCCGTTCCGTTTTCAGCGGCTTTTTGTCCGTGTCCGCGAGCAGGTATGCGCGGGCGATCCTGCGATCTGAAGCCGGGATTTGCAATTTCCCATCCTGCGGCCAGTCGAAGACGTGGACGTAGAGCCGGCCGGGCTTCGCGGTGTATCGGCCCCAGGCGGGCTTGTCGAACGGACTGGCGGTCGTGCTGTAGATGGCCTCGCTGTTGACGGCCATCCATTGGCCGATCTGACGCATGGCCTGGATGCTCTCGTCGGGGATCGAACCGTCGGCTTTGGGACCGATGTTCAGCAGGTAGTTGCCGCCCTTGGAGACGATATCGACGAGATTCTGAATGAGCGTCTTCGTCGGCTTCCAGGCGTCGTCGTGCTCGGAGTAGCCCCAGGTCGTATTCATCGTCATGCAGACTTCCCAATCCACGCCGGGGATGCCGGTCGAGGGGATCGTCTGTTCGGGCGTTGTGAAGTCCCCCTGTTCCGGTTTCCACGTCCTGAGCCGGTCGGCGGAGTCGTCCCGCTCGATGTCCGGGATGTGGTACAGGCGGTTGTTCGAGATGATCGCAGGCTGGAGTTGCCGGGCCATGGCCATGAGTTCGTCCGCGCGCCAGAAGGGACCTTCGTTGCCCTCTTTGGAGTAGTCCCACCAGATGATGTCGAGCGTTCCGTAGTTCGAGAACAGCTCCCGGGCCTGATGGTGCAGATAGTTCAGATAGATGTCGTGGTTGCGGGGGCCGTTCGGCGAGGGGTTGCCGTGGAGCGGATGCGGCAATCGGTTCGCCTTGTCGTAGTCGTACTGCGGATGGTGCCAGTCGATCACCGAGTGGTAGAAGCCCACCTTGAGTCCCTCGCTGCGCACCGCGTCGGCGAACTCTTTGCACAGATCCCGCCCGACGAGGTCGGAGGCGTCATAATCTGTGTATTGCGAGTTGAACAGGCAGAAACCGTCGTGGTGTTTGCTCGTGAGGACGACGTATTTGCATCCGGCCTCGCGGGCGAGCTTCGCCCAGTCGGCGGCAAAGCCCTCCTTCGGGTGGAACCGCGGGACCGCCTCGTGGGCGTATTCCCACGTGTCGGCGCCTACGTACTGCTCGATCCACTCCATGCCGCCGCGCGTGCCGACGGGTTTATTCTTCCACGTTCCGGCCAGGCCGGAATACAGGCCCCAGTGGACGAACATGCCGAAGCGGGCCTGACGCCACCAGTCCATGCGGGCGTCTCGCTGCTCCTTCGTCTCGGGCGCCGACCATGCGAGTTGGCTCTGCGCCAGGACCAATGCGATTGCGACATACGTTGTCAACCAAGTCGTTCGTTTCATATGCTCTCCTGCCATTTCACTGTTCACTGTATGTTCAGTAAGGTGCATTATAGGGACAGGCTGTTCAAAGGGAAGCGTCTATTCCAGGTTGCCGGCCCCGCACACATAGCATCTTTAGATACCGGAGAATCCGTACAGAGGCTCTTGGCGGCTCGAACTTGACCATCGTTGAATCCCGGCGGCGTAGACGATAGGATGGGGAACCAGCGATCAGAAAATTGGACAACACACGACGTCTGGAAAGGGCATGCGATGGACCACACTCGGGAGAATTCAGAACAACTGACGCGTCGCAGCGTGCTGGCGGGAGCCGCAGCGGCGGTTGGTGCGGCTGCAATGCCCTCGGTCGTGCGAGGCCAGGGCGGAATGCAGGCCGGCGGGATCGGCAAGGTCGTCAAAAATGGGCGGATCAAGCAGTCCATCTGCGGCGGTTGCCTGCGCAACGCCGGACTGGATCGGGAGCAGACTGCCAAGCTGCTGGTCGAGATGGGGTTGGCCGGCCGGGACCTCGTCGGCAGGGACGAGTGGCCCACGCTGCAGAAGTATGGTCTCGTTGCGACGATGGTGCCCGGCGCCGGGGGGATCAAGAACGGCCTGAACAACAAGGCCATGCACGCGAAATTCATGGGGGAGTTCAAGGCCAACATCCCGGCGGCGGCCGAGTGCAAGTGGCCCAACGTGATCTGCATGGCCGGCGACCGCGCGGGCATCAGCGACGCCGAAGGCATGGACAACTGCCGGACGATCCTCGCCGAGGCGGTGAAGATCGCCGAGGATTCCGGCGTGACGATCTGCATGGAGATGCTCAACAGCAAGGTGAACCACCCGGGCTACATGTGCGACAACTACGCCTGGGCCTTCGAGCTGTGCCGGCGGGTGAA
>CAZDTD010000507.1:0-2213 GCA_964507995.1 uncultured Pirellulales bacterium | reverse complement strand
GGAGCTGGATGACCGCGCCGCGGACGCCTTCATCGCACACGAGCAGGTTGGACCCAAACCCGAGGACGTAGACCGCGATGCGGTTCTCGTTGCACCGTCGAAGGATCTCCGTGAGGTCCCTGGCGTTCCTCGGACGAATGAAATAGTCCGCCGGACCGCCCAGCCGATACCACGTGTGCGGCGCCAACGGATGGTTCTGCTCAACGATCTGTTCGTAGCCGCTGAATATACTCATCTGCCACCTTCCAGACATCGCCGGCGCCCATGGTCACGACGACGTCGCCGGCGTTGACATGCTGTTCCAAATAGTCGCACACCGCGTCGAACGACGCAACATATTCCGCGTCTACGCCGCCGCGTCGGATCCGATCGGCCAGCACTCCGGCGTTGATCGCGTCCCGACTGGCCTGGGAGTCCCGTGAGAAGTAGATCTCCGGGAGGATCACCTTGTCCGCCAGGGCGAAGCTTCGCGAGAACTCCTCCAGCAGGGCCACCGTTCGACTGTACTGATGGGCCTGGAAGACGCACCAGAGCCGCCGGGGCTGGTACCGCTGGCGAATCGCGGCCAGGCTCGCACGGATCTCCGTCGGGTGATGGGCGTAGTCGTCGAGGACGGTAATGCCGCGGTCCTCCGTGGCAGGCTGGAGGCCGGAGGCTGGAGGGCCCGAACTTCCGGCGTCTGTCCCCTCCGGTCTACAGCCTGCCGCCTCCAGCCTGCCTTTGAGCATAAGCCGGCGATCCATCCCCTGAAAACCGTCCAGCACGCGGAACAGCCTCTCGGGCTCGACGCCGATGCTCACGGCAACTGCGATCACGGCCATGGCGTTGCGGACGTTGTGCAGGCCCGGCAGCGAAATCCGCGTCTCGCCCAGCGGGCGTCCGTCCCGGAACACGTCGAAGTGGTAGAACCCGTCGACCTCGCGAACGTTCTGCGCCGAGAAATGGCAAGCAGGATCGAGACCAAAGGTCACGATGGATGGTGGATAATTTGAGACGGAAGACGCGGACTGTCCTCCCATCATCAATGATCCATCATCCTTCATCAATCGCAACACCTTCTGGACGTTGGGATCTTCGCCGCCGGCGACGATCAGGCCCCCTGGCCGAGTCCCCCGCGCGAACCGATAGAAGGATTCCAGGATGGCGTCTTCGTCCTTGTAGCAGTCCAGATGGTCCCGCTCGATGTTCAGAATGCAGGCGACGCCCGGCTTGAAATTGTGGAAGCTCCGGTCGTACTCGCAGGCCTCGGCCACGAAGACGTCGCTGTCGCCGGCCCCGGAGGAACCACCCAATTGCGAGCTGGCGGCCCCGACCACGAAGTTGGCGTCGACGCCAAGCTGCTTGAGACAGTAGACGAGCCAGCCGGTGGTGGTGCTCTTGCCGTGCGTGCCGCTGATGGCGATTCCATCGAAGTGGCCCATCAACTCGCCCAGATACTGGGCATACTTGACGACCCGACAGCCCCGCTGGCGAGCCATCTGGAGCTCCGGATTGTTCTCTTTGATGGCCGCGGAGATGACAACCACGTCCGTCGCAGGGTCCAGGTTGTCGGCGCTGTGCCCGACGTAGATATGGGCTCCCAGGTCGTTGAGTCGCAAGGTCGCGGCGGTGCGGTTCTGGTCCGAACCGGTGACGATCGCCCCTTTGCCAACCAACAGACGGGCCAATCCACTCATCCCGACCCCGCCGGCCCCGATGAAATGGTATCGCGACCCTGCGATGTGCAAACGACTCATAATATCGACCACCTCATGCCTGTGGGCGGCCTGAACCTGCACGGAACCACCAATAGCCTCCATGCTCATGGCATCCTTTCCACGAAATCCACGGGAATGGAACGAGTCCATCCATCCTCCATTCCCCTCCTGTATCATCGGCACACTCTATCACAATCCCACAGCCAAATCAACCCGAACGACAACTTTCAGTGTCCCCGCGCGAAAGCGTGGAAACGGGGGCTTGGAAAAAGGCGAATCCGTTTGGAGTCCCGCGTGGACGCGGGTCGGACCGGTCTTCCCGCCTGGAGGGAAAAAGGCAGGTCGGGCCTGCTTTGAGGGGGAAAAATCTGGCTCATCCGGTTTTGCCGATTGGGGGGACGCCGGGATGGTGGCGTCTCCCAACAAGCAGTATGCGCTCCTGTCGGCCCTGCAAGGTTATGGGGGTTCATCCGGTTTCAGCGTACTTCCGTAGTTCCTGGGGCTCCGAGGCTGTGA
>CAZDTD010000506.1:0-2218 GCA_964507995.1 uncultured Pirellulales bacterium | reverse complement strand
GACATCCGGCCCTTGTACCAGTCGCCGTAGACGGATTCGCTCATCTGCTTCGAGAACTTGGCGGGCTGGACGCCGAGCGTCGCCATCTCTTCGTCGAGGACGATTTTCATCGCCTGGTTGTACGTGTGCTCGCGATCCTGCAGGGCCCTCGTCGCCAGGATGGTGCCCAGCAGGTTCGAGTAGGAATCCTCCCAACTGAAGGCCGAGGCGTACTCCGTCGGCAGGCCGATGCACTGGAAGCCGTACCAGGTGATGATCTCGTGCCAGGTGACCATCGTATAGGTCAGGTACGGTCCCATGGCCAGGGCCACTTCCCTTGCGATCCGGCTCTGTTCGTCTTTCGAGAGACTCTTCCAGTTCTCCGGATAAGCGATCTTTACACGGTTTCTCGACCGGTCCACGAGCAGCTTGTACGAGAAACTCTTGTCGCCTCGCAGGATATGCTTGTAGCTTTCGCCGACGAGATACGCGGTCCAGTCGGCTGCGATGCGGACGTGCATGATGTCCACATGTCCCGCCCGGCACGCGTAGGCGATGCCGTTTTTCTCCGATACGCGATAGTAGTACCCGTGCGTTCCGAGTTTCGGGCCGGCCCAGGGGGTCCCCAGGATCGACGTGGGGTAGGCGCCGTACCGGATACGCGGGCTGAAGTTCAGTCCGTGCACGACGAGATCGTTGGCGGGGGCTTTGAGTCCCTTGTCGGGGATGAGCCGACACCCGGCGTCCCCGAGCATCAGCAGCAAGAGACCAACGAGCGACAATCCACACGAAACACAATCATTCTTCATCATTGCTCCAATACCCCGTAGGAATCAGCGCAAAGATACATTGCCGGGACTGGATCGTAAATGGGAAATCACGAATGCGGCGAAGCTAATTGCCGGTCTGGACGTATTGCAGCTCGTGTTCGGGGTTGTCGGGATCGTATTCAGGACCATATTTCGCCGCCGCTTCCCGCTGGATGTGGTCCATGATGACGGCCAGTTGGGCGTTGACGTCGATCCATCTGTGCGGCTCGTCGCCGAACGCGACACGGAGGATCTTGCCTTTCTCCCACTCGCGGGGCTCGACCTCGATTCTCGCGGAGAATCCGTATTCGCCGAGGACTTCGAGCGTGGGGATCGGATACGATTGCGGCCGGGCGCCGGGGCATTGCGGGACATCGGGCACCAGGGTCGGCGTCACGTATCCGTCGTCCAGGCCGATGTCGAAGTTGCGTTTCTTCATGTCGAACAGGAGGACAAACGTGCCGGAATACCAGCGGTCCTTCATGGACTTGCTCGTTTGGCGGGCCTGTCGGGCCGAGGGCAGGATGCCGAGCCTCTGCATCTCCTCGTCGATGGCGATCGTCACCGCCTTGTTGAACGAGTGTTGCGTGTCCTGAAGGGCTCGCGTCGCGAGCACGGTGCCCAGCAGGTTCGAGTAGGAGTCCTCCCAACTGAAGGCCGAGTCGTACTCGACGGGCAGCCCGACGCACTTGTAGCCATACCAGGTGGCGATCTCGTGCCAGGTCACCATCGTGAAGGTCAGGTAGGGGCCGAGCGCCAGGGCGATCTTCTCGGCGATCGGTCCGCGATCCTCCTCCGACAGGAAATCCCACCCGGGCGGGTAGGAGATGTGGACGTGCGTGGGGGATCGATCCACGGACATCCTGCATGAGAACTGCGGGTCTTTTCGTAGAAGGTGCTTGTAGCTCTCGGCCGCGACGTAGGCGGTCCAGTCGATGCCGTTGCGGAGGTGGGCGAGGTCGATGTGACTGCCCTGGCAGGTGTAGACGACGCCGTTCTTCTCTGAGAAGGGCCAGTAGTAATTATGGGAGCCGATGTCTCGGCCGAGGAAGGTCATGCCGGGGATTGCCGCGGCATAACCGCCAAACCGAATCCGGGGATACGTGTTGACCCCTCTGGCGACGAGACGATTCGCGCGTCCCGACAACCCGCGGTCGGGCAACAGGCCGCAACCGCCGACAACCAGCGTCATCGACAGCAAACTGAGGATGCCCAGTTGCTGCAATGTACCGTACATCTTCATGGTCGGACTTTGTCCTTACATCAACCGCAGTCCGTTGATCCGTCGAGATGCGTCCATACAACAACACTATGAATTGCCACGCCGGAGGGCGTTTCGCGATGGGTGCGACATCGGTTCACCAGATACCCAGAACCAGTTATTATTTTAGCTCCTGAAGCCGGGATTGTCAAGCCCGATATCAACCCAC
>CAZDTD010000505.1:0-2230 GCA_964507995.1 uncultured Pirellulales bacterium | reverse complement strand
TTCGATGAAGCCGCCCAGGAGGTCAGCAGCGGCGCCGTGTTCGCTCCCGTCTGGGTCAAGGTCAAGCGGACCGGGGACACGTTCTCGGCCTTCTCGTCTCCCGACAACAAGAACTGGACCATGCAGTACAGCGTCTCGGTACCGGGCATCCCGAAAAGTGTCTACGTCGGCTACGTAGTCGCGTCCGAGGTCGCCGGCGAGACGGTGACGGCAGTTTTCGACAACGGCCCGGTCGAGGCTACAAACCCCGACCCGGCGGACGGCGCCCGGTATGTCCAGGTGCCCTATGTGACGTGGACGTCGGGAGTGGCCGCTGCCTTTCACGACATCTACTTCGGCGACGATGCGGACACCGTGGCCGTCGCGACGACCGACAGCAACGGCATCTACCAGGCCCGCTATGCCGGGGATGTCCACACGTACTGGCACCTGCCCGGCATCGTTTCTGGAGTGAGCTATTACTGGCGGATCGATGAAGTCGCCTCCGACGGCGTGACGATCCATCCGGGCGAGGTCTGGTCGTTCACCGCGGCCCCCACGACGGCTTACCTGCCGACGCCGTGGAATGGACTCGACGGCGTGGCCGACGATGCGGATGTGAAGTGGACCGCCGGCACGGGCGCCAAGTCGCATGATGTCTATTTCGGCGCGGACAGGGCCGCCGTCAAGGTGGGCGACGCCAGCGTCTTCAAGGGCAATGTCACGTCGTTGACTTACGATCCCGGCAAGCTGGCCGAGAACACAACCTACTACTGGCGGATCGATGAACGCGACGCCGCCGGCGAGGTCCATCCCGGCGAAATCTGGAGTTTCACGACCGTCGGCCCCGGCATCGGCGTGAAGGCCGAGTATTTCAAGGGCACGGAGCTGGCAGGCACGCCGGTGGTGACGCGGACGGAAGACGCAATCGACCACGACTGGGGCAGCGATGAAGTGGCAGGGGGCCTCACTGACGCGGTGTCCGTCCGCTGGACCGCGGACCTCGAAGCGCCGCTGACCGAGACCTGCCAGCTCATCACGACGACCGACGACGGCGTCCGACTCTGGCTCGATGGCCGCCTGATCATCGACAACTGGACCGACCACAGCAGCACCGACAACACCGCGACGGTCGATCTCGTCGCCGGTCGGTTCTACCGCGTCAGGATGGAGTGGTACGACAAGAGCGGCAGCGCGATCGCCCAGTTGTCCTGGAAGAGCCCTTCGATCGACAAGCAGATCATTCCCGCCGGCATCCTGCAATTGCCGGTCCACGCAACGACTCCCTATCCGGCGGCCGGCGCCGTTCATGTGCCGCAGACGGCCATCCTGACTTGGACCGCCGCAGAGGTCGCTGTGCAACAGGACGTCTACTTCGGCGAGGATTCGGACGTCGTGGCCGAGGCCGATGTGACCTCTGCCGACGTCTATCGGGGGCGCCAGGATGCGACTGCGTCCGAGTTCGATCCCGGCGAGTTGGAGTGGGGCAAGACCTACTACTGGCGGGTGGACGAAGTGAACGGCGCCGAAGCGGACAGCCCCTGGGCCGGCTCGGTCTGGAGCTTCACGACCGCCGATTTCCTCGTCATCGACGACTTCGAGGTCTACACGGACATCGAGGGCAACCTGATCTACGAGACCTGGACCGATACCTGGTTCACGAACAACGAGTGCGGCTCGCTCGTTGGGTACATCGATCCTCCCTTCGCCGAGCAGACCATCGTCCACGAAGGCTATCAGTCCATGCCTCTGCGATACGACAACTCCTGCACGCCGCATTATGCCGAGGCTACGCGGGCATTTGACTCCGCTCAGGACTGGACCGTCGAGGATGTCGATACGCTCGTGCTCTACATCCGGGGCAAGGCGGGCAACGACGCAGCGCCTCTGTACGTCGGGCTCGAGGACAGCGCCGGCAAGGCGGCCTATGTCGAGCACCCCGATCCGGCGATTGTGAACGCGACTGTCTGGACGAAGTGGAGCATCCCGCTCAGCGAGTTCGCCGGCGTGAAGGCGACGAAGATCGAGACGATGTACATCGGCGTAGGCGACAGGAGCAATCCGGTCGCCGGCGCCTGCGGCCAGATCTTCATCGACGATATCCGGGTGGTCAGGCCGTAACAGGCGGGTACCTGGGACTGATGGGACGAATGGGACCCATCGGACCGATGGAACACGCACGTAGATCGAGGGCCGGTGTTGCGTATCATGGCAGGCTGCCCTTGCGGATCGCGCTACCTGCCGATGGCAG
>CAZDTD010000504.1:0-2246 GCA_964507995.1 uncultured Pirellulales bacterium | reverse complement strand
CTGGCCGAGTCGCAGACTTGGAGCGGCGTCTATCGCATTGTGGGCGGCGATCTCATAATCCCTGCGGGTGTCACGCTCACGCTGATGCCCGGGACACTTGTGCTGATCGACGGGGTGACCTCCGGAACGGACGGCACGGATATCGACGTGCAGGGCGCAATCGAATCGCTGGGCACGGCGACCTCTCCCGTTACGCTCACGGCCTCGACGCCGGACTCCAACTGGGGCGAATTGCACCATGTCGACGCAGAACCCTCGATCTATCGCTACACGGAGATCATGCAGGCCGGCCGGTCCCCGAAGGTGGGTCACTCCAATTCCGGACCTGCAGTCCGGGCGTCGAATTCTGCGCTCGCGTTCGATCACGCGTCCCTGACCGACAACGCCGGCAAGATCATGCAGGCTACCGACGGCACGGAACTGGCGTTCAACCACACGCTGTTTGCCCGCTCCGTGATGGGCCCGGAGATCTCGGGCACGTCGCTGCTCTTCGAAGACGGCTGGGTCATGGAGATGCAGGCCCAGGACGACGCCGATGGCATCTACATCCACAGCCAGCGGTCGGGGCAACAGTGCCGACTGGTCGGCAGCGTGATCGCGGGCGCGGACGACGATGGGATCGACACGCTCGGCTCGGATGTCGAGATCGAGGACTGCATCGTGCGCGGCTGCAAGGACAAGGCGATCAGCGTCTACGGCGGCGAGACGACGATCTCCCGCTGTCTGCTCGTGCAGAATAACCTGGCTCCCGAGGATGCGACCAATGCGAGCCTCGCGGCCAAGGCCTTCGAAGGCTCGACGGCCGTGGTCAACATCGACCACACGACGCTCGTCACGACAAGGATTGCGGGCTATCTGGACGTCGCGATTCAGTCGCACAACAAGTACGGCGTCCAAACCGGGACGATCCTCTACAACGTGACCAACTCGATCCTCGACGCCACGGAGCCGGTCTACGTGCAGGCTCCCTACCTCGAATCCGACATCCACATCAGCTATTGTGACACGGTTGGCGTCGAGTGGCCCGGCGAGGGCAACCTCGCAGGCGACCCACGGTTCGTCGCTCCCGCGCATAGCGACTACCGGCTCGACGCAAACTCCCCTTGTCTCGGAACAGCGAGCCCGGACAGCAACCTGCCGGACTTGGGCTACTATCAATCCAGATAGGCCATGATCAGGCTCCGACTCCACGCACGCGTTTCAGAGTGCGTTGGGCAAGGCCAGTCATGCAGCCGATTGCCACGAGGAGCATGGCGGAGGGCACCGGGATCGCAGGCGTCGTGCGGACCTCCGGTTGCCCGACATCCGTGAGATAGTCGAGACAACCCCAGGTGCCCTCCAGAAAGACACCTGCCTTGGAGCCGATCACTTTGAAGCTGAGCAATCCGTCCTCGCCGCCCAGGTCGCTCAGGGGAATGGTGGCCTGGATGCCATCCGGCAAATAGACGGCGGGGTAGACCCCGACCTCTGCCACGACGCCATCGAAGTCCAGTTGCCTGAGCCTCACTTCGTTGTTGGTAGGCTGGTCGGGCCACAGGTACAAGTTATACTCAGCCCCGATGCGATCGGCATCGCTATAGACTGCGTCGACGCCGGGCCTGCCTGTGGCGGGATTCTGATCTGTATCCAGGACGAAGATCGCCATGTCGTCAGCGTCGAAAGTCGCGAACCGGGCTGTAAACTGCAAGTTCGTGCCGTCTGCCAGGACCGAGGCGAAGACCAGTTCGGCTTCGAGGCCAAAACCGTGATCGCCATCACCAACCGGATCGGTTGCCGCTCCATAGTACGTGGTCCCAGCTATGGTTGGGTGTGCCAGAACGCCCAAGATTAAACTAAACGCCATCGCGAATACGGTGACTCGTTTCATGTCAATCCTCCTTCTATTAGGACAGCTTGACTACATGAAAACACACGCTGTTTCTCTCCTCGATATGTCCGGCCTCCTTCAACCATCTCTGGGCCGGTCACAAAGAAAAGACATGCACCGCTTAGCCGGCCGATCTTCGATCCTGTGGAATCTCAATTGTAGCCTGTTCTGCAAGAGATGTCAATACGTACGAATGCGCATCGTATTCCTCGATCTTCCTCGTCACGCATCGTCTTGGTCGGTGAAATGGAACTCGCTTGACACGGTCTGGCCTGCGACCTATCATGGCATCTCGAATGAGGAGTTATGATGGGATTCATAAGATATGCCAGGTAAAGGATTTACACACCTCCATCTGCACAGCCAGTACTCGCTGCTC
>CAZDTD010000503.1:0-2255 GCA_964507995.1 uncultured Pirellulales bacterium | reverse complement strand
CCCGCCTGGTCCCTGAGGATTCGCCAGAACGTCGTCGTCTGCTCCTGCGTCAGCGAAAGCGCCATGGCGATCGCCGCGCTGGCGCCCAGGACCATGTACATCCAATCCCGGCTCCTCTGCCGACGGGCGGCCTCCGCGAGAATGTCGAGCCGGGCCCGAACGAGCAGCGACTGTTCCGTGTTGAGCCCGAGTTCCCGCGTCGCGTCGTCCGCCAGCTTCGCGAGCGCCCGGCCGATCTGCTCGGCCTCGACCGCCGGGATCGGCTCGTTGACGAGTTCGTGCGCCGCCTCTCCATTCAGGGGCAGCCTGTACTTCGCCATCTCCTCCCAGGGGTCCGCGGTATCCAGCTCGCGTCGGAGACCCTCGGCCCACTGGCGGAAGATCCCCTTCTGCTCCTCCCAGCTCTTCGGATAGTGGTAGTCCATTGTCCGATAAACCCCTGGGCAGGCGATGCACCAGGCGTTCAGCTCGTACGACGAGAACTGGAAGTAGTGCTCCCCGTCGCGGTGGCTCAGTTTCGAGACGATCAGGCTGCCTGCGATTTTCTCGTTCGACCAGGAGAACTCCGCAGGCTCCAGCCCGACCTCTCGCAGGATCTCATACACCCGCTTCTTCTGCGTCCGCAGCAGTGTGTATCTTTTATCGAACATCTTTCTTGTTCTCTCGCATGACCAGTATCGAGTCACCCCATGGCGTTGATCCGGTATTGCAGTTCACCCTGCCACGCCGAAGAACACAATCGCCATTAGTGCAGGAGTGTCAGGCGAATCACCTGACGATATACGATACCGCCATATTATTTCCGAAATTACGTTTGTCGTAGTCGACGCCGATGTTCACATTTCCGGTGACATCCATGCTGGCCGCAATGAGCTGTGTGCAGCCGTCGCCCGGCGTGCCTTCGATGTCCACATGCGAGCCTGGAAAGTAGAGCGTTCCCGCAACTCCCTCGCCGACGCAACCATTCAGCGTCACATCATTCGTGTTGTCCGGATCGACCCAGATACTGATTCCGGCCATCCCGTCGACGGAAGTCCCCGCCTCGTCGCCCGGCGACGTGAGGTCGATCGTGATGTTGCCCCCCAGATCCAACTTGGCCGACTTGGCGTCCGTGATGTAGATCGTGACCCCATGGCCGGTCAGCGAACCATTGTTTGCGATCAGGCCGACGCCTCCAAGGAAGAAGACCGGTTGCCCCATGGTCGAAGAGTCCCACCCCAGCGTTGGGTCAAGAACGATCGTCTTTCCACCCTTCATCGTGATGCCGCCGGGAAAGTAGCCGGGTCCCAGTGTACACGAACTGTTGATCGTGGCGGCCCCGGCTTTCGTTATTGTCGTTCCCGTCTTGACTGTTCCGTATATCAGATTGCCGCCGGCATCCCTCGGCAGATCCAACTCGTTGTTGCCGCCCATGGCCGCCGCGACTGGATCATCAATCGCGGTGACTCCGCTTGTGTCCTGCGTATTGACCGAGAACGGCAGCGATTTGAAATAGCTGTCCCAAGCCGCGGCATCGGCCCCTGGCTGGGTCTCGCCCACTGAGTTCAAGAAACCGCACTCGATCTCGGCGCTGCCTCCAACTTGGACTGCTGGAGTGGCGGAAGAGTTCACGTGAATGCCGCCATTGCTCACATCAACTTCTGCGTTGCCCCAGATCTTCAGAGCGGGCTGGGCGGTCGTTGACAAGCAAATCAATGCCGCACCGCTGTAGGTGCAGTCCCACGCCACGGCTTCTCGCGAGGCATTCACCGGGTTTGTACCGAAGAGGGGCGCGAAGAGCATAGCCAACGGCGGGCGGTCCGATCCCAGCTTGTCTCCGCGTCTCACGCGGACCCTGACCGCATCCGGCGTGTCTGTTGTCGCCAGAAACTCTCTATGCTGTCTGATCCATCGTCCCACCGTGATATCCACGCCATCGGTTTTACTCAGGGTGACGGCGAGACCATCCACGTGATTCTCCAAGCCGATGTCGTAAGCTCGCGGAATCGCGGCGGTCGGGTCAAACTTCACAACTTGCGCGCCGGCCAGGGCTGCGGCGTCCGCCGCGTTTTGCATCTGATGCACGTTCCAGACGGCCTTGCCCCAGTCGATGCTCAGGCCCACCATGCCAATCATGACGACCAGGACGATGGCGGTCCAGGCCAGCGCGATGCCGCGACAATTCCTGCTATTGCAACCCTTCTTTGTCTGGCGTGTGTGCCGCTTCATACCCCACCTCTGTCAGTCGAATCCCGTATCTGCGTTCGTCGCCTCCC
>CAZDTD010000502.1:0-2257 GCA_964507995.1 uncultured Pirellulales bacterium | reverse complement strand
AAGTGACTCTTTTTGAAAGGGGAGTATTATGAAACGTGGTTTGATGGTTCTGGTAGCAACTCTGGTGCTTGCCGGTGTGGCAGGCGCAGCCGTGCAGCAAGGGGACACGGAATTGGATTTCTGGGGCGCCTTCACATCGTACAACGGCGCCGAGGGCAACGGGAATTCCACCGGCATCTCAGCCGATCTCGGACTGGGTTATTTCCTGACCGACAACATTCAGGCGGGCGTCAGTGCCGGCGCCGGCTGGTTTGATTCCGATGGCACCAGCTCTATGTACGGTTCCGAGACCACCGACTACAGCTTGGGCATTTTCGGCAAGTATCACTTCATGCCCACGAATCAGTGGGTGCCCTATGTCGGAGCCCGGTTCGGCTATACCTGGTCGCAGACCGATTCCGATATGCCCGGCGAGAGCAAGAATACGGATGAAGGTATTTGGTACGGCCCGCTCGCAGGTCTGCGTTTCGAGCTGAACGCCAACAACGACTTCTTCGCCGAGTACCAGTACACGCTGTATGCCGGCGACCTCGAAGATTGGTACGATGAGACGCATGCGGTCGTCGTGGGTATCATTCACCAGTTCAAATAAGATCTGGAGCCTTAACGGCAGATACCTTTGAGTCGCATGGAGCCTGTGCGGCAGAGTAGACAAAAGCGTTGCGAGTTCGAGAGAATTCGCAACGCTTTCTTTTTTGCGCCCGTGACGGATTATCGGTCCTCTGCAATTGCGGCATGGAGAGGACATTTCCTGCTGAAGGAGCCTGCGGAACCGGCCGATAAGCAAAGGACACCGGCTCGGGTCCATCCGGATTGCGCGATCGGCGCAGCGGTCGGACCTGTCGGCAAAGAACGGGTATGGAAAACGCGATGAAAGGGAATGATATGAGACACGGCTTGATACTGCTTTCGGCAATCTGCCTGGCGTTTGCCGGCGCGACGAATGGCGCCGTGAAAAAGGGCGACCTGGAAATCGAAGTTCAGGGCGGTTTCGTCATGGAGAATGGCGCAGACGCAGGAGACGATCAGGACTCCATCCTGACGGGTCAGACAGGCGCCGATCTGGACGGCTATTTCGGATCTGTCGGAATCGGCTACTTCACCAGCAAGAACTTCGAAATCGGCGTCGCAGGCTTCGGCTCGTGGACGGACGGCTCCGAGGCGCCCAGTCTCATACCCACCCCCGCTTTCCCTGACACGATCGCAATTTACGATGTCGATGTGGACGCGACAATCTACGGCGGCGGCGGTCGCTTCAAATGGCATTTCTCCCCCGGCAAATCCCTGGTGCCCTATGTCGGCGCACAGGTCTCGTGGGCAACCGCAGATGTGGATGTCAGCGGAACGGCACGCCTCGTCGTCAGTGGCGAGGTGACGAATGAGGACCCCGTCGACGAAAGCGACAGCGCCAGCGGCCTGTTGTGGGGACCGATCGTCGGTCTGCGGCTCCAACTGGCGGACAATATAGACTTCCTCGTGGAGTACCAATACCACCTCTGGTCCGGCGACATCAGCGACCTCATCGACGACGGCCACGCCATTTCCGCCGGTCTATGCCTCGCGCTGAAATAACCCGGGATCGGAATCCCGCTTCAGTCCACTCCGAGGCGTGTCATAAGAAATCAAGCCGTGAATTCAAGAGAATTCGCGGCTTTTTCATTGGCCCTGGAATCTCCTCAGCCCGGCCTTCGGCCGCCAGCCAAGAGTGTTTATCGCTTTGCAGGGCGCCAGCGGAGAGGTTCTGAATCAGCCTGAGCCCTCCGTTCTCCGCTGGTACCCCCAATGCGAAAAACGCGTTCCTTCCAATGCACACAAGGCTCAGCCGGCAACTGGTTTATGGACCGACCACAGAATCATCTGGAAGAGGTTTGCAGTTGTTGCGAGTTCGTAGCACAGCCTCCGACGACCGAGTCGGGAGAGGGGGCCGGGCAATTGCATGTGAATCGGACCAGGCTGCTTGCAGAAGATATGGAACGACCGGCTCTCGCCTGTCAGGGCAGGTTGTCCGGCATGCCGGGAGCAGCCGGCCTGTCTGACGGTCGCGATCCAGCGAGGCCCGCCGTCGCTGTGCAGGCCCCGAGAGGGCCTGCAAGGGGGAGTTTTGCGCGTTGGGGCCTCCGGCGTGTACGCGAGCGAGGCGCTCGCTTTCGGCCGTGCGAAGCACGTCTGCTGCTGGTGGCTCCAATGCGGTAAACTCCCGCCGCCCTCGGGGCGGCGGAATCTTTGAGTCGTCCCCAACCACCGTGGCAGGAAAGAA
>CAZDTD010000501.1:0-2259 GCA_964507995.1 uncultured Pirellulales bacterium | reverse complement strand
TGATCGTGTACCCCACGAGGGACACCGAGCCGGACAGGGTGCCCGGATTCAGGATGACGGCTTCATCGTCTGCGGATACAGGCGTCATCCCCATGAGCATCACACCGAGCGACAGGACGCACAAGTGGCTTTTCATCTTTTGCACTCCTTCTCCGCAATCCTTGATGTATGGGCATTACTCGTGGGCATCCCGGCCGTTTCCGGCGGATACTCCAAACGCCGTCTTTCTCCCTGGATTAAGGGAATACTCTATCCCCGACCGCTCGAAACAAAAAAGCTCGAACGGTTATTCCATGGGTTCCGACCTCCGTGACGCAAAGAATAACCCAACCTCCACCCGGTCGCCGAGACGAACCGCGATACCTGTCGCCTCCGGCGGTTCAATACCCAGTCGACCATAGGAATTGTAACCGTCGGCCATCCGCCGGTCAATACGTACAAATACGTATTTATCGTCTAAAATGCCCTGGATAGGACTTTTTTTCGGTCTTGTCTTTCTGACAAGAAGCACCGAGAGAAAGCCGAGGAACAGGGCCGAAAAGAACGACAGAACACGCACAAAAGAACATCGTGCGAGTTGCCTCCGACGGAAACCGGGGGGCACACCGACAGAGTTCACTTTCTGGGCATCGGAGCGGACCGGGGAGACTCGTCAGACTTTGGTGCGGCAGGACGCCGCGTTGGAGCGTGTGAGCGTAGAAGCGTTGGAGTGCTGTCTGGATACCCATCCACGCATCCACGCTTCTACCCATCCACGTATCCGCAGTTGACAGACTCGTCGTCGATTCTCCTCGTGAGCCTCTCCCGCCTTGGCATATCAATCCGCAGATTTCACAGATTTTCGCAGATCCGGAAAGAGGGATCGGCAAAACGGGCTTGCCGTTCTCTTCAATCTGTGTCCATCGGCGTTCCTCTGCGGATTGTCTCTTTTCCGAGGGAAGTCGGGGGGCACGCCGACATGGTTCACTTTCTGGGAATCGGAGCGGACCGGTGGAGACTCGTCAGACGAAATCGGTGGGTGTAGCCCACCCTACCGCTGTCGCCCTGTCCCTGACTCGTTCAAGTACGACGGCAGGCAGGTATCATCGCTTCCTGAGACAATCCGCGTGCCTCCGCGTTCCTCGGCGGTTTCCAGGAGTTCACTCGTCTGTACCCGATGGCTCTTGTCGCCGGAGTTGTTTGACCTTCTGTAGTTGCCAGATGGCTTCTCTGTCTCGGGGGCGGTTCATCGCCTTCTTGGCGGCGATCAACGCATCAATAGAGAGGACGCGGAATTCCACTCCTTCGGCCTCGAACCGTTCGCTCGATTGCTTGACCTGCTCATAGCCGCCGAGTCCGTCGACATAGCTGAGGCAATCCAGCCGGCCGAGATCCGTGTCGAGGTAGAGGTTCTTGAATTCTCCAGCGTTCTCGGGCGTCAGTTCCAGAGGGTTACGGGCGGGTGTCATCCGATGGGCCGGATGCACGTCGCTCAGGGCCTGTTGTAGAGCCAGAAGGTTGGCGGGCGAGAAATCGCAGCAGATATCGATATCCTGGGTGACGTAGGTGCAGCCGTGGACGATGCCCGCGTAGCCGCCGACGATCACGAAGTCCACGCCGGCATGTGCGAGTCGATGCAGCAGGTTTCGCAGATCGCTCACAGACGTCTCGCCTTCCGAAGCATTTCGAGCGTGGTCAATGCGATGTCGTGGCGTCGCAGGCGCTGGGCCACGGTCAGCGCGAGGTTGTCCCGGAGCATGGCCAGATCGACGCCGGATTCGACGGCCTCGCGGGTCGGGTCCGCGGGAGAGCATCGCGCGCGTCCAATCTGTTGTCCGGGTCCGGCTTTCATGCCTTGATTGTATCCGAACCGCCGAACCACGGCAAGACACGTCATCACTCGAGATGGTGGGCGGAGCCCACCCTGCCGCTATCGCACTGGGCCTGGCTCATTCAGATCCGGCGGCAGGCAGGTATCATCGCTTCCTGAGACAATCCGCGTGCCTCCGTGCTACTAACTTGCAGCAACTGAAAACCTCTTCCAGATGATCCTGTGGTCGGTCCATAAACCAGTTGCCGGCTGAACCTTGTGTACATCTGAAGGAACGCGTTTTTCGCATTTGGGGTATCAGCGGAGAGCGGAGGGCTCAGGCTGATCCAGAACCTCTCCGCTGGCACCCTGCAAGGCGATAACCGCTCTTGGTTCCGGCCGAAGGCCGGGCTGGGTTCATCTGTGGTTTGTGTTCGTCGCTTGGATGGATTCCTGCTTCCGCAGGAATG
>CAZDTD010000500.1:0-2271 GCA_964507995.1 uncultured Pirellulales bacterium | reverse complement strand
CAACGCGCAAAATCTCGGGGTCTGGGGCGAAGCCCCAGGAGCTATCGAAGTACGCTGAAACCGGATGAACCCAAAAAAATGAACCCTCCCCTCCGGCGACACGTAATTTGTGAAAAAACCATCATATCCGCCTGGAAAGACGATACAATAACGCGATCGAATGAAAGAGGTTCATGCGTCCCTGGCAGAAGGACCTGTCCTGTCCGGGACTCACGTTGTCCCGGACAGGACACGTTCGACCGTCGAGGGGCGGGTTACACGACTGGATCGCGGCTCACGTCGATGCCGTGACAACGGAATCGAACCGAAGGGAATCTGGTTGGAAAGGAACGTGTATGCCTCTGAACAAACGACTGCTGGCGGAGATGATCGGCACCTTCTGGCTTGTGTTCGGCGGATGCGGCAGCGCCGTGCTTGCGGCGGCGTTTCCCGACGTGGGAATCGGCCTGCTCGGCGTGGCCCTGGCGTTCGGACTGACCGTCCTGACGATGGCCTTCGCCATCGGTCACATCTCCGGATGTCACCTCAACCCCGCGGTGACGGTCGGCCTGGCCACCGGCCGGCGATTCCCCTGGCGGGACGTGGTTCCCTACGTGATCGCCCAGGTCATCGGCGCGGTCGTAGCAGCTTCGGTCCTGTATGTGATCGCCAGCGGCAAGGAAGGGTTCAGCCTTAGCGGCGGGTTCGCCTCCAACGGCTACGGCGAACACTCCCCCGGCGGCTATTCCCTGACCGCAGCCTTCGTCGCGGAGGTCGTCCTGACGTTCATGTTTCTGATGATTATCCTCGGCGCGACGGATTCGCGGGCGCCGGCCGGTTTCGCACCGATCGCCATCGGCCTGGCCTTGACGTTGATCCACCTGATCAGCATCCCGGTGACGAATACGTCCGTCAATCCCGCTCGCAGCACGGGACCGGCGCTATTTGCAGGCGGCTGGGCGATCGCGCAATTGTGGCTGTTCTGGCTGGCCCCCCTGCTCGGCGGACTCCTCGCCGGACTGGCTTACCCGGCCATCGCCGGCAAACCCGCCGCCTCGGCCACGAAACAATAGGCACTTTCTCGGCGTCATGGGACGCCCTGTAGACATCGTATCATGGAAAGGAAGAACAAATGAGAAATGGATTGAAGTGGGTGGGGATCGGCATGGTGGCCATGGTTCTGCTGGCCGGCTGCGGCCCGAAGAAAAAGGGCTTGACCCTGGACGAGAGACGCCAGTCTGTCACGGACATGGAGAAGGAGACGCTTCAGCGACTCTATAAGGAAGCCCCCGACGCCCAGGCGAAACTCGAGAGCGCCCCAGGCTATGGCGTGTTCAGCAACGCGAACGTGAACTTAGTGCTCGTCAGCGCCGGCAGCGGCTATGGCGTCGTCGTGGACAACGCCACCAAGCAGCGGACCTACATGCGCATGGCCCTCGGCGGCGTCGGTCTGGGTCTGGGCGCCAAGGACTATCGCGTCGTGATGATCTTCAAGGACAAGGACACCATGACCAAGTTCGTCGAAAAAGGCTGGGACGCCGGAGCCCATGCGGACGCGGCCGCCAAGGCGGGTGAAAAAGGCGCCGAGGCCAGTGCCGAAGGGGACATCCGCGCCGGCATCGACGTCTACTCGATGACCGAGGCCGGGCTGGCCCTCCAGGCCACCATCGCCGGCACGAAGTACTGGAAGGACAAGGAGTTGAACTGATTTCCTCGTTCTGACCGATACGGCGAACCGACACCGATCTGAGGCCGCAAGCGCATGAACGTGTGCTTGCGGCCCTTTTTCATGCGCCAATAACGCGAGTATATCGGTTCTTTGTATTCACTTCACGCCGGGCTTGCGTACATACTATTGGAATGACTCGACACGATTCGATTTCGGACGAAGCCTTGATCGAGGCGATTCAGCGGAGTGACGAGGACGCCGCGGCGTGCCTGTACCGCCGCCACATCGATCGCGTGCATCGGATCTGCTATCGGATCGTGCTGGATTCATCCCAGACGCCGGATTGTGTCCAGGAGGTGTGGATGAAGGTGTTTCGCAATCTCGGTCGGTTCCAATGCGAGCAATCTTTCGCGGCGTGGCTGAACGCGGTGACGGCCAATACCGCCATCGATTTCTATCGCCGGCACAAAAGACGGAGCAAACCGGTGAGCCTCGACGAGACCTGCACGGAATCGCTCCTGGCCGAGCAGGCCGAGGCAGGCCCGCAATATGATGACGCGACCATCCGGCGGGAGATCCGGGACGCCCTGGAGGAAATCAGCGTGAACCAGCGGACGGCGTTC
>CAZDTD010000499.1:0-2276 GCA_964507995.1 uncultured Pirellulales bacterium | reverse complement strand
TTCTCCCGCGCCTTCAAGAAGGTCTTCGGCGTGTCGCCCGACGCCTTCCGAAAGCTCCGCTGATCGCGGTTCGCCTACATGCCATTGTCACGTGTCGAATCGCCCGGTTTTCCGCCCGGGCGGGATTACTCCTCCGAGCGGAGCGTTCCTGCGACCCGCTCAATCTCGGTCCAGACGCGGAGAAAGTTCTCTCCTGCGATCTTGCGGATGTCCCCTTCGCTGTAGCCTTTTTTCAGAAGCTCCGCGATCAGGTTCGGGTAGCAGGAAACGTCCTCCAGGCCCACCGGGACCTCCGTGACGCCGTCGAAATCGGAGCCCAGGCCGACGTGATCGACGCCCACCAATTGCACCGCATGGTCGATGTGCGCGGCCACGTCGGAGACGTCCGCCTTGGAAAAGGACACCTGTCCCCATCGTTCTCGAACGTAGCGATTCCGCTCCTCACCCTGCAGGCGATGGTCCCGGATGTGCTGTCGCACCTCCTCGTGGACTTCGACGAACTCGCGGTTGGCCGTCGGATCGACGAACATGGACCCGAAGTTGATCTGAATCAGGCCGTCTTTGCCTGCGAGCAGGCGGATCATGTCGTCGCTCAGGTTCCGCTCCCAGCCCGGCGTGAAATGACGACACGAGGAATGCGTCGCGACGACCGGCGCTTTCGAAACCTCCAGGACCTGATGGAACGCCTCGTCGGACACGTGGGAGACGTCCACGATCATGCCGACGCGATTCATCTGGGGAATCAGTTTCTTGCCGAAGGGGCTGAGCCCATGCCAGCGGGCCTGGTCGTCGAAGGACGAGTCGCAGATGTGATTGTCCGTCGAGTGGACCAGCGTGATATACCGGGCGCCGCGGTCGTAGAATCGCTGCACGTTGGCGAGATCGCCTTCGAGGGGCGCGCCGTTCTCGATGCCCATGAGGATCGAGACGCGGTTGTTGCCAAACTGGGCCCGGATGTCGTCGGGCGAGCGGGCCAGGATGAACTGCTCCGGCCACTGGCGGGCGAAGCCCTCGATCATCTCGATGGTCCGATTCGCATAGGCCCGGGCGCCGCCTTTCTCTTCGTATTGCGGCGAGACGTAGATTGCCATGAAGAGGGCGTCGAGTCCGCCTTGTCGGGCCCGGACATAATCGAAATGCCCGCCCTCGATCCGGCCGGAGATGTCCTGCATCCGTTTTTCGAGTTCGAAAGGCGTATCCAAATGCGTGTCGATCAGCAGGATCTCGTGGGCCAGCTCGTTCGCCCGCCGGCGAAGATCCGCATCCGTTTCAGAGCCATCGAGCGACTTCGACATCGCCTCCAGCGTGGACATGTACACCCCTTTCGAATAGTTCTCCAGCAGCCGCAGGGCCGCGGTCTTGTGGTTTCCATAGAGCCGATTGGCGGCCTCCTCGACGGAGTCCTGCATCGCAACGGCCTGGCGTTCGACTCGTCGCTGCTCGGCACAGAGCCGCTGCATCGCCGCGGTGTCCTTTCGGTCCATTTTGTCCCGGAAGTTCGAGAACGTCCAGAACGCTTCCCGTGAATTGGCCGTGAATTTTGCCTGGACCTTGCGGTTGTACGCCTCGGCTGTGGGCTGCTCGGATTCGAGCCTGTAGCCGAGTGGAAAGTCCGCGATCCCGAAATGGAACGGGATATAGAACGACGTCCGCGGCGAGGCTAAGCAGACCCAGTACACCAAGCCGATGTCCGCCGGCAGGCCCGTGCGAAGCTGGGCGACGAAGCTCGTCTGCGTCGCGCCGCTGCACAGGGAACAGAGGAAGGGCGAATCCGCCGGGACAGGCGAGGACTCCGTCTCCTTGTCGTGGCGCAGGATCTGCATCACGTCCGCGGCGCTGAGCTTGTTCCTGGGCACGACCGAGAACGGCAGGTTCGGACCGGGCATCAGGGGCTTACCAGTGACGTAACAGAGCCCGCTCCACTGCCGGCCTGTGTTGTTGGGATGGCCGGCCGCCTGCGGGCTCGCGTAGACCGCTGCGAAATCGAACGTCCCGGCAGTCGGATCGCACCAGCCCCGCGACTTCGCATACTCCAGGATGTCTTTCGACGCCAGGACGTTGTCCGCATCCTCCAGGGCGACTGCGCGGATCGTGTACGTGTTGGCGACCATGGCCACCTCGTCGTCGGGCACCCGCCGGGCCAGCCAGTGTTTGCCGTTGACGGCGCAGAAGAGCCAGCCTTCCGCGGGGTCGGCGATGACGTAAGTCCGTCCGGAATCGACGTAGCCGAATCGCTCCACGAGCCGACCGGCCAGGAGGACTCCCTCGCGGGCCGT
>CAZDTD010000498.1:0-2280 GCA_964507995.1 uncultured Pirellulales bacterium | reverse complement strand
GTATCTCCTGACTGGACTTCGGCAAATCTGCAAAATGGACAATTGGGCCTACTTTGTAGAAGTCCACTCCTAACCGTCGAGCTCGGCCAGATGCCTCTCGACCGCCTGTAGCTGTTCCTGGAGCTGTGCGAGCTTCTCCCGGGCTTGCGCCACCACTTCGGGCTTGGCCCTCGTCACAAAATTCTGGTTGGCCAGCTTGCCTTCCACGCCTTTCTTCGCCTGCTCGATTTCCTGTTTCTGCTTGGTGAGCCGGGCCCGTTCCGCCTCGGGATCGATCACGTCGTGCACGTAGACGTGCGTTTCTTCCACAATCGCCGTGGCGGCGTTGTTCGGCTTGGCCAGCCCCTCGGCGACCGAGAACGCCTCCAACCCCGCCAACTGGCAGACCAGATCGCAGCCGGCGCTCAGGACCGCCGCCGTCGCCTGAGGTGCGGCGGCCGAGGCCTTGAGCCTGGCGCTCGGCGGAATGTTGTACTGGCTCCGAAGGTCGCGGATCGCGCGGACCACGCCCTGAACGACCTGGATCTGCGTTTCGACCTGCGGGTCCTTCAAAGACGCCAGGCTCTCGGGCCAGGACGCGACGACGAGGGCCGGAGCTGTGTCGCCGGCCGCAATGCCCCGAAGCTCCCGGATCGGGGCCAGTTCGTTGAGCTTCTGGTAGATCCCCTCGGTGATGAACGGGATGAACGGATGCAACAGACGCAGCGTCTGATCGAGGACGAAGGCCAGGACGTTCTGCGCGATGCCTTTGCTGCTGTCCTCCCGCATCCGGGACTTGGCCCACTCCAGATACCAGTCGCACAAGTCGTTCCAGAAGAAGCGGTACAACTGGTTCAGCGGTTCGCTGAATTTGAACTCCTCGATGGCCGCGGTGACTTCGTCGCGAGTCGTCGCCAGCCGGGAGAGAATCCATCTATCGGTGATGTCCATCCGATTCGCATCGAACCCGGCGGGGTCCATCCCCTCCAGATTCATCATGGCAAATCGCGACGCGTTCCACAGCTTGTTGCAGAAGTTGCGACCGACGTCAAACTTGGGCGAGGTGTTCACCGTGCGCCCATCGGGCAACGTCATGGACGCCACCGGCATGCGGATGTCCTGCGTGTCCGTCGTCATGGTCGCCAGCGTGAACCGCATCGCGTCGGCGCCGTGGCTGTCGATTGCGACGAGCGGATCGATTCCGTTGCCTAAGCTCTTGGACATCTTGCGGCCCTCGCCGTCCTGAATCATCGCGTGAATGTAGACGTCGCGGAACGGGATATCGCCCGCGCAGTACTGGCCCATCATCACCATGCGGGAAACCCACAACGTGATGATCTCTCTCGCGGTGCACAGCACGTCGCCCGGATAGAACGCCTTGAACGCAGGCGTTTCCTCGGGCCAGCCCAGCGTGCTGAACGGCCACAGGGCCGAACTGAACCACGTATCGAGCACATCCGAGTCTCGTTTCCATCCCTGCGATTCGAGCGTCGTCTCCGCGTCTTCGCTGCCCGGCGCGACGCACGCGAAGACTACGGGGCCGTCGTCGGTGTCCGCCTGAATCGAGTGAATCCGGCCGGAGGCGTCCTCGACGATTTCACGCCCTGACTTCGACCAGACTGGGATGCGATGTCCCCACCAGAGCTGGCGGCTGATCGGCCAGTCCCGCAGGTTCTCCAGCCAGGTCTGGTAGGTCTTGGCGTATCGCTCGGGAATAAACCGCAGTCGGCCGTCGAGCAGAGGCTTGAGAGCCAATCCCGCGAGGGAGTTCACCGGGACATCGGTCCCTTCGATTAGGCCACTGCCGAACTTGACCGCCAGATGCTCGATGGGTTGCTTGACTGCCACGTACCACTGGTCGGACAGGTAGGGCTCGATGGGGACGTGGCTGCGATAGCTGTGCCCCACCTCGTGACTGTAATCGCGGATCTCCTCCAGGAGGTCTTCCTGGCGGAACCACTCGACGATGGCCTCCCGGGCCTCGAAGCGATCCATGCCGAGCAGGGCGCGGGCCTCGGGTTCGGAGGCGTCCTGCCAGCCATACTTGTCGCTGATCGAGCCGTCCGGCGCCATGATGTTGATGACCGGCAGATTGTGCCGCTGGCCGATGGCCCAGTCGTCCGGGTCGTGGGCCGGCGTCACCTTCAGAAAGCCAGTGGAGAAGCGGGCCTTCTCGTCCTCGCTCTCGGGATTCGGCAGCACGACGTGTTCATCGGCGATGATCGGGATGAGCCGCCCAACGATGGGCAGGCGGATCATCTTGCCGACGAGGTACTTGGCTCGCGGATCGGCAGGATTCAT
>CAZDTD010000497.1:0-2286 GCA_964507995.1 uncultured Pirellulales bacterium | reverse complement strand
TCGGATGGCTGTTGGATGGTCTTCAGGGCGAACGCAAAGTCGCTGGACGAGTCTCACGAATGTCATTGCGAGGAGCATCGCGACGAAGCAATCTCAACTCCCGGCATGGAAGATTGCTTCGCTCCGCTCGCAATGACATTCCCGGCAGCCCTTTGAAATAACCTTGCGTTCGCCCTGGCATGATCTTCATGAAACCTTGACTGCGTCCCAACCAACCGATTACTGTGGTTGGCTCTCGCCCGGCTGCGGGCAGGCGGATGACATGACAATCAAAGAAAGGAAGAACGCAATGATCGGAATACGCCGGCGATCCATCCTGCTTGGAGCCATGATGTCCCTTGTCGCAGTGTTGTTCGCCACAGACGATGCATTTTCAGATGAGATTCAATTGAGATTCGATCCTGCCGGCCGATTCAAGATCGTCCAGTTCACCGACATGCACCTCCACGCAGGCGGCGACAAAGATCAGCAGACCCTGGCCCTGATCGGCGAGATCCTCGACATCGAAAAGCCCCAACTGGTCGTTTTGACCGGCGACACGATCGCCGGGGCCGCCAGGCGACAGGAGACCATCGCGCTGGCCGCCGGCCCGATGGCCGAGCGGAAGATCCCCTGGGCCGTGGTCCTGGGCAACCACGACGATGAATGGCCCAAGGAGATCGACAAGCCCAAGGACCGTCGAGGCCTGATGGAGATGTTCGTCCGCCAGCCGTATTCTGTTTCGAAGGTGGGCCCGCAGGAAATCTTCGGGGCCAGCAACTACTGCCTGCCCATCTACAACGCCGACGGAACCCGGAAGAAATGGGTCCTCTATATGCTCGACTCCAACGCCTACACAGGCAAGAAGGAACTCGGCACCTACGATTGGATCCACATCGATCAGATCGCCTGGTACAGCCAAACCTCCAAGACCCTGGCCCAGGAGCGAGAAGGCAAACCCTGTCCGGCCTTGGCGTTCTTCCACATCCCGCTCCTGGAATACGAATACGCCCTGGCCGATGCGCAGGCCGACGTCGTCGGGCATCGACACGAGGGTGTCGCCTGTCCGCGGATCAATTCGGGACTGTTCGCGGCCATGCTCGAACGCGGCGACGTGAAAGGCACCTTCGTCGGACACGACCACGTGAGCGATTACGAGGCCCAATACCGCGGCATCCGACTGATCTACGGTCGGGCCACGGGCTTCGACACCTACGGGCGGGACGGCTTCCTGCGAGGCGGTCGCGTGATCCAGCTCGAAGAAAATGGAGAGACCTTCACCACCTGGATTCGACTCCAGGGAGGCGCCAAAGTCCAATACTGAGTCAGCGATGGCCATTGCCGCCATCCGCGCGGTCTGATTCCGATGCTGAACCGGTTGATTCGCTGGGTGGATCGTGCTAAAATGATGGCACAGGCGATAGTGAACCGGGCATATGAATAGTAGTCGCGTCGGAAAATGGATATGCCTACGGTCTTGATCGTAAGCTCGTATCGTTTCTTTTTCTTCTCCGGCGATCGGGATGAACCGGCTCACATTCACGTGGAGCGTGACGAGCACGTCGCCAAGTTCTGGCTTGTACCCGTCCGTCTGGAGAGCAGCGGCGGATTCAAACGTAAGGAACTGAATCGAATCCAGCAGTTGATCGAAGAAAACCAGGCACGCTTTGTAGAGGCATGGAATGAATACTTCGGCGAGTAAGCTACAGCCAGTTAGGGCTCTGGACGTGAGCGTCAGTGAGGACACGTTGACTGTCGATCTGGCCGACGGCCGAACGCTCTCTGTTCCTCTGGCCTGGTATCCGCGTTTGCTGCATGGGAAATCGGAGGAACGCCGCAACTGGCGGTTGATCGGTGACGGAGTCGGTATTCACTGGCCGGACTTGGACGAGGATATCAGTATTGAGGGCATGCTACTCGGCAAGCGGTCCGGGGAAAGGCAGGATTCCCTGCAACGCTGGCTCGAGGCCCGAGCCAAAGCCAACCAGAACAAGTGAATCAGTGCAGTGAGCCCATCGCGGCCCTCCAGCAAGAACCCAAGCATGGATCGCGAAATCCCATGCCTGTTGCAGAACCGAGGTAGATAAGCTGTCCGCAGCAATCCGAATGTGGTGTTTTCCGGATTCGAGAGTAGGCCCAAGAAGAGGCGGGAATGGGGGAGTATTGACATGAGTCTGAGCATAAGGGCAGTAAGCAAGGCCGTGCATGTTGACTGCGACGGTCATGGTGCCGACGAGACGGAATGCTGTACTCATGACGAAGCCCTCGAGTTCCCCTTGGGAAGAGAGGGGTTGAAAGCCGGCTGCT
>CAZDTD010000496.1:0-2290 GCA_964507995.1 uncultured Pirellulales bacterium | reverse complement strand
CATTCGAAAAGGAATACAAGCTCCACGAGATGTGGGTCTGGAACGCCAACTCGGATCTCGAGGTCTATATGGGCTTCGGCGCCAAGGACGTCGCCATCGAGTACTCCACCGACGGCGAGACCTGGACCGCGTTGGAAAACGTGCCCGAATTCGCGCAGGGAACCGGCCAGGCGACTTACACCGCGAACACCATCGTCGATCTCGGCGAAGTCATGGCCAAGTACGTCAAGCTGACGATCAACGACAACTGGGGCGTCTCAGCGATCACCAGCCTCAGCGAGGTACGGTTCTTCTACACTCCGGCGCAGGCCTACTCGGCCGCTCCGGCGGACGGCGCCGACGACGTCGCCCTCGATGCGACGCTGGCCTGGCGGCCCGGCCGCGACGTGAGTTCACACGAGGTCTACTTCGGCGACGACGCCAACGCGGTGGCCGAGGGGACCGTGGTGGCCGAGACCGTGACCGACCACAGCTATACGCCCGCGTCCATGGACTTCGGGACCACGTACTACTGGAAGGTCGATGAGATCAGCGACGCCGGCGTTTATGCAGGCGACGTCTGGAGCTTCACCTCGAAGGAATTCGAGGTGGTCGAGGACTTCGAGAGTTACAACGACGACATCGACGCTGAAACGACGATCTGGCAGGCCTGGATCGACGGCCTGACCACGAAGGCCAGCGGCTCGACGGTCGGCTATGAGAACTCCCCGTTCGCCGAGACGACGATCGTCCATGACGGCGAGCAGGCCATGCCGCTGGCGTACGACAACGCCACGGAGTTCCACTTCAGCGAGGCCGAACGGGAATTCGACCCGGCCCAGAAGTGGATGGGCAACGGCGCCGACGAGATCAGTCTCTGGGTACGCGGCAATCCGGCGAAATTCGCCGAAACGGCGCCCGGCCAATACACAATCAGCTCCAACTCCTCGGACATCTGGGGCACTGCCGACAACTTCCGCTTCGCCTACAAGCGACTCAACGGCAACGGAGCAATCACGGCCAAGGTCGTCAGCATCACCGGCGGCTCCACCACCTGGGCCAAAGTCGGCGTGATGATCCGCAATACGCTGGACCCGGCCTCCTCGTACGCCTTGATGCACCCGACCCCGGACGGCCGACGGTCCTTCCAGAACCGCCCGGCCGACGGCGCCAACGCCGTCTCGGCTCATAGCGACATCGCCGTCGTCACTTTGCCGTTCTGGGTGAAGGTGGAGCGACAGGGCAACCAGATCACCGGTTACTACTCGCAGGACGGCACAACCTGGACCAAGCAGCCCGACACGGAGAACACCGGAACCGACAAATCGCCCAACCCGCAGACCGTCACCATGGGCGACAGCGTCTACATCGGTCTGGCGGTGGCCAGCAACAACAGCGCCGCCGGCTACTGCTTCGGCGAGTTCTCCGACGTGGTCACCACCGGCGGCGTCACCGGCGACTGGACAGTCGCCAACATCGGCGACAATCCGGGCAACGACGTTGCGACGATGTACGTCACCATGGAGGACAGCGCCGGCAAGAGCGGCACAGCCTCCAACGCCGACATCGCGACATCGGCCGACTGGACGCGGTGGGCGATCCCAATGAGCGACTTCGCCGGCGTGAACTTCGGGAAGGTCAAGAAGATGACCATCACCCTCGGCGACAAGAACGCCACAACAGCCGGCGGAACCGGCATCGTCTTCATCGACGATATCGGCTTCGGCCACGCAGCCGAGTAATCCGGCGTCCTGCGCCGCGTAGCGTACCATCCAGGCGGGGCCTGTGTCACAAGACGCAGGCCCCGCTCTTTTGGGTCCTTCTTCCGGCCTCCGGCAACAACGCCCCAGCGAATTACGGGATTGTGGGTCGTGCAGCATCTGGGCATCCTGTCCCCACTTGCGTGGACAGGGCTTGTTTCTCGGCATTCGGAAGGGTCTGGTCAGTATTTACCCAGTTATGAACCGCCTGAAGACTGAGCTCCGAACGTCGCGCGTCGAGAGTTTTGTCACTTCCATTCGTCGCATTTCTCCCTCAGATTCCGCGAAGCCTTCCCCCAACTCGTGGGATCAGGGCCGCAGCTCAACAAGATCCGTCGCGTCGGCGATCGATTTCGAGATATAGTCCATGATGAGAGGAAAATGGACGGCGGGATCGAGATGCCCCTCCGGCGAACACCCTTCAGCCGCGAGCGCCTTTCGGATCTTCTTCAGCTCCCATACTTTGGGGTCCATCTGGACGTTCAGAGTGAACCCGTGGTCTGCAAGAAAATCGAGGGAGGGAATCGCCAGGGGACAGGGTTGGGCGTCCT
>CAZDTD010000495.1:0-2292 GCA_964507995.1 uncultured Pirellulales bacterium | reverse complement strand
CCGCGGATTATCCTGATGGCGGTATTCGCAGCAGGATCGTAGGATATTGGATTGAGAGGGCATCGCCCATGACGTTGACCGCAACGATTTTCGTCGTGATGTTGAGTTTTGCAGGCGCACCCGCGGAGGAATCCCCCGCCGGGTTGGATGAATTCGAACTCGCCCAGTCCGATCCGACCGGCGAGTCCCGAACCAGGCCGGTCTCGGAGCCGCTGGCCCGCAGCGCGATGGACCTCTCGAAGATCCCGTACAAAATCGTACACGAGACCTACCGCGAGACCAGCGGCAAGCGCAACCACGAGATCTTCATCATGAATGCCGACGGCTCGAACCCGGTGAACCTGACGAACACGCCGGACATCGACGAGATGTATCCGCACGTCTCGCCCGACGGCACGAAGATATGCTTCGTGACCGACGAGGGCCGCGGTCGGCGGAACAAGGTCCGACACATCTACTACATGGACCTCGACGGCGCCAACCGCATCCACGTCGTCGCCCACGGCCGACAGCCCTGCTGGTCTTTCGACAGCAAGAGCATCGCCTACGTCAAGAGCGAATACGAACGGTTCAGCACGCGCGAGTACGCGACGACCGGCCTGGCGTTCTATCACCTCGACAACGACTGGCACCAGCCGCATGTGAATACCGAGCTGCACCACGTCTACGCGCTGTGCTGGTCGCCCGACAGCAAGTGGTTCGTCGCGGCGGTCGAAGGCGGCATGGGCTACAGCGACACGATCATCGCCTTCGAGGCCTTCGGCAAGCGGGTCTTCGACCTGGAGAAATGGGGCGTCCGCGGCTGCCGGCCCGACCTCAATTCCGACGCGACGCGCATGGTCTGGGGCGAGACCGACTGGAACCTGCAAACGGGCGAAATCGACCTGAACGCGCCCGAGCCCAAGGTCACGAACGTCCGAGACATTCTGCGGGTCGCTCGCCGGTACAAGGTCTATCATGTGGACATCTCGCCCGACAGCAAATACATTACGTTCAGCTATGGCCCGGTCTCCGGCGGCCAGCAGGTGGGCGGCCTGGCCGAAGGCTGGAACCTCTGCGTCGGCGACCTGGACGGCAACTGGGTCCAGATCACCACCGACGGCCTGCACTACAAGGAGCCCGACTGGGTGCCGGTGAAGAATTGACGATTGATGATGGATGATTTGAAGATTGCGGGCGCCGCCGCGGAAACGACTCTGTCCTTCCTGCGGAAGCAGGAATCCAGAAGCCTTGGGATAAGGCGCATCGCGTGACGTGGATCAGAATTCTGAATGCTTGTGGAGGAACGAAACATGTCGGGACGGTATGCTGTCACAAGGCGTCTTGCGTCGATGATCGCGATTTCTCTGGCGTGGCTCATCCTGCCGGTCGCAGGCAGTTGGGCGAAGGAGGACGAATCCCTTCGTCCCGGCTCGGGGATCGATCTCAAGAGCATCCCGTTCCAGATCGTCTACGAGAGCCTCCGCAAGGCGAACGGCGCGGAAAACTGGGAGCTGATCCGGATCGACGCCGACGGCTCGAACCCCGTCAACCTGACGAACACCGCCGAGGTCAGCGAGATCTATCCGCACGTCTCGCCCGATGGGACGAAGATCTGCTTCGAGGGCGAGGAAGGGACCGGCCGCAACAAGGTCCGCAGCGTCTTCTATATGAACCTCGACGGCACGAACCGCGTCAAGGTGGCGCCCAACGCCCGCCAGGCGTGCTGGTCCCCGGATAGCGGCACGATCGCCTTCCTCAAGGGCGAGTACGACCGCTACACGATCACCGACTACGCCAGCAAAGGCGTCTATTTCTACGATCTCAAGACCGGTCAGACTAAGCCGCACGGGAACGAAGCCAAACTCCATCACCTCTACAACCTCTGCTGGTCGCCCGACGGCAAATGGTTCGTCGCGACCGTTCACGGCGGCATGGGCTTCAACCACGCGGTCCTCGCCTTCCCAACCGAGGGCACGGACATCTTCGACCTGACGCCGTTCGGAGTCACCGGTTGCCGGCCCGACTTCAGTCCCGACGGCAAGAGGATCACCTGGGGCCAGACGGACTGGGACCTGGGCACCGCCGCATTCGATACATCCGCCGGAACTGTGAAAGTGACCGACGTGCGGACCATCGTCCAGTGCGACAAGGAACACGAAGTCTATCACACGGATTTCTCACCCGATGGCAAGTACATCGCGTTCAGCTACGGACCCGAGGCCAACGAAATGGGCGCCGGCCTCGCCCCCGGCTGGAACATCTGCGTCACCGACCTGGCGGGCCACTGGGTCCAGGTCACCACGGACGGCC
>CAZDTD010000494.1:0-2294 GCA_964507995.1 uncultured Pirellulales bacterium | reverse complement strand
ACCTGGTATGCGATCATGGCCAGCTTGACGGTCGTCGTGGAACGGTAGCCGTCCTCGATGGAACAGCCGGCTGGCTTGCGGGTGCGGACCGCCTCCAGGAACTCGGCCATGTGGAGTGTGCCCATGTCGGCTTCGGCCTTGTACTCGATGCGTTCCTTGCTCTTGTCGTTTGGAATGATCAGCCAGCGGTCGTCGGTGACGAAGAGCGTGCCGTTCTCGCCGTAGAAGAAGATGCCGTTCGCGGTCTGGGGCGAGTATTCCTGGGCGCCCCAGATGCGGTGTCGCCACAGGACCGGGCACGTGGCGAAATCGAACTGGACCGACAGGATGTCTGGCGTGGTGATCTTGTCCTTGAAGTAGTAGATGCCGCCTGTGGCCTGCACGCTGCGGGGCGTCGTCTCGTCGAGGATGTATCGGACCGCGTCGATCAGATGGATTCCCCAGTCGACGAGGTGTCCGTGTCCGGTGGTCCATTCGAGCCGCCAGGCGAAGTGTCCGATCTGAGGGCAGTAGGGGAGCTTCGGCGCCGGGCCGCACCAGAGTTCCCAATCGAGCGTGGCCGGCGGGTCCTGTGGCGTGGTGTCCCGCATCTCTGCGGTGTAGTGGATCTGTGCTTCGACCTGGACGATCCGGCCGAGGTGGCCCTGTCGGATATGCTCGCGGACCTGCTGAATGGCCGGGCTCTGGCGGCGCTGAAAGCCGATCTGGACTATGATATTCTTCTTCTGGGCGGCCTGGACCATGGCACGTCCCTCGCGAATGTCATAGGCGAGAGGTTTCTCGCAGTAGATGTCGAGATTCTTCTCGACGGCCGCCAGAAAAGGGATCGCATGCCAATGCGGCGGCGTCGCGATGATTACGGCGTTGAGCCCGGGGGTCTGCAGAAGCTCCTGGTAACTCTGGAACGTCTTTGGCGAGAAACCCTGGAGTTTCTCGATTTCCCGGGCGCTGTCCGCCAGGTGCTGTTGGTCCACATCGCACAGGGCGAGCACTTTGACTCCGCCGGCCTTGAACGCGGCACGGACGTCCACCATGCCGTACCATCCACACCCGATCAGACCGAGCTTGATCTTGGGTTGGCTCGCCTCCTTGCCAGAGGACCGACGGAGAGGACTGCCGGCCACCAAGCCGCCGGCCAGAGCTGCCTTTACAAAGTCTCGTCGGAGTATCCGTTCCATTGCAGCCACCTTTCTGTGCACCACCTTGTCTGGGTGGTCATCCACGTTGGTTCCGGAGTGTTGTCTGGTTGCCAGCTATCATAGGCGGACAAGGCGATGTCGCAAACAGAAATTGCCTGTTGGGCCGTCGGATGAGATTGCTTGTGAAGAGGCTGGACGCAAAGACGAAGAACGAAACGGGCCTTGGTGACAGAGACCGATGCACAGCTTCTCGATTTGTCGGCTGTCGGAGAAGACCCTGAACCCTTGCGTGGGACGCCAACGACCCCGCAATTCGCACGACCCATCCAAGGGAGAACCCGGGACGACTACGACCGAATCGGTATACTCACCAGGAACAACAGCATCACGAACAGAGTAAGGAAGATCTCATTCATAGCTTTTTGCCACCCCAAGTAGCCATGTTGGTATTCTATCACGCCGATCGTTGTCAGTCAAGAAGCTGCTGTAGTCGGCGGGGTGCGGAGATGCGAGAATTGTGGCCCACCCTGCATTGGACGATGCAAAAAGACGCTTTTTGGGACTTATCGCGCGAAACATTTTTGGCGTCTTGCGGATGTCCCGTGGGTTCCGTCGTCACGCCGCGTGCCATGGAACGGCAGTCTCGAGCGTCTGTATACGGGATGATCGGTTCATCGGCAAAGCAGTCTTGGCGCGACGCTGTCGCAGGGGTACATTCGGACATTGCCGCGTGCAGGGCCCAGGTGTTTCAGGATTTCGAAAGGTTGAACAAATGCACAGTACACGTATTCGAACGTCGGTTCTTCGATTTTTTTTGTACGGTTTTGTCACGACTCTTCTGGTAGGGCCGGCGTGCGCCCGGTCCGATGAGCCGACGCAACAGATGCGCAGCGGCGGCAAGCCCTGGACGCATATCGAGACCCAGGGCCGGTGGGCGTTTGTTGGGCAGGTCGCCGAAGATAAGGACCTGAGCGGCCTGGCGTGCGTTTCGGAGCGGTTCGGCCTCGTTGGGGCGGATGAATCCCGCGAGGTGCAGGTGGTCGAATTGTCACGCCAGGCCAGGACGCTACGGATCGTACAGACGATTCCATTGGCCTACGCCGGGGATGAAATCGACACGGAGGCGATCGCGGCCGAAGGAAACCGCTATTACAT
>CAZDTD010000493.1:0-2298 GCA_964507995.1 uncultured Pirellulales bacterium | reverse complement strand
CTATTCGATCACGACCTCCTGCACGCCGGCGGACCATTGCTCCTGCAACGCAATCTCGATCTTCAGGGCGGTGGTCTTGACCGGCTCGAATGGCACCGTGTTGAAACCGTCTTTCTCTACGCCGTAGGGTGCGGCGTTCTTCACCGGCTGGAACTGGCCCTCGGCGGTGCGATAAAGCGCCTGCCAGCTCCTGGGGACGTGACATTCGCCCCGGCCGGTGTCGTCGAACCAATAGACCTGGACGCGGGAAAGCTCCTGGGGTTTGTCCCACTCGAACTGGAGCCACTCGGTCGTGCCCTTGTGCGACCAGAAATCGAGCTGCTGCGAATTGTCCGCCGAATTCTTCGGCAGATTCTGGTCCGTGACCGCTTCGAGCGACTTGTGGACGAAGGACGCAGTCGCCTTGCTCCTGTAGGCGAGCGTATCGGCCGGCTCGGGTCGGGCGGCGTTCGGCTCGCGGGCCGGCCAGACCGTCATCTGCGCCTTGCCGCGATGGGCCCAGGCGTAGTACGGAATCGCGGTGAACGGTCTGCTTCCGGCGGCGACCATCTTGCCGTCGAGCGTTCGTCTGGCGACGCGGGCCTTGCCCGTCAGGACGGTAACACCGTTGAGCAGATCGGGGCGGAACTCGGCCTTGAGCTTCGCATCGTCCGGGATCACCAGGCTCAGGACCTCGCCGTCGTTGTCGGGACCTTCCAGACAGAACACGATGGGGCCTCGCTGGAACGCCACCTTGCCTGCATTGGTTTTGACGCTGGGGTGCGAGACGATCCGTCGGATCGGCATCGGCAGATCGAGCACGATCCTGTCGCCCTTCTCCCACGTACGCTCGATCCGGGCAAACCCCTTCTCGACCTCGAACGCCACAGTCTTGCCGTTGACTTGGATCGAAGGCTTCTGGGACACCGTGTCCACGAACTTGTACAGATCGCTCGGCGCCGGCTCGTTTCGCGCCCAGCCCGGGATGCGGACGAAGACTGAGAATGCCTCGCTCTGTGCGGGTTCGACCGAGATCGCGACTTCGCCCTTCCAGGGGTACTCCGTCCGCTGGCTGAGCTGGACCTCACCGACGGCGGTCTTGAGCGTCGCATCGCCTCCGACGAAGAGGTTCACGTAGAGATCGTTGCCCTTCGTCGCGTAGATGTAGCCGGGCATCGAGGGGATGAACCTCGCGACGTTCGACGGGCAGCAGGAGCAGCCGAACCACGCGCTTCGCTCGTGCCCGCCGGTGGACTCCAGGACATTCGGATAGAAGAACGTGTCGCCCTCCATCGAGATGCCGGAGAGGGCCGCGTTGTACAGCGTCCGTTCCAGAACGTCCATGTACTTGGCGTCGCCGCGCATCAGGAACATGCGGTGGTTCCAGAAGACGTTGGCGAACGACGCGCAGGTTTCGCAGTAGGCGGTCGCGTTGGGCAGCTCGTACTTGCCGCCGAAGCCCTCGTGTCCGCCCTCGGCGCCGATGCCGCCGGTGATGTAGAGCTTCGTCGTAGCGACGTCGCTCCAGATGGCGTCGATGGCGTCGACATATTTCATGTCGCCCGTCAGGGCAGCGACATCGGCCATGCCGGTATACATGTAGGCGGCCCGCACCGAGTGGCCGACCGCTTCGGTCTGCTCGGTCACGGGAACGTGGTCCTGGGCGTACAGGCTGTAGAGGCCCGCTTTGCCGTCGGGCCCCCGGTTGCCGAGGCGGCCGCGTTGATCGAGAAAGAACTTGGCCATGTCGAGGTACTTGCCATCGCCGGTGGCGCGGTAGAGTTTGCACAGGCCGATCTCGATTTCCTGATGGCCCGGCGGGTCCGTCCGCTTGCCCGGTCCGAACACCGAGCAGACGTAGTCCGCGCACCGCGTGGCGACGTCGAGGAACGACTTGTTGCCGGTGACCTGATAATGTGCGACCGCAGCTTCGAGCATGTGCCCGATGCAGTACTGCTCGTGCTTGTCTTTCACGTTGGTCCAACGCATCTGCGGCTGGCGCTCGGGCACGGAGTAGAACGTATAGAGGTAGCCATCCTCCCACTGGGCGGCGGCCATGATCGCGATGAGCTTGTCGAGGTACAGCCGCATCATGGTGTCCGGCTGGACCTGGAGCGAATAGGCGGCGCCTTCCATGATCTTGTAGACATCGGAATCGTCGAAGAAGATCCCCTCGTGCTTGCCCTCTCTGATCCCGGCGGCCTTCTCGAAGTTCCTGATTCGCCCGGTGTCTTCGCATTTCTCGAAGCAGTATGGAATCGTAACCAGCCGGCTGGTCGCCAGCCGATCCGTCCAGAAGCCGTCTTCGACGTGAACCTG
>CAZDTD010000492.1:0-2300 GCA_964507995.1 uncultured Pirellulales bacterium | reverse complement strand
GCGAGTCTCATCGTGAAAAGAGTCACGTCAATCCTGTATTGCCTCGCCGTGATCTGCAATCGTGATGCTCACCATTGGAATTTTTGCCGCCTTCGGCCGCGTGGCTAACGTCGGTCCATTGTCCGCAGGGTGCGTACGACGCACCATATCTACCTTATCTGCCTTTCTGCCACAAAAACTGACCCCGCCGACGGGGTTTCATCCCCGTTTTTCTGGCCGAAATCGGCCCAAATAGCAAGATTGTGCTAAAAAACAGCCCTGCGATGCTACCTGTTTTGCCGATTTTGAACGATAATAGTGTCAATGGTTGTTTCGAGGTTACTGTGGTTCTTGAGGCAGGTTCGGGTTGATGAATCTTGATCCCCGTGTGATGCAGGACTGGCAGATCGCCGAGGCGGCTGAGGAACGCATGAAGCCGATTCAGCGACTTGCGAGCGAGATGGGCTTGCGCGACGATGAACTGATCCCCTACGGCAACAGGCTTGCGAAGGTGGACTACCAGAAGGTCCTGGCCCGCCTGAGCGATGCGCCGACCGCGAAATACGTCGATGTGACCGCGATCACGCCCACCCCGTTGGGCGAGGGCAAGACAACCACGACCATCGGCCTGATCCAGGGACTCGGCCGGCTCGGGAAACGGGTCTGTGGCGCGATCCGCCAGCCCAGCAGCGCGCCGACGTTCAATATCAAGGGCTCCGCCGCCGGCGGGGGGCTGGCTCAGTGCGTACCCCTCACGCCCATTTCCATCCGGCTGACCGGCGACCTCGATTGCGTGACCAACGCGCACAACCTGGCCATGGTCGCGCTGACCGCGCGGATGCAGCACGAGCGGAATTACGACGACGCCCGCCTGGCGAAGAGCAACCTCAAACGACTCGACATCGACCCCGACCGCGTCCAGATCGGCTGGGTGATCGATTTCTGTGCCCAATCGCTGCGGAATATCCGCATTGGGCTGGGCGAGAAGATGGATGGCTTCGAAATGGACTCGGGATTCCGCATGACCGTCGCCAGCGAGGTCATGGCGATCCTCGCGGTCGCGCGGGACTTGAAAGACCTTCGCGAGCGGATCGGACGGATGGTCGTCGCCTACAGCCGCAGCGGCAGGGAGATCACGACGGGCGACCTGGAGGTCGACGGCGCCATGACCGCTTGGCTGCTGGACGCCATCAATCCCAACCTCGTGCAGACCATCGAAGGCCAGCCCGTGTTCATCCATACGGGGCCGTTTGCGAACATCGCCATCGGGCAAAGCTCGATCATCGCCGACCGGCTCGGCACGAAGCTGGCGGATTACCACGTCACCGAGAGCGGCTTCGCCTCGGACATCGGCTACGAGAAATTCTGGAACCTCAAGTGCCGGATGTCGGGCCTCAGGCCGAACGCGGTGGTGATCGTCGCGACGATTCGCGCCCTCAAGACCCACGGCGGCGGACCGACCGTCAAGGCAGGCGTGCCGCTCGATTCCGCGTACACCAGCGAGAATCTCGCCTTGGTCGAGAAAGGGTGCGAGAACCTCCTGGCCCATATCGACATCGTCCGAAGAAGCGGCGTGCGTCCCGTCGTCTGCCTGAATCGGTTCAAGACCGACACGGACGCCGAGATCGCCATCGTGCGACGAATTGCGGAAGCCGGCGGCGCCCGGGCCGTCACGTCCGACCACTGGCTCAAAGGTGGCGAGGGGGCCCTCGAACTGGCCCAGGCCGTGATCGAGACCTGCAACGAGAAGAACGATTTCCAGTTCCTCTACGATCTCAGAATGCCGCTGCGGAAGCGGATCGAGCTGATTGCCCGGGAAATCTATGGGGCCGATGGCGTGACCTACACCGACGGCGCCCTGGAGAAGGCCAAGCGACTCGAAGCGGAATCCCTCGGCACCCACCTGGGCACCTGCATGGCCAAGACGCAGCAGAGCCTTTCGCACGATCCCAATCTCAAGGGCCGGCCCAGGGGCTGGACCCTGCCGATCAACGATTTTCTCGTCTACAAGGGCGCGGGGTTCGTCGTCCCGGTGGCGGGCTCGATCAAGCTCATGCCAGGCACCGGCTCCGACCCCGCCTTCCGACGCATCGACGTGGACGTCGATACAGGCAAAGTCCACGGCCTGTTTTGATTGACGATTTATGATTGACGATTTACTATTGGGACGCGACGAAGGATACGGTGTCGCTCAATCGGAAATGGTAAATGGTAAATCATAAATCGTAAGTGGAATGAAATGACCGCACGAATCATCGACGGCAAACAGGTGGCGGCCGGCATTCGGGCCGAACTCAAGGACGACGTTGCGAAGCTCAAGC
>CAZDTD010000491.1:0-2306 GCA_964507995.1 uncultured Pirellulales bacterium | reverse complement strand
AAGCAGCAGGCGGGCAGTTGCTTCGACGACAGGTGATAGCTCAGGCACTCGCAGCAGACGCCTTTGTTGCTGCAACCGGGATACGAGCAGTTGCAGCGATTCATGTTCCTGGCCTTCTGGCATTCCATAAGGTCACCATCTCCATTTGCGTTTCGTTTTCTCGAACGGGTTGCTCATGATCTTGTAGACGGTCGCTCCGCATTCAAGGCATCGCCACTCGCGGGTCCGGCGGGCGTCGCGAATCCAGAAGATCGCCCAGAAACCGGTCATCAGCGTCAGGATCAGGTGCGGCAGATGATTGATCCCCTGCCGCCCGACCGGGACCTGCCGCAGACACTTGCCACAGTAGCCGCTGGCCTCTTCCAACCGACCGAATCGCAGTTTCGCAGGTATCGCCATCGTCGCTTGAGTCACCGAAACCGTCCAACGAACCGAGTGTAGCAGGATCGATGCGGGAATGCAAACCGCTCCGGCAACGCGGCGCTCCCGATCACCGGAGTCTGAAGACCCTCCCGTCCCCTGGGCGGGTCAAACAGGGGTTGCCCGTCCCGTCCCAGGCGACTTTCATCCGGGACAGATGCCAGCTCGCGCCGTTGTCGTTGTTGCCCTGGAAGAACAGGTGCATCTGTCCATCGCGGTCGGTGAAGACGCCGGGATGGCCCGATTCGCTGGCGTTCCATTCGCCCTCGTCGCCGTTGGGCAGCAACGGCTCCTGCGACAGCCGCGTCCAGGAGATTCCATCGCGGCTGACGGCGCAACCGATCTGCTGCGGCTCGTTGTTGTAACCGCCGGCGTAGAACATGAATAACCGGCCATCGTGCTTGCTGACCGAGGGGGCCTCGATGCATTTCTTCTCCCAGGGCAATTGTGGTTCGAGGATCGACGTATCGCACAACTGGGTCCACTTGTCACGACCGTAGTCTGAATCCGCCGGGGCCGAGGCAACGACCAGCTTCTGCACCTTCATCTCGGGATCGCGCGTGGCGCAGTACAACAGCAGTCGGCCCTCGTGCTCGATCACGTCGGCGTCGATGGCCCGGCCGCAATTCCAGTCGCCCGTCGGTTTGAAGATCGGGTTCGTGGCATTTCGAGTGAAGTGAATTCCATCCTCCGAGACTGCATGGCAGATGGCGTCGTTGCGGCCGTTGCCATAGGTCTGGTAGAACAGGTGCAGCTCGCCCTCGCGGACCATGGCCGCGGGCGCCGCGAGGCCTTTGCTCTCGTAATCGCCCACAGGCAGGACCTCGCCCACCTTGGTCCAGTGCATCAGGTCCCTGCTCTCGGCGATGCCGACCGCCCATCCGTCTTTGCCCCGGTTGACCGAGTAATACATCAGGTACCGCTCGCCGAACCACTCGACGTCGGGGTCTTTCGCGAGCGACCGACCGTGCGACGTATCCGTGTAGTACATCTCGGGCCGCCCCGACGGGGCAGCGAGCGTAATCGATGACAGAGCGAGAAACACAGCTATTGTCGATGTGTTCATCCGACCTCCTGGACTGATTTCCGGGCAGTAACGACGCAGCCCATTGTAGGTCTCTGGTGAAAGAAAGCAACTGCCTCCTCTCGCCATGGGAAACCGCTGTCTTGACGCGGCGGCCGGCATGGGATAGAGCTTATCTGACGCCAAGTCCCCCTGCGTTGCAGGGGGTTCAGGATTGCGTCGGAAAATGGATTTTCTGCCGGAGTGAAGATATGGCTGGTTACGCATTGAACATAGGGGGCAGGCTGTGCGCCGTCGCGGTTTGCATGGGCGTCATTCTGGCCGGCTGCCAATCCTCGAACACCGCTCCGAAACCGGAGAGCGTTCCAATCTCGGACGATGTTTCCGTGCAGCCCCTGACCGACGGCGTGTGGGTGTACGCCGCCTGTCACGATGTGCCGGGCTACGGGCGAACCCCCGCCAACGGCCTGATCGTCATCGACGGCAAGGAAGCCCTCCTGATCGACCTGCCCTGGACGGACGAGCAGACCGCCACGCTGTTCGACTGGGCCGCGCTCAACCAGGGTGCGGTCGTCAAGACCGTCGTCCCGACGCACTTCCACGACGACTGCATGGGCGGGTTGGCGGAGGCGCATCGGCGGAAGGCCACCTCGTACGCATTGGACAAGACGGTCGAGATCGCCCGGCAAAAGCGCCTGCCGGTCCCGCAGATCCCCTTTCAGTTCAGGACAATGGTCCGTTGCGGCAGGACAGTCGCGATTGTGACGTACTTCGGGCCCGGCCACTCGACCGACAACGTGGTCGTCTGGCTGCCCAAACAAGGCATTCTCTTCGGCGGCTGCCTCATCAAATCCCTCGACGC
>CAZDTD010000490.1:0-2322 GCA_964507995.1 uncultured Pirellulales bacterium | reverse complement strand
AGTTTGCAGTCATCGGAGCGAATTGGAGGATAGGCGTAACGCAAAAGACCGGCGGGAACGACGTACAAAGCCCGGCGCAGTTTTCCTTGGACGATGCTTCGGCATCGGGATACAATCTCCGTGGCTGAATTGAAAAGAGAGTCCAAGAACGCTTTGGGAGGTACATAGGGATGATCCGCAATCTGGTTTGTCTGGCGGCAGTGGCAATTCTATTGGGCGGTTGCATCTACGTCGAGAAGACCGAACGAGACCGTGACGACTCCTCCGTCTCGACCTGTCCGATGGCCGTCAACGTGGAGGCCCCCGCTCAAGTGCTCCGGCATATCGTGCTGTTCCGGTTCAAGGCCGACGCCAGCGCCGAGGACATCCGCAAGATCGAGAACGCCTTCAGCGCCCTGCCGAGCAAGATCGACCTGATCTACGGCTTCGAATGGGGCACCGACGTCAGCGTCGAGAACATCCAGAAGGGCTTCACCCATTGCTTCGTCGTCAGCTTTCGCAGCGAGGCCGACCGCGACGCCTACGCAAAGCACCCGGCCCACCTGGCGTTCGGCGAGTTGCTCAAGCCCTGCCTGGACGAGGCGATGGTCGTCGACTACTGGGCGAAGTAACGATATGCGAATCATCGCCGGCACAAAGCGAGGAATGCACCTGTTCACTCCCGACACGCGGGAGACGCGCCCGATCACCGACCGGGTGAAAGAGTCGCTTTTCATGGTCCTGCACAACTACGATCTGCTGGCGGGCGCCCGGGCCGCGGATCTGTTCTGCGGCGTCGGCTCGTTCGGGCTGGAGGCGATCAGCCGGGGCGCGGCTTCCGTGACATTCGTCGAGAGGAGTCCCGAGATCCTCGCCGTGCTGGAGAAGAACATTGCGAAGGCCGGCTTCGGCGACCGTGCCCGCGTGGTCCGCGACAGCGCGTTTCGCATCGGAGCGCCGCTCGGGCTCCAAGGCGAGCGGTACGACCTGGTCTTCGTCGATCCGCCGTATGTCGAGACGCGGCAGGTGGACGCCGGCTCCTCGCTGGCCGGCCTGTTGCGAATCCTGGAGGGCCAGGTCGCCCCGAAAGGCGTCGTCGTCGTCAGGACCCATCGCGACAGCCCCCCTCTCGACGACTATGGAGCGTTCCACGTCGTGGACAGGAGGGAATGGGGCACGATGTCCGTCGTCCTGTTGCAGGCAAAGGCTGATGAGCAACCAGCAAGCGGCCATTGAGATCATCCGGACGCTTCAGCAGCACGGCTTCCAGGCCCTGCTGGCAGGCGGCTGCGTTCGCGACATGCTGCTCGGCCAACCGGCCAAAGACTACGACGTAGCGACCGACGCCCAGCCGGCGGACGTTATGCGTCTGTTCTATCGCACGCTCAAGGTCGGCGCCAAGTTCGGCGTCGTCATCGTCCTGATCCGCAGGCAGCAGGTGGAGGTCGCGACGTTCCGCTCGGAGGCGGGATACGAGGACGGCCGCCACCCGACCGAGGTCCGATTCACCAGCGCCGCCGAGGACGCAAGCCGGCGGGACTTCACCATCAACGGCATGTTCTACGATCCGCTCAACGACCGCGTCCTTGATTACGTCGAAGGCCAGGCCGATCTCCAGAGGCAGATCATCCGCACGATTGGCGATCCGGAAGAGCGTTTCGGCGAGGACTACCTCCGTATGCTCCGCGCCATCCGGTTCTCGACCCGTCTCGGCTTCGCCATCGAGCCCGAGACGTACGCCGCAGTCGGCCGTAACGCGTCGAAAATCGCTCGAATCAGTGGCGAGCGGATCGCCGTTGAACTGGAGGGGACGCTCGTCCATCCGAATCGGGCCGCAGGCGCGGCCCTGTTGATCGAGACGGGCCTGGCCGAGGCCGTCTTCCCCGGCTTTTCAGGCGAGCCGACTCAGCAGGCCCTCTCCGTGCTCGGCCGATTGCGGAGGAACGTGGATTTTCCGCTGGCCCTGGCCGCGTTCTTCGTGGGCTATCCCACGGATTTCGCGATGGCCAGATGCGAGATCCTCAAGCTCAGCAACAAGCAGACCAAACACATCGAGTTCCTGCTCACGAATCGCGGCGGACTGCTCGATTCCGCGATGTCGCTCGCCCAACTCAAGAAGTTCCTGGCCGAGCCCGGTTTCCGCGATCTCTACGAGCTGGAACGGGCGATCCAAAAGGCCGCGGCCTCGCAGGCGGGCCTGGCCCAGTTGGTCGCGCTGCGAAAGCGAATCCGGGACCTCGGCGACGTTGAGGTCAAGCCCAAACCGTTCTTGAACGGCCACGACCTGATGCGTCTGGGCGCTGTGCCGGGACCGGCTCTCGGCCAACTGGCGGAAGAACTCTA
>CAZDTD010000489.1:0-2324 GCA_964507995.1 uncultured Pirellulales bacterium | reverse complement strand
TACATCACGCCGCACTCGCACACCGACATCGGCTACACCGAGATCCAGACCGCCATCGAGGCCAAGCAGGTGCAGAACCTCCTCGACGGCATCGCCGCGGCCAAACGGACCGCAAGCTATCCCGAGGGCGCGCGTTTCGTCTGGAACGTCGAGGTGCTCTGGGCGGCCGATCTCTACCTGCGCCGGCTCAACGATTCGCAGCGAGAGGAATTCCTCGCAGCCGTCCAGTCGGGCCAGGTCGTGCTCAACGGCATGTACCTCAACGAGTTGACCGGGCTGTGCCGGCCGGAGGAGCTGGTTCGCCTGTTCAAGTACTCGACCGAACTGGCCGCGAAGACCGGCGTGCCGATCGACGCCGCGATGATCTCCGACGTTCCCGGTTACACCTGGGGCACGGTCACCGCCATGGCGCAGGCGGGCATCCGGTACTTCTCCGTCGCACCGAACTACTTCGACCGCATCGGCACGATCCTGCGCGAGTGGGAGAACAAGCCGTTCTACTGGATGGGACCCGATGGTCAGTCGAAGGTGCTCGTCTGGATTCCGTTCTGGGGCTATGCGATGTCGCACCGCTATGGCGAGATGTCGCCGCGGCTGGTCGAGGATTTCTCCAACGGACTCGAAAAACGCGGCTATCCGTTCGACATCGCCTACGTGCGCTGGAGCGGCCATGGGGACAACGCGGTGCCCGATCCGGCCATCTGCGAATTCGTCAAGGACTGGAACGCCAAGTACGCGTGGCCGCGGTTCGTCATCTCGGGCACGAGCGAGGCGTTCCGCGCGTTCGAGCAGCGCTATGGCGACAAGCTGCCCCTCGTGCGAGGCGACTGGACGCCGTACTGGGAGGACGGCGCGGGCTCGTCCGCGCTGGAGACCGCGATGAACCGCGCCAGTTCGGATCGGCTCGCGCAGGCGGAGACGCTCTTTGCCATGCTCAAGCCCTCCGCGTATCCCGCGACGGCCTTCGAAGAGGCCTGGAACGCGGTGCTGCTGTACTCCGAGCACACGTGGGGCGCCTGGTGCAGCGTCGGCGAGCCGCAGCGAAAAGAGACGCTGGAACAGTGGGAAATCAAGAAAGGCTACGCGGAATCGGCCGACAAGCAGTCTCGCGAATTGCTGGCTGCGGCGGCAGGGGGGACGCCTGCCGGCGAGGCAGTGGACGTCTTCAATACGCTCTCCTGGTCTCGCACGGAGCTGGCGACCTTGTCGAAGGAGCTTTCCGCCGCCGGCGACCGCGTCCTCGACGACGCGGGAAAGGCGGTCCCCTCGCAGCGACTGACCTCGGGCGAGCTGGTCTTCCTCGCGAGGAATGTGCCGCCTTTTGCGACTCGCCGCTATACCGTGGTTTCCGGCTCGCCTTATTCGAAAGGCCGGGCGACCGCCCAGGGGGCTGTGCTGGACAGCGGCGTCGTTCGCGTGCGTCTGAACGGACAGACCGGCGGCATTGCCGAGCTGACCGCCAGGGGCCTCAAGGGCAATCTCATCGACACCCGCGGCGGCGAGACGGCCAACGACTATCTGTACCTGATCGGCGACCAACTGAAGGACCTGCAACGCAACGGTCCTGTGGTGATCCGCGTCGGCGACAGCGGACCGCTGGTCGCGTCGCTCGTCGTCGAATCGGCCGCGCCGGGCTGCAAGAAGCTCGTGCGGGAACTGCGCGTCGTCGCCGGTCTCGACTATGTCGAACTCATCAACACAGTGGACAAGGAGCGATTGCAGGCGAAGAGCTACCACGCGAAGGAGGGCAAGGAGAGCGTGAACTTCGCGTTCCCGTTCGCGGTGCCGGAGGGCGACATGCTCCTGGACATCCCGCTGGGCGTGATGCGTCCGGAGGCGGATCAGATGCCGAGCGCGTGCAAGAACTGGTTCACCGTGGGTCGCTGGGCCGACGTCTCGAACGCGAAGTACGGCGTGACCTGGGTGACGCTCGATGCGCCGCTCGTCCAGGTGGGCGGCATCACCGCCAGGCTCTTGAACTCGCAGACCGATCCGGACGTCTGGCGTGCGCAGGTCGAGCCGACGCAGACGCTCTATTCCTGGGCGATGAACAACCATTGGGGCACCAACTACCGCGCTTATCAGGAAGGCCCGACCGTGTTCCGATTCGTGTTGCAGCCGCACGGCCGGCGCGACGTCACAAGGGCTTCTCGCTTCGCCACAGGGTTCAGCCAGCCGCTGCTGGCCGTTCGCGCACAGGGCGCAGAGCCCTCGTCCAAACCGCTGTTGACCGTCGAGCCGGATGATGTGATCGTGACCGCCCTCAAACCCAGCGACGACGGCCGGGCGCTGATCGTTCGCCTGTTCGACGCCTCGGGCAAGGC
>CAZDTD010000488.1:0-2336 GCA_964507995.1 uncultured Pirellulales bacterium | reverse complement strand
AACCTCCGGACCAACTCAATACCAGCGACCGAGGGCCTCCAACACAGATCGCACACGCCCTGCCAGCCTCGGCCTTCAATATGCCACGCGGACGCTTTATAGATCATAATAGTTATTCGGTATATCATGTCCCTGCTCAGCACAGAAATAAAGCGCATTCTCGGACAAACGTGTAAAATTTAGTTGATGACACCTGCCAGGGGGACAGTCGGACATCAACTTATCCAGTCACGCGCGTTGGCAAGTCCCACCGTCAAACCAAGTTCAACAGGGACAGAGCATTGGTCGCCAGGATCGGCGTCAGAACCTCGTCGGGCAGTTGCAACCGTTCGAGAAGGGTCAGGGTTTCGCACTGGTCGGTCCAAGGAGAGTCCGTCCCAAAGAGAACACAACCGTCCGGATGACCGAGGATCATCGCACGAGCCATCTCAACATCCAGCTCGTCGAGGGCAAAACTGATCTCCATCGGAATGTCGCGTCCGATAAATATCCGCCGAACCTCTTCCCACTGCTGCCAGGCCCCCATGTGCGTGGCGACAAATCTGAGATCTGCAAACCGCTCCTTGACCGTCACGACCTTCTGCGGGTCGGCCCGCCGAATCCTCGGGAAGGCGATGTCGAAGCCGGTATGCATGACCAACAGGAGGTTCGAGTCGATCGCGGCCTCGTACAACGGTGTCATCCGCTCCTCGTCCGCGAAAAAATCCTGGTAGTAGGGATGCAGTTTGACCCCCAAAAAACCCTCCTGTCCGATACGGCGGACGTGTTCCGAAACCGCCGGGTCAGCCGGATGAACAGAGGGAAAGGGGATAAACCTGTCCGAACGGATCTGCCCACACCACGCCAGAATCGGCTCGAACTGCTCGGGCTTGGTGGCAATGCAACAGACCACGCTCTTTTCGATGCCGGCTCTATCCATCGACCGCAGGAGCTCCCCTACTGTGCCATCGAGGTACGCCCGGATTCCCGGTGCTTCCTCTTGGAGTGCTTTCATCGCACGGGCCGCCAATGCATCAGAAAAGGCATGTGTGTGAAAATCCACGATTCTGCGCATCATATCGCCTCAGCCACACAGGTTTGCATATTGTCAACCGATGAACCATGTGGCAGCGATAATAGTCTCCCCGCTTCGAATCGGCAACCGGGAAGCAGTGGAGACATGGGAAACAGCCCCCCCTTACATATAAGGGCGAAGACGCAGCCCGCCCGCTATCTGCGTCCTCACCATATCCACAGGCCACCCTCGTAAGGGATCCGTTTCTATATATAAAGGCACCGCTCGGCATGCCCATGTAGGCAAAAAAACGTTGCGATTGTCAATTATTTTTGCAGCCGCCGCCTTTTGAATATAGGGTGGGGCATTGCGTCTATATCCTTAGCCCTCGGCACATCGTCTCCACATGGCCGATCTCGAATCATGGAACGAGTGTCTGTGGGCCGATATGAACAACTGGAACTGAACGAGTTGCCTTGGTCCTGGAGCCCCTGGAATGGACTGTCCCACATGTAAAAACGCCATGATCACCCTGGAGCTGGCCGATGTGGAGATCGACCATTGTGTCCGTTGCGGCGGTATCTGGCTCGACGCCGGCGAGTTGGAACTGCTCCTGGACGCCCGCGAGAAGGCTGACCGACTGCTCGGCTCGTTCCGGAAAGACAAGAACACCACAGAGCAGCCGCGGAAATGCCCGATCTGCCGTAAGAAGATGGCACAGATCATTATCGGAACCTCGCAGCCTCCTCTGCGAATCGACGAATGCAAGCGGAAGCACGGCCTGTGGTTCGATCGCGGCGAACTCAGGCGGGTCCTCAGCCAGGGCCAGTTGGACGAGGAAAGCCGTATCCAGCAGTTGCTGGCCGACATGTTCAGCCAGGATATCGGTAAGACCGGTGGGGAGTCGCAATCACAATGACTACAGCAGCGTTTTTTCTCAGCCTATTCGCCATTTCACTGTGTTCAGCCGGTCTCCCGGCGGAAATCGGACAGGATCTGCAGACGGCCGATGTATTCGTCGCCGGGATAGACGGTTACCACACGTACCGAATTCCAGCCCTGCTGGTTACGCAGAAAGGCACGCTCCTGGCTTTCTGCGAGGGCCGCAAAGGCAGCCAATCCGACGCAGGCGATATCGACCTGCTCGTGAAGCGATCCAGCGACGGCGGAAAAACCTGGTCGGCACAGCAGGTCGTCTGGGACGACGGGACCAACACCTGTGGGAACCCGTGCCCCGTCGTGGATCAGACGACCGGCACGATCTGGCTTCCCATGACCTGGAACCATGGCAAGGACTCCGAGGATCGGATCAAGCAGAATACAGGCAAAGACACCCGCCGGG
>CAZDTD010000487.1:0-2341 GCA_964507995.1 uncultured Pirellulales bacterium | reverse complement strand
TGGACGATCCCAATGAAGCGGCCAGGCTCGTCGCGCTGGACGTGGATGGAATCACAACCAACCGTCCCGCCTGGCTGCGAGGACAACTGGACACACAATAGGAGGACGACCCCGTGAACATGTTGCGAGTCTGGCCGATCGTTTGCGAGTTTGGCGTCGGCGCGGTGTTGTGTATCGTCGGTATCTGGGCCGGGCTGCGAGGCGGATACTTCAATCTCAAGATCTCCGAAGATCGCCGGCTTCTGGCGGCATTCATCGCGGGGTATCTGCTCCTGTTGGCAGGGGCTTGCGTGTTCACGTTCCTGTCGCCCCACTGGGCCGAAGGAGGGTCGTTATGATTGCTGAGGTTCTCGGCACGCCCCTCGATTATGTGGTTCTGCTGGCCTATTTCGTGGGCGTCATGGGGTTCGGTCTGTTCTTCGGGCGGTATACGTCCGGTACGAAGGATTTCTTCTTCGGGGGACAACGATTCTCCTGGTGGCTGATCGCCTTCTCGTGCATCGCCACGATTGTCGGAAGCTACAGCTTCGTCAAGTACAGCGAGGCAGGCTTCCAATACGGCATCTCCAGCACGCAGACCTACTTCAACGACTGGTTCTGGATGCCCATCCTGGTGCTGGTCTGGATCCCCATCATCTATTACAAGAAGATCGTCTCGATCCCCGAGTACCTGGAGGCCCGCTTCGACAAGAAGACTCGCGTGATGGGCACGGTCATCATCCTGCTGTACCTCACCGGCTATATCGGCATCAACCTCGTCACCCTGGGCAAGACCATGTACACGCTGCTCGGCTGGGAGGTCATGACCGGGGCGACCGTGACGGCGGTGGCGGTGGCCCTGTATGTCTGTGCAGGCGGGCAAACTGCGGTCATCATGACCGACCTGGCGCAGGGGGTCATCCTTCTCATCGCGGGACTCGGACTGTTCGCCGGCGCAATCTATCACTTCGGTGGCTTCGGCGATTTCTGGTCTCTGCTTCCCCAGGCGCACAAGTACGCCTTTTCCGACTTCAATGCGCCGCCCAAGTTCAGCTTCATCGGCATCTATGCACAAGACGGCCTGGCCAACACCGGCGCCGTCATGCTCATGCACCAGGCCTTCCTCATGCGGTTCCTCTCGCTCAAAAGCGTCAAGGACTCACGGCGAATGGTCGTCTGCTGGGTCCTCGTGCTGGCTCCCCTGGCGGCCATCGCGACCAGTTGCGGCGGCTGGATCGCGAAGGCGCTCGTGAATAATGGCGAACTGGAAACGGATGCGGGCGGTTCCTTCGTCAACGCCGCCCACTTCCTCTGTGCTCCCGGGGTTTTCGGCTTCATCCTGGCAGCCCTGACTGCGGCGTTGATGAGCACGGCGGACTCCCTTGTGAACGCAGTCAGTGCGATCTTCGTCAACGACATCTGGCGACCCTACATCCGTCCCGCCGCCAGCGACAAGCATCACCTGTTCGTGGCGAGGATCACGAGCCTGGCTGCGGCCGGTCTGGGCCTGGCTCTGGTGCCGGTGTTCATGAAGGGCACCATCTACGAGGCGCACGGCATGTTCACCGCCGCGGTCACCCCACCGGTTCTAATGGCGATCTTCCTGGGGATTCTGTGGCAGCGGTACAGCCCGGCGGCCGCCTTCGCGACCATCGCGGTCGGAAGCGTCCTGATTGCTTTGTCCTTCGTCTGGCCCGATGCGCTCATCGGACCGCTGGATTTCGGCATGGGTCCCGGCAGCTATACGTTCATGCGGGCCCTGTTCGGCCTGCTGGCGGCCGGCGCGGTGGGCGTGGCCGTCACGTGGTTCACAAAGCCTAAGGCACTGGGCGAAATCAAGGGGCTTGTCGCAGGCACTCAGGCGGACGCCATGCGCCAGTTCAAGGGAGGCGAGCCCAATCGCCGTCCCGGCGGGAAAGCCCGTCTGACTGCACAGTTCGACCCGAGCCTCTCGGGCACAAACACGGTGATCGTGCCCCAATCCGCGCTCGATAAGATGGCCGCCGAGCCGGGCGACCTGCTCTATGCCGACGACGTCCGCTGGTGGTATGGCGGCCTGCACTCCGTCCACGTCAAAGCGGGTCCCCCCACCGATTCGGACTCGGACGAACTGATGCGCATCAGTCCGGAGGACGCCGCCACGGCGCACTTCGCTCCAGGGCAGCAGGTGGTGGTCGAGAAGATCATGTAAACGCCGGTTGGGTCGAAAAGAGGTTCTTGCAGGGCAAAATGCGTCACACAAAAGAACAGACGTCCCGGACACGGGACGCGAGATGTTCCATCGAGCCTCACTCCCGGCCGTACGCAAAGACCAGCGTGGCCAGGACTGCGATATGGAGAATGACAAGCACCATGTTCATTC
>CAZDTD010000486.1:0-2341 GCA_964507995.1 uncultured Pirellulales bacterium | reverse complement strand
GTGCAACATCTGAAAACCCAAAACGCCCTCGACGCAAAATTTTTTTTATTCCTTTCTGCAACTGAACTTACTGCAATTTTCACTCCATGCAAAACACGGAATTTTCGACAAATTCGTGCAACATCGGGCAAGGGTAGAGGGACGCGTCAATGCGAGCGACCCCCAAACGAAGTGAAAAACGACGACGCAAAACGACAGTCGGAAAGGGCAACGGGACATGGGATTCGAGCTTGAGAACTTCGACGGGCGGATCGATGCGAGCTACCTCGACTGGCTGGTGGACGTGCACTCCGCGACCCTGCGGCGGCACTTCTCGCGGTTGTGGGACTACTACGCCAATCCGATGGTCGAGATCTGCGGCGGCGGCGCCGCGGATCGCAAGGTCAACGAGTCGGGTCGCTGTTACGTCCAGGCCCAGGAGTACGGCCTGCCTTCGCGGATCACCGGCCTGACCCATTCGCCCTGGTCCGGCACGTTCGGCACGCAGGCCGTACGCGACATCCAGCGCAAAGAAGTCGTGATCGAGAACGATATCGCCTGGCGGGTGAACGCCGCGGCGGATTTCCTGTTCGGCAAGTCCATCCGTCTGATCTCCAGGGCCCCCGATGACCGCAAGCGCAAAGACATCGAAGCGATTCTAAAGGCGCTGTTCGCGGCCAATGGAGGCCCTGGCTTCTTCCAGGATATGGCGGTGCTCGGAAGCGTCTACGGGTTCGTCGATTGCCTCATCCGAACGCCCCCCGCGCAGGCACCTGCGACCGGGGACTCTTCCTCACTCCCTTCTCCACGTCTCGACGGCACTCCTCTGACCTCTGTGCTGCAATGGGCACAGGCAATCGATCTGGAGCTGATCGAGGCGCCGAGAGCACTGCCTGTCCTGGACGAAGACGACTACCGAGTCATCCGGCTCTACGTGCAGCACTTCCACCAGCGGAAGAACACGGTGACGAGCCGGGGCTCGTTCCTTTCGCGGATTCTCGGAGCGGTCGGCCAGCGCAGCGACACGAGACAGGTGGTCGCGGTGACCGAGATCGCGTCGCCCGACTACTGGCAGCGGTACGAGGACAAGGAACTCGTCGCGGAAGGGCCGATGCCCTGGGGATTCCTCCCGGTCGTGCACGTGCAGAACGTCGCACAGCCCTACTACTACGAGGGCGTCAGCGACGTCGAGCCGCTGATCCCGCTGCAGGACGAGCTGAACACGCGTCTGAGCGACCGGGCCAGCCGGATCACGTTCCAGTCGTTCAAGATGTACTTAGGCAAGGGAATCGAGGGCTTCGAGAACAAACCGGTCGCGCCGGGCCGGATGTGGTGCACCGACAATCCGGAGGCCTCCATCCAGGAATTCGGCGGGGACGCCGCGGCGCCGAGCGAGGACCTGCACATCTCCGAGATTCGCGAGGCGATGGACAAGGCCAGCGGCGTGACGCCCGTCGTCGCGGGCATCCTCCAGGACCGGCTCGGCAACCTGACCAGCGCGGTGGCCCTGCGTCTGACGTTCATGGGCATGCTCAGCCGGAACGAGCGGAAGCGTCACACGTACGGCGAGGGAATCCGCAGGATCTGCCGGATGGTGTTGAGCATGCTCGACACGATGGGACTCTACCCCACGAGTGAATCCGAACGCGAGGTCGAGATCCTCTTTGCCAACCCGCTGCCCGAGAACACGACGGAAAAGCTCCAGGAAGCGCAGATCAAGCGGGAGCTGGGCGTGCCCCAGGAGCAGATCCTCAAGGAGCTGGGTTACGAGACGACCCGGTGACAGCGAACCCACGACACCCTCAGTGACAGGAGACAAGATGAGCGCCGATGACGTACACGACGAAGGAAGCAACGCGGAAACCCTGGCGGAGCAACTGGCCCAGGCGAACGCGAGGATCGCGCAGATCTCGGACGAGCTCAACGGCCTCCAGATCGAGCAGAAGCTGACGCACAAACTCGCGGCGGCCGGCGCAATCGACCTGGAGGCGGCCGTCCTCGTGGCCAAGACCCGGATCGACGGCAAAACCGAAGCGGACATCGACAGTTGCGTGACGCAAGTGAGGAAGGAGAAGGCGTATCTGTTCGGGGGATCGGCTCCGGTCGTGACTCCGCGCAAGACCGCGTCGGCCAAGGACCGTCTGACGAACAACCAGACCGCGCTCGAGCAGGCCGCGAAACAGGCGGCCAGGACGGGACGACGCGCCGACCTGCTGCGGTATCTGAACCTGCGACGAAGCGTGATGTGAGCGACCACATCACAGATCGAACCTCTTCATTTCATTGGAAGGAGAAACAACGATGGCATTTACCGGAAAAGCGACGTACACGGCCGGAACCGCCCTGCCGGAACTGGCGGAAG